>JAGQUO010000098.1 GCA_020438445.1 Solirubrobacterales bacterium
AGGCGCTGAGCGCGATGTGCGAGCCGCGCAAGCTGGAGATCCGGCTGCTGGCGCCGACCGGGCGGGCGGCGCGACGGCTCACGCAGGCGACCGACGGCGCCCCGGCGATGACGATCCACAAGGCGCTCGAGTGGATCCCCGGCGAGATCCCCGGCCGCGACGAGGACGCGCCGATCGAGGCCGACCTCGTGATCGTCGACGAGGCGTCGATGCTGTCGCTGGAGATCTGCCGCCACCTGGTCGCGGCGATCGGGCCCGACACCCACCTCGTCCTGATCGGCGACGTCGACCAGCTCCCGCCGGTCGGCCCCGGCAAGCCCTTCTGTGAGCTGATCGAGGCGGGCATCGTCCCGACGGTGCGCCTCGAGCACGTCTTCCGGCAGGCGCGGCGGTCGATGATCGTCGGCGCCGCCCACTCGATCCGGGTCGGCGAGCCGCCGCGGCGCGAGCCGCTGACCGGCGAGGAGGAGCGCGACTTCTTCATCCATTTCCGCAGCAGCGCCGAGGACCTCGCCGACGACGTGATCAAGATCGCGACCGAGCGGATCCCGGCCGAGTACGGCTTCGACCCGGTCCGGCAGGTGCAGCTCCTCGCCCCCCAGTACAAGGGGGTGGCGGGGATCGACGCGCTGCACGCGCGCATGCGCGAGGAGCTCTGCGGCTCGGCCGAGCGCGTCTGCGACGGCCGCTTCCGGGTCGGCGAGAAGGTGATCACGACCCGCTCGATCCCCGACCACGCGATCGCCAACGGGACGATGTTCGTCGTCGACTCAGCCGACGAGGAGGACGGCTCGTTGTGGCTGGAGAACGACGTCGGCGAGATCGTCGAGTTGCCCTTCCGCGAGGCGCGGGCGCTCCGCGGCGGGTTCTGCACCTCGGTGCACAAGGCGCAGGGGTTCGAGATCCCGGCCGTGATCGTCGTCCTCCACAGCACCCACGCGCCGCGGCTCGTCTCCCGCAACCTGCTCTACACCGCCGTCACCCGGGCGCAGAAGCTCTGCATCCTCGCGGGCGATGCGCGAGCGCTCGGCCGGGCGCTCGCCAACACCGACGCCATGGACCGCCACTCGCGCCTGGCGGAGCGGATGCTGGCGGACTGAGGGCTGCCCGCTACCAGCGGGTTCCGCGAGGGTCGAACTCGCGAAGGCGGCCGTCCCGTGTGATCAGCTCGGCACCTTCGGCTCGCGCGGTCGCGTAGATCATCCGATCGGCGGGATCGCCGGGGAACGAGGCCGGCAGGACGCCGGCAGCCGTCGCGACGCGTGGCGTCAGCGGGACAGCGGCCAGCCCGGGGCGGGCGAGGGCTTGCCGGATCCACCGTTCGACGGGTCGATCGAACCGAACGCGGTCCTTGGCGGCCAGCATCGCCACCTCCCAGCACGAAATCGAAGCCAGAAGGACGGTCCCCGCCGCGGCGATGGCGGTAGCGGCGCGATCACTCAGGCGCTCGGGCTCGGCCGCCCACCAGATCCAGGCGTGAGTGTCGAGCAGGACGGTCACGCAGGGGGCGGCGCCGCGTTCCACTCGACGTCGATCGGCTCGATGAGCTCGTCGTCCTCGACCATCTGCCGAATGGACCCGATCAGGGAGACGTCCTCGTCGACGGGCACCAGCTGCGCCACCGGCTTCCCCCGCTTGGTGATCACGAGCTCCGATCCGGACTCGGCGACCTCGTCGAGTAGGGCCAGGCAGTGTGCCTTGAACCGGGTGGCGGTGATTTCGGTCATGACTCTGGTCATCTTACCATGGTCATATCGACTCGATGGCAAGAAGCGTCCAACCGATCGTCGGTTCTTGCCATCCACGGTCCGGCACCGGCTGGGAGCGGTCGACCGCCGCCTCAGTCCCAGCTCGCGCGCGCCGGCGCGGGAGCGGCCGGCTCAGGCTCAGGCTCGGGCTCCGGGTGGATCGGCAGGCCGTGGCGGAGGCGGTCGCGGAACTCGCGGAAGCGCCAGAGCTCGTAGATGATCATCGCGACCATCACCGCGGTGGCGATCGCGAGGGTGGCGATCGCGGCGATCTCGACCGCCAGGGGGATCAGGGCGGCGAGGACGATCGCGGCGATCAGGCGCTGGGTGCTGAAGCGGTGGACGTTGCGCCAGCGGAAGGCGACGTGGGCGAGCAGGAAGATCCCGAGGCCGCCGAGCATGGCGGTCGCGACCTCGATCTTCAGCGGCTCTTCGACGTCGCCGATCGTCTTCTTCAGCCCGAGCGCGAGCAGGACGATCCCGGCGACCATCGGGAAGTGGAGGTAGGAGTAGGAGTCGCGGGCGATCTCGTTCTGCTCGCGGCCGGGCCCGGCGTTGACGAGCCGGCGTCTGGCGACGAGCGCGACGACGTCGAAGTAGGCCCACCAGAGCGAGCAGGCGAGGGCGATGCCGATCACCGCCGCCGCCGAGATCCCGAAGGTCAGCGTCTCCTCGGCGCCGACGCCGATCGCGACGATCGACTCCCCGAGGGCGATGATGATGATCAGCCCGTGGCGCTCGGCGAAGTGCTCGGGGACGAGCTTCCAGCCCTCGGCGCCGAAGAAGTAGGGGCCGGCCATGTCGAGCAGCAGCGCGAGCAGCCAGAGCGCGCCCTGCTCGACGCCGTCGAGCTGCGAGGCGACGATCAGCAGGCCGACGCCGATCGCGGTGCTGACCGCCAGGCCGTTGGTCGAGGCGCGGAGATCGGCGTCGTCGACGCTCGCGAGCCGGAACAGGGCGATGTGGGCGGTGCGGACGACGGCGTAGGCGCCGGCGAAGACGAGGCCGAGGTCGTAGAAGGCCTGCGGGACGCAGAGCGCGATCACCAGCAGCGCCGCCATCGCCGCGAAGATGACGATCCGGACCGCGCCCTCCTCGGGATCGACGGCGCTGGTCAGCCACGAGTAGCCGACCCACGCCCACCAGAGGACGCCGAGGACGAGCAGGCCCTTCGCGAGTCCCTGCCAGGTCGGCTCGTCCGCCATCAGCGCCGTGCACTGGGTGATCGCGAGGACGAAGACGAGGTCGAAGAAGAGCTCGAGCGGCGTCACCTCGCCGCGCTGCCGCAGCGTCGCCGCGATCTGGGGCCGGTGGATTCGCGGCGCCGTCGGCATCGGACGATGATTACCTGATCTGGCGGATGGGGGTGTCGGCGGAGACGTCGTCGGCGTCCCGCGCCGCCATCGCGACCAGGAGCGGCCCGAGGAACCAGGGGATGTAGAGGTAGAACCAGTGCTCGAGCACGAGCTCGACACCGATTATCAGCGCCGCCGTCAGCGCCGCGATCTGGATCAGCGTCCGCCGCCACGGGAAGAAGGCGACGAGCACCCCGAGCCCGACGACCCCGATCTTGAGCGCGGTCTGCAGCCACTCGAGGTCGTTCTGGCCCCAGATGCTGAACGGACTTTCGCGGTCGAGCTGGCTCTGCACCGTCCGCTCCCAGAACATCGAGAGGCCGGGATCGACCGCCGGGTAGGCGAGCAGGAGCGCCGCGAAGAAGAGGAACGAGAGGGCGAAGAGCAACAGCGGCCGGAGCGAGATGCGGCGATCCTCGGCGGTCCGGAACCTGATCCCGCGGCCGCCGGCGGCGTAGATGGGGACGAGCGGCAGGGTGACGAACTTCGCCATCGAGGCGATCGCGAGCAGCCCGCCGCGGGCGAGCGGGCTCGCGAACAGGGCGAGGCTCCAGACGACGAGGGCGCTGATCAGCTCGTCGTTGGAGTTGCTCTGCATCGTGAACGCCGTGTAGGGGTAGGCGACCCAGGCGAAGACGAGGATCAATCCGAGGACGTTGCCCTCGCGGTCGGGGAACCAGGCGGCGAGGCGGCGGCGGATCCGGCCGCCCCGCGGCTCGGCCGCCGGCCCGGCATCGCCAGCGCCGTCCTCCTCGTCGTCGTCGTCGGCGCTGCGCCGGCGGCGGACGAGGCCGAGCCCGAGCGCGAAGAGGCCGGCGAGCGTCGCCAGGTCGAAGAAGATCGTCGCCGCGTGGGCGGCCGGGAGGTCGTCCCAGGACCCGCTCCACGGCAGGGCCGCCTCGAACGGGACGTAGGCGAAGTAGTTGGCGGGGCCGTAGGTGTCGCCGGTCGGGTTGTCCTCGGGGAAGGAGTCGTCGTAGATCGGCTCGGCGTGGGTGATCCGGTCGGCGCCGATCACGCCCGCATAGCCGACGTCGATCACCCCCGAGTCGGCGAGGTTGCCGACGAGCCGGAGGACGATCAGCGCGATCGCAGCGGTCGCCAGCAGCCAGACCGGCATGCTCGGCCGCAGGCCCTCCCCCGGAGAGCGGTCGAGGCCGTGGCCGCGGAACCCGATCGCGAGCATGCGGATCAGCAGGTAGGCGAGGAGCGGATAGACGATCGGGACCGAGGTGCCGATCTCGGCGGCGTTGAAGAAGGCCTGGCTGATCCCGAAGGCGAGGAGGACGAGCAGGTCGAGGTGGACCCACTTGCGCCAGCGCCGGAAGTCGAAGAGGCCGAGGAGGAAGACCGCCGCGAGCGGGATCCAGACCCAGGGCGAGTTGAGGATGTGGCCGAACTGGCCGGGCTTGCCGCGGGCCATCGGCCAGTCGACGGCGGGTCCCGTCCACGACTGGGTGACCTCGCCGGTCTCGCCGTCGACGATGACGAGGTTGACCTTCTCGCCGTTCAGGTAGTAGCCGACCTCCCAGACCTGAACGGCCTCGGCCTTGACGTTGGCCGACAGCGTGTCCTGCGAGGTCAGCTCGGCCTTGCGGGCGAGGATCTTCGGGTCGGTGTCGGCGACCTTCACCGCCTGCTGGGGGGTGACCCGGTAGTCGGAGGGGGTGACCGGGAAGCCCGAGGGCACGGGCGTGGTGCCCTCGGCCTGGGCGGTCCCGGCGAGCGCCAGCGCCGCCGCGAGGACGGCGCAGAGGATCGCGCCGGCGCGGATCACGCCGGCGGGTGAGCGTGGGCGGCTATCGGTCCTGGTCCTCCGGCTTGGGCTTCTCGCGCGCCACCTCGGCCGCCGCCTTCGCCTTGTCGGAGACCGATCCCTTGCCGCGGGCGATGTCCCCGATCCGCCCGGCCTTGTCCTTGACAGCGTCCGATCCACCCTGCTGGTCGACCAGGTCCTTCGCCTTCTGTGCGTGCCTGGAGAGCTTCTTGAAATTGACCATGCCGGAACTATGCCAGCCGCACCCAGCCCGCCGGGCGGATCAGCGGTCGAAGGTCCAGAGCTTGTTGCCGATGAAGTTGACCGGCGTCGCCAGCGCGACGGCGATCGCCTGGCTCGGCAGCTCGGCGAGCCCGGCGCCGGAGACGAGCAGCTCGAGGATCGCCAGGTTGACCGCGAGCCCGACGACGCTGACCGTGAAGAAGCGCGCGGCCTGAAAGCCCGCGTGGGACTCCTTCGATCCCTGCCGGCGGAACGTCCAGTTCCGGTTCAGCAGGAAGTTGTTGGTCACCGCGACGACGAAGGCGCCGACGGCGGCGAGCAGGTGGTTGAGGTCGGCGCCCTTCGCGAGCAGCGTGAAGACGATCAGGTTGACGACGTAGCCGGTGCCGCCGACCACGGCGAAGTGGAAGAGCTGGACCCAGTTGGCCGGCTCCTTCGTGCCCAGGTGGACGCGCCGGATCAGGCGCCAGGTCCGGTCGGCCGCGGCCTCCCAGCGTCCGGGCGGCGGCTGCACGGCCGCGCCCTCCCCTGTCTGGAGATCGGTCGCCACCGCCGCGATTCTAGTTCCCGAGCCCGAAATGGCCCTCGATCAGCCCGTAGACGTCGCTGATCGCCCACTGCTCGCGCTCGGGGCGCTCCCCCTCGACGCCGACGGTCAGCAGCGTCCCCAGCGAGTCGGTCGCCAGCAGCGAGCCGTGGCTGCCGCCCGGGATGTGGTTGCCGCCGCCCCAGTCGACGCACTCCCAGCCGGTCGCGAGGCTGACGAGGATGTCGCCGGCGTTCGGGTTGTTGAGCGCCGACCAGAGGCGGGCGAGCGCGTCGGGGTAGCCGTCACTGAGGAAGCGGCCGGCGTGGACGCGCGCCTTCAGCGCCGCCGGGTCCCCGTCGAGCTCCCAGCCGCGGCCGCGGCGGTCGGTGACCTGGCCGCCGGGCCGGAAGCGGAGCTCGATGCCGCTGCCGCTCACCGCCGCCCAGCGGTCGCGCCCCTCGCCCTCGGGGGTGATCCAGGCGAGCAGGTCGACGCCCTCGACCTCGTGCTCGAGCCAGCCCGAGACCTCGGCGCCGAGGCGGGCGCGCTCGTCGGCGTCGGCGGGAAGCAGCCAGATGCCGGCGCCACGGCCGCTCGGGCCGACGGCGAGCTGGTCGGAGGGGGTGAGCTCGGCGTTCGGCTGGAGCACCTGCCAGCGCTCGCCGAGGAGCGCCTGGAGATCGAGCGGGTGCTCGACGAAGCTCTGGCCGTGGTCGGAGACGACGATCACCGCGTTGCGCTCGAGGAAGGCTTCGAGGCCGCCGCCGGCTCCGATCAGCTCGGCGAGGGCGTCGTCGGCGAGCGCGATCGCCTCCTCGGTCTCCTCGGGACCGTCGCGGTGTGAGTAGTAGTCGACGTCGGGCAGGGAGAAGAGCAGGAAGTCGTAGAGGTCGTGCTCGACGAGGTCGCGGCCGGCGGCGGCCGAATAGGCGTCGCGGGTCGCCGGCCGGGCCAGGGTCGGCTTGGCGTCGACCTTGCGCGAGGAGTAGAGCTCGCCGTAGAAGAGCTCCTCCGGCCCCCAGACCGCGTGGTGGAACTTGGCCGCGTTGGCGAAGGCCTTCAGCAGGCCCTCGAGCCCGACCTCGTGCCGGGTCCGGCCGCGGTAGATCAGAAACGGCGTGCCGGCGGTCCGGTAGCCGGCGTCGGCGAGCCGCTCGAAGAGCGTCGGGGTCTCGAAGTTGAGGTGCCCCATGTTGAGGTTGTAGACGGTGTCGTAGAGCGAGCGGAAGAGGCCGAAGGCGCGCGTCGCCTCGAACGACGAGCCGTACTCGACGTAGCGCTGCTCGGCCCGGTGGTACCAGTTCATCCCCGGGATCAGATGGCGGTCGGGGCGGACGCCGGTCGTGATCTCCGAGGTGCAGACGGGCGTCACCGACGGAAACGAGGAGACGCAGTCGCCGACGAGCTCGCCGCGCTCGATCAACCGCCGGAAGGTCGGCGCGTCGCCCGCCTCGACCGTCCGCACCAGCATGTCGCAGCGGAGCGAGTCGACGACGACGAGGACGAGCTTCTTCTCCTGCCGGTTGTTCTGGTCGGGAGCCATTCGCGGGTCGGGAGGTTTGCAGAAGCGACCGCCCCGCCCGGAACGGGCGTAGGATCGACGCGATGGCGGCCGTCGATCGCGCACGACTGGAGTCCGGACTCGGCCACGTCGGCGCCGCGCCCGCCGATCGCGGGCGGCTCGAGCTGGTCGTGACCCGGCCCGGGGAGGAGCAGCGCGTCCTCGCCGAGTCGGGCCGGCTCGACCTCGAGGCCGGCGTCGCCGGCGACATGTGGTCGTGGCGGCCGACGTCGACCACGGCCGACGGGCGGCCCAACCCCGACGCCCAGGTCACGGTCATGAGCTCGCGCGCGGCGGCGCTTGTCGCCGACAGCCCCGAGCACGCCGACTGGGCGGAGGCGGGCGACCAGCTCTACGTCGACCTCGACCTCAGCGCCGACAACCTCCCGCCCGGCACCCGCCTGGCGATCGGCGGTGCCGTCCTCGAGGTGACCGCCGCCC
Source organism: Solirubrobacterales bacterium (assembly GCA_020438445.1). Lineage (GTDB taxonomy): Bacteria > Actinomycetota > Thermoleophilia > Solirubrobacterales > 70-9 > RHKX01. The sequence continues at coordinate 7,634 of JAGQUO010000098.1, forward strand.
CGCACCTCGGCTGCGGCAAGTTCTCCCGCCGGTTCGGCGTCGACGCCCTCAAGGTCGTCAACTCCGAGACCGGGCGGCGGATGCGGCTGCGCGGGCTCAACGCGAAGGTCGTCGTCGCCGGGGAGATCGCCGTCGGCGACGAGGTGACGAAGCTCGGCTGAGCCCGGGAACGAGACGGGGCGGCCCGGAGGCCGCCCCGCTTCAGTCCCTGCCAGGTGTGGTGTGGCCTACTTGAAGGCCACGGTGACCTTGCCGATCGGCAGGCCCTTGGGGATGTCGGCCCCGAAGGTCGCCGAGAGCGCCTGCGCGCCGGGCTTGGCGAGCGCCGCCTTGACGTTGGTCACTGTCGCCCCCTTGTTGCGGAGCTTCGCCTTGCTCAGGTCGAGGCTCAGCAGCTTCACCTTCGCCTTGCCGGCGTAGGCGTAGAGGAACGACTTGTTCTTCCCGATCTTCACCAGGAAGTTCTTGACGGCGAGCTTGGCGCCGCCGCCGGCGAACTTGAGACCGCCGCTGTGGTCGATCTTCCCGGTGAGGTTCTTGTTGAGCTTCGCCCCGGTGATCGGGAACGAGATGCCCTTCTTCCCCGCCTTCGCCGGCTTCAGCGGCGTCACCGACACCCCGAGGTCGGAGAGCGCCTCGAAGGTCGCGACGTTCGGCTTCAGCGTCGTCTTGCCGAGGCTCTTGGCCTCGGCGCTTGCGGTCAGCCCGAAGGTGAGCGCAATCGCCGCTACCGCCGCCACTGCTGTGAGCAAGCGACGCCGGAATCCGGTGGTGATCGCGAATTGGTCGTTCACGGTCATTCCTTCCGTTCGTGTTTGCCCCCTCGCCGACCCCTACGGGGGCCGGCGGCGATCGGATCAGACATTCGGGAAGGAGCCGTCGGGCGGCGCGGGACGGCCTATGGGAAGGGCGCCAGCGCCCCCTCGGCGGTGCGGCGGTCGACCTCTCCGTTGCGGGACGGCTCGGGCTCTGGCGGCGGCTCCCTCCAGGGCCCGGGCTTCGGCCGCTCGCGTCCCCCGGGGAAGGCGAGGCGGAGGATCGTCCGCTGCACGGTCCCCCACTGCCTGCGGAAGGGGCCGGTGTTGTAGGGCAGCCCCCACTTCTCGCAGATCGCCCGCACCTTCGGCGCGATCTGCCCATAGCGGGAGGACGGCATGTCGGGATAGAGGTGGTGCTCGACCTGGTAGCCGAGGTTGCCGCTCATCAGATGGAACAGCGGGCCGCCCTCGATGTTGGCGGCGCCGGTGAGCTGGCGCACGTACCAGCCGCCGCGCGACTCGTTCTCGGCCTCCTCCTCGGTGAACGTGTAGGTCTGGTCGGGGAAGTGGCCGCAGAAGATGATCGCGTTCGACCAGACGTTCCGGACCAGGTTCGCGGTGAAGTTGGCGTACAGCGTCTTCCTCCACTCGCGGCCGCTCAGCGCCGGGAAGAGCACGTAGTCCTTGAGCGCCTGCCGCACCCCCTTCGTCGCGATCTCGCGGAGCTCGTCCCTGACCTGCCGCATCGGCTTCTCGCCCTTGCGGATCGCTTCGAAGTCGAGGTCGTGCAGCGCCACCCCCCACTCGAAGAACAGCATCAGCACGACGTTGTAGAAGGGCTGCAGCAGGTAGACGGGGTGCCAGTCCTGATGCGGGTCGATCCGCATGATCTCGTAGCCGAGGTCCTTGTCCTTGCCGCGGATGTTGGTGAACGTGTGGTGGACGTAGTTGTGGGAGTGGCGCCAGGCCGACGCGGGCGAGGCGGTGTCCCAGTCCCACGTCTGGGAGTTGATGTCGGGATCGTTCATCCAGTCCCACTGGCCGTGCATGACGTTGTGGCCGATCTCCATGTTCTCGAGGATCTTGTGGAGACCGAGGAGCGTGGCGCCGGCGACGGCCGCGGGCACGCGCGTGCGCCTGCCCTGGGTGCCGACCAGGAGCGTGATCCGGCCGGCCACCGCCAGGTAGCGCTGGATCCTGATCAGGCGGTTGATGTACGCCGCGTCCGAGTCGCCGCGCGACTCCTCGATCTCGGCGCGGACGGCGTAGTCAG
>JAGQUO010000099.1 GCA_020438445.1 Solirubrobacterales bacterium
GGAGAATCCGCCGGTCAGGACGGCGACGGTCGGGATGCCGGCGCGCTCGGCGGCCTCGATGTCCCAGGTCGAGTCGCCGACCATCACCGCATCGCCGCCCTCCGCCTTCTCGAGAGCGGCGAGGATCAGATCGGGCTCGGGCTTCGTCTTCTCGACGTCGGACGCCGTCGTGAAGGAGGAGACGAGCTCGGCGGCGCCGAGGAGCTCGACGTAGTGCTCGACCTCGTCCTGCTTGGCGGAGCTCGCCAGGACCACCTCCGATCCCTCCGACGCGAGCCGCTCGACCAGCTCGGTGGCGCCCTCGAAGGCACAGACCTCGCCGACCAGCTCCGAATACAGTCGCTTCTCCGCGTCCCTGACGGCGTCGCCGCATTCGCGCTCCACCTCCTCACCGGCGACCGCCGCGACGAGCTGATCCCCGCCCATGCCGATGTGGCGGTGGATGCGCCAGATCGGCGGCGCGACGTCGTGCTCGCGGAAAGCGCGGAACCAGGCGATGGCGTGTTGGTAGTTGGAGTCGACGAGCGTGCCGTCGACGTCGAGGATCGCGACCCGGCCGCTCATCTCAGGCGCGCCTCCTCGCCCGGGCCATCGGCGCGGCGAACCAGATCCAGACGATCAGCGCCACGAGCAGCGCGAACATCACGAGCGCGAAGAGGTCGCTGAAGACGACCATCGTCACGAGCAGCAGCACCGCAGCGATCGCGCCGCCGAGGCTGATCAGCCCGGCGACCATGAGCCGATGTGAGCTCTCCACGACCCAGGTGAGATCGCGCTCGCGGAAGCGCATCCGATGCCGGGCCGTCGGAGCGATGAAGCAGACCGATGAGATCGCGGTCAGAAGCAGCGCTGCGTAGTAGACGCGTTTGGCCGTCCCGTCGACGTCGGTCCAGCCCTGCTGGAAGGGCACGACGAGCAGGAACGCGAAGAGGATCTGGACGCCCGGGAAGGCGACCCTCAGCTCCTGCAGGAGATCGCCGAGGTTGCGGTCGATCCGTTCCTGCTCGGTCTCGCCGGGGCGTGCGTCCTCCGGATGCGGGTCCATCACGCATAGATGCCGCGTCCGCGCAGATCGAAACATCGAGGCGCGGGCGCGCGCGGGGGCGGAGCACGAAGAAGCGGCGGGCGCCACCCGAGGCGCCCGCCGCCCGGTCACTCCGTCACCGGAGGGTCTAGGAGTCCTGCCGGATCGCCTCGACGTCGAGCGCGAGCTTCACCTTGTCCGCCACGACGGCGTTACCGCTGCCGAGCGCTGCGTTGAACCTCATCTCGTAGTCCTTGCGGGAGAGCTGCCCCGTCACCTCGAGCCCGGTCCGCTGCTCGCCGTCCATGCCGAGCTCGACCCCGCCGATCTCGGCGTTGAGCTCAACCGGCCTGGTGACGCCGTGGATCGTCAGCTCGCCTGCGATCCGGAAGTTCTCGTCGTCCAGCCGCTCGATCGAGGTCGAGCGGAAGTCGATGTCCGGGTAGGCCTCGACGTCGAAGAAGTCGGCCGAGCGCAGGTGCTCGTCCCGCTGCTCCTGGTTCGTGTGGACCGAAGCCGCCTTGACGGTTCCGCGAGCGCTCAGGCTGCCGCTCTCGTCGACCTCGAGGACCCCGTCGAACTCGCGGAACTCGCCGCGCACGGTCGAGACGCCCATGTGCTTGACGGCGAAGCCGACCTTCGTGTGTGCCTTGTCGATCGTCCATGTGCCGGCCGGAATCCCCGTCTCGGTGACTGTGCTCATGTCTCGAATCTCCTTGGTCCGTTTTGTTTGTGGATACAATAGTTGCTCGTACAAGCAAATTAGCAGGTAACGTTTGCTTCTGCAACTGTTGCCCACGCAATCGATACCGAAACGGCGGATCCGTAGGCTCCTCCCCCGTGTCCACCTCCCCAGCGAAGATGTCGGCGAAGAAGACGCCGCCCCGGGTCGCCGTCGTCGAGCGGACCGAGCGGGTCACCCCACAGCTGATCCGGATCGCGTTCGGAGGGCCCGGCCTCGAGGGGTTCGCGGCGGGCCCGTTCACCGACCACTACGTGAAGCTCCAGCTCCCGCCCGAGGGCGCCGGCTACGAGGCGCCGTTCGAGATCGAGCGGATCAAGGCCGAGCTGCCCCGCGAACGGTGGCCCCGGGTACGCACCTACTCGGTGCGGGAGTGGAGTCCCGATCGCGGCGAGCTGATCATCGACTTCGTGAACCACGGAAGCGCCGGTGTCGGCGGGCCGTGGGCTGCGGCGGCCGGCCCCGGCGACCGCGTCCAGCTGATCGGCCCCGGTGGCGCCTACGCGCCGGACCCCGCCGCCGGCTGGCACCTCCTCGTCGGAGACGCCTGCGTGCTGCCGGCGATCGCCGGCGCCCTCGCCAGGATCCCCGCCGGCGCCCCGGTCGTGGTCGTCGCGGCCGTCGACGGCCCCGAGGAGGAGATCGAACTGGAGACCCCCGGTGCGCTCGACCTCCGCTGGGTCCACCGGGACGCGGGCGCCGAGCTCGACCCCGATCCGCTGGTCGAGGCGGTCCGGGGCCTCAGCTTCCCGCCCGGGCGGGTCCACGGCTTCGTCCACGGCGAGGCCGGCGCGGTCCGCGGCCTGCGTCGCCACCTGCTCCTCGAGCGCGAGGTCCCGCTCGAGAGCCTCTCGATCTCCGGCTATTGGAAGCGGAGGCGGACCGAGGAGGGGTGGCGGCAGGACAAGCCGGAGTGGAACCGGCTCGTCGAGGCGGATACCGCGTCCGGGACGGGCTAGGGAGCCCGAGCGCTCAGCCGCCGAGTGGCGACGGCGGAATTCTGGTCTCGCCCGAGATCCCGTCGATGCGCATCACGAGCTCGTCCGGGTAGCAGTAGGACCAGACCTCGCCGGGCTCGATCGAGCGGATCAGCGGATGGCCGCTCTCCCCCGCGTGGGCGCTGGCGTGACGGTTCGGCGAGCTGTCACAGCAGCCGACGTGCCCGCAGCTCAGACAGATCCGCAGATGAACCCATCCGTCCCCCGAACGCAGGCACTCCTCGCAGCCGTCGACCGAGCCGGGAAGCTCCGTCACCCGGACCTGGCCGAGATGTGAGCACTCCACCATCCGGGCTCAATGATCGCAGGGGCCGCAAGCGGCGCGGCTCCGGGCGCCGCCCGTAACATCGTGCGCCGCGATGACCACGCCTCGCGCCCGCAGATGAACGCCCTCGATCGCCGCCTCGCCGAGCGGGTCCCGGGCGTTCGGCGGATGCTGACGGCCGACGGTGCGATCGGGCTGCTGGCGACGATCATGGTCCTCGCCCAGGCCGTGCTCATCGCGCGGATCTCGGCACGGGCATTCGACGGCGCCTCCCTGAGCGATCTTGCGCCCGAGATCGCCGCGCTGGTCGCGGCGGTCCTGGTCCGCTCAGGGGCCGGCTGGGGCTTCGAGGTCGTCGGTCGCAGGGCCGCGACGGCGGTGATGTCGGCGCTGCGCCTGGAGCTTCTGCGCGCTCGTCTGCTCGGGGATCCGGCCGGCGCCCGCGACCGTGCCGATGCCGGAGAGGTCGCGGCCACGGCCGTCGAGGGCGTCGAGGCGCTCGAGGCGATGTTCGCCCGCTACGTCCCTCAGATCTTCCTCGCCGTCACGGTGCCGGCGGCGGTGCTGATCGTGGTCGTGACGATCGATCCCGTCTCCGCCGCGATCATGCTGTTCACGCTGCCGCTGATCCCGGTCTTCATGTGGCTGATCGGGCGCTACACCGAGCTGAGGGCCCAGGAGAGGCTCGAGGCGATGAACCGCCTCGCCGGACACTTCCTCGACGTCGTCCGCGGCCTGCCGACGCTGCGTGCGTTCAATCGCGGGCCGGCCCAAGCGGAGCGGATCGCGCAGGTCAGCGACGACTACCGGCGGGCGACGATGGGGACCCTCCGGATCGCGTTCCTCTCGGGAACGGTCCTGGAGCTCGCGGCCACCCTCGGCATCGCCCTGGTCGCGGTGACCGTCGGCGTCCGCCTCGTCGACGCGGACGTCACCTTCGAGGCGGCGCTGACGGTCCTCCTCCTCGCGCCCGAGCTGTACCTGCCGCTGCGGAGCCTCGGCACGCAGTTCCACGCGAGCGCCGACGGCCGCGCGGTGACCGAGCAGCTGCTGGAGCTGATCGGTGACCCGGAGCGGACGCCGGCCGGCACGGCGGCGCCGCCCAGCCCCGCCGCCGCGGACATCCGGCTCGAGGCGGTCGACTTCTCCTACCCGTCCCGCGACACGCCGGTCCTGTCCGGAGTGACGCTCGAGATCGGATCGGGAGAGACCGTGGCCCTGACCGGCCCCAGCGGCGGCGGCAAGAGCACCGTGGCGGCGCTGCTGCTGGGGCTGCTGCGTCCCGGCGGGGGCCGGATCACGGTCGGCGGGATCGATCTCGGTCAGTGCTCGCCCGAGCTCTGGCGGGAGCTGCTCGCCTGGGTCCCGCAGGCACCGACGATCTTCCGCGGAACCGTGGCCGACAACGTCCGGCTCGGGGACCCGGGTGCGAGCGACGAGTCAGTCGACCGGGCGCTCGCCGACGCCGAGGCGGCCGGGTTCGTCTCGCGGCTCCCCGCCGGAACCGCGACCATAGTCGGCGACGGCGGGCGGCCGCTCTCCGCCGGCGAGCGGCAGCGCATCGGGCTGGCCCGCGCCTTCCTCCGCGACGCGCCGCTGGTCGTCCTCGACGAGCCCACCGCGAACCTCGACCCCGACAACGCGGCGCTGATCGAGACCGCGATCGAGCGGCTGCTGGAGGGTCGCAGCGCCCTGCTGATCGCGCATCGGCCGGAGTCGGCGGCGATCGCCGACCGGGTCGTGCGTCTCGATGCGGGCGCGATCGCCCCGGTGCAGGAGGTGCCCGCGCGATGAGTGCGACCGCGACCGTCCGCCACCTCGTCGAGCTCGCCCCGCCCGGGCGCCGCCGGTTCTTGCTCTCGGTGCTGCTCGGCGCGCTCGCGATCGCGTTCGGGATCGCGCTGATGACCACCGCCGGCTACCTGATCTCGCGCGCGGCAGAACACCCGGAGATCCTCTCGCTCACGATCGTGATCGTCGGCGTCCGCTTCTTCGGCATCGGCCGGCCCTTGATCCGCTACTTCGACCGGCTCGTCTCCCACGACATGGCTCTGCGGGCGCTCGGGCGCCTGCGTTCGCGCTTCTACGAGCGAATCGAGCCGCTGGCGCCTGCGCAACTCGAGGGATTCCGCCACGGCGAGCTCCTGAGCCGAATGGTCGGTGACGTCGATGCACTCCAGAACCTCTACCTGCGCGGCCTCGCGCCTCCCGTGGTCGCGATCCTCGTAGCGATCGGCGCCATCGCCTTCGCAGCCGTGTACCTCCCGGCCGCCGCGGCGATCCTGGCCGCCGGGCTGGTGCTTTCGGGGCTGGCGGTGCCGGCGCTGGCGTGGCGCCTGCAGAGACGAAGCGGCGAGCGCCAGCAGGCCGCCCGATCGGAGCTGACCGCCGATCTCGTCGAGCTGCTGCGGGGGACCCCCGAGCTGCTCGTCTACGGCGGTGTGGAGGCCGCCTACGACCGTGCCCGCGGAAGCGACGCCGAGCTCGCGCGGATCGCGCGGCGGGACGCGATCGTCGCCGGTCTCGCCGACGCCCTGGTCGCGCTGATCAGCGGACTGACCGTCGCCGGGGTGCTCGCCGTCGGAGTCTCCGCCCACGAGGGAGGCTCGCTGGATCGCCTCCTGATCGCGACCCTGGCGCTGCTGGCGATGTCGTCGTTCGAGGCGACCGAGCCGCTGCCGGAGGTCGCGCGGGAGTCGGGAGCGACGCTCTCCTCCGGCCGGCGGGTGCTCGAGCTGACCGCCACCGAGCCGGCGATCGCAGATCCGCAGGACCCCGAGCCGCTGCCGGCTGCCCCGGCCGTCGCGCTCGAGTCGGTGACCGCCCGCTATCCCGGCGCCGACGGCCCCACCTTCACCGGACTCGACCTCCGGATCGAGCCGGGCCGGAAGGTCGCTCTGCTCGGGGCGAGCGGGACCGGCAAGACGACGATCGTCGCGCTGCTTCTGCGCTTCCTCGACCCGGAGAGGGGACGGGTGACGATCGGCGGGACCGATGCCCGGCGGCTCCTGCAGAGCGACCTGCGCTCGACGTTCGCTCTCGCCGGCCAGGACGCTCACCTGTTCAGCTCGACGATCGCCGCCAACCTCCGGATCGGGGCGCCCGACGCCGGCACCGAGGAACTCGAGGCGGCGCTCGAGGCGGCGAGGCTCGCGGACTGGGTCCACGCGCTCCCGGACGGCCTCGGGACCTTGGTCGGTGAGCTGGGGCGGGAGCTCTCCGGTGGGCAGCGCCAGCGCCTGGTGGTCGCCCGTGCCCTGCTCTCCCCCGCTCCGGTGCTCCTCCTCGACGAGCCGACCGCCCACCTCGACCCGCCGACTGCCCACGCCCTGCTCGCCGACACGTTCGCGGCCGCCGAGGGGCGCTCGGTGCTGCTCATCACCCACCGCTCCGAGGGGCTCGAGCTCGTCGACGAGGTCGCCCGCATCGAGGGGATCACCCGGATCGGGCGATCCCCGGGGTGAGCCGGCGGTCATAGGATTCAGACGCCGCCGCGAGATCCAGGAGTCAGGAGACCGAGATGAACGAACGATCGATGCCGCGAACCCGCCTCACCGGCCACAACTGGCTGATCGAGGGCGCACCGCAGGACAAGATGCCCGAGGTCGGGACGGAGGCACTGGTCGCAAAGCGGATCATCGAACAGGACATCGTCCTCGACGGAATCCCCGAGCGGAACCTCGCGACCTTCGTGACCACCTGGATGGAGCCGGAGGCGCAGGAGATCGTCGCCGAGAACCTCCATCGCAACTTCATCGACCACGCCGAGTACCCGGAGACCGCCGAGATCGAGCAGCGCTGCATCCGGATGCTCGCCGATCTCTACAACGCGCCCGGGGAGACCACCGGCGCGCGGACCCAGGGCTCCTCGGAGGCGATCATGCTCGGGGCCCTCTCGCTGAAGTGGAAGTGGCGGGAACGGCGGAATGCGGCGGGACAGCCCGTCGACAACCCGAACCTGGTCTTCGGCGGCGACGTTCACGTCGTCTGGGAGAAGTTCTGCCGCTACTTCGACGTCGAGCCGCGGATCGTGCCGCTGCAGCCCGACAAGTACACGATCGGCCCCGAGGACGTGGAGCCACACATCGACGAGAACACGATCGGGGTCGCGGCCGTGCTCGGCACGACGTTCACCGGCCATGCCGACGACGTCGTCGGGATCAACGACCTGCTGCTCGGCCTCAAGTCCGATCGCGGGCTCGACGTCCCGCTCCACATCGACGCCGCGAGCGGCGGCTTCGTCTGGCCGTTCCTCTACCCCGACTCCAAGTGGGACTTCCGCCTCGAGCAGGTGCGCTCGATCAACGTCTCCGGCCACAAGTTCGGGCTCGTCTATCCCGGCATCGGCTGGCTCGTCTTCCGCGAGAAGTCCGATCTCGCCGAGGACCTCGTCTTCTACGAGAACTACCTCGGCAAGACCGACGCGACGTTCACGCTGAACTTCTCGACCGGCTCGTCGATGGTGCTGGCCCAGTACTACAACCTGATCCGGTTCGGGCGCGACGGCTACTCCTTCGTGATGAACGTGATGAAGGAGAACTCCGAGTTCCTCGCGAGCCGGCTCGAAGCGGCGGGCCCGTTCCAGATCGTCGGCGAGGACGAGGAGCAGCTGCCGCTGGTCGCCTTCCGGATCGCCGACGACGCCGACGTGCCCTACGACGAGTTCGACATCGCCTGGCAGGTGTCAGCCGAGCGCGGCTGGATGCTCCCCGCCTACACGATGCCGCCGAAGGCCGAGGCGGTGAAGATGCTGCGAGCGCTCGTCAAGCTCAACCTCAGCCGCGAGCTGGTCGCGACGCTGGCCGACGACATCATCGAGGCCTGCGAGACCCTCGAGAAGAAGGGCGGCGCCAGCAAGCACGAGCGCAAGCAGGTCAAGACGGGCGTCGGCTACTGACCGCCGGCAGCAGCAGGATCGCGCCGGCGAGGAAGCAGCCTGCGCCGAACGCGGTCGTGAAGTTCGAAGCACCGAGCGCCAGCACGTCGCCCGTCGCGGGGACGACGTAGGAGGCGACTGCGGAGACGCCGAAGGCGATGCTCCCGAGCAGGTTGACGAACGCGATCCTGGCCGGTGTGTCGTGCCTGCGGCGGCGGCCGTAGCCGCCGTTGGCCGCGCCGTAGGCGATCCAGCTCGAGACGAGGAAGCAGATCGAGCCGTAGACGTCGGGCTGCCAGACGAGGCGATCGGTCGCCTTGGTGTCGAGCGCCTTCTGCATCGCCTCCCAGGTGCTGAGGTTGAAGAAGAGCGTGCCGGCGAACTGGATCCCGCCGGCCCACCAGTCGGCCCCGGCGCCGCCCACGAGGCGGGTCGTCGCGAACTGCAGGAACGCGGCCGAGGTGAAGAAGACCGAGCCGATGAAGAAGGTGAGGCCGTCGGCGCTGGAGCCGACGAGCTGCAGGTATCCGGGAAAGGGTCCGATCAGGAAGCAGGCCGAGCCGATCGCGAACAGGATGCCGATCGCCGTATTCGCCTTTCGGGCCTCCGCGCTCACCGGCGCGAGGCTATTCGTCGGAGGCCGGCGATAGCTTTCGAACCATGATCCGCGGGCGACTGCGTCGGCGCGAGGGCGCACCGGACGAGAGTCCCGAGGGGCAGGTCGTCGAGATCGACCCGTCCGAGCTGTCGGGCCTGTTCATCGTGCCCGACTGGCTCCGCAACGTCGGCCTGATGGCTTGGCTGCTCGTCGGGATCACGCTGCTGATCAGCGGCCTGATCTGGCTCGGGGCGCTCACCCAGGTGATCACGATCCCGGTGATCGTCGCCGGGATCATCGCCGTCGTCGCCTCGCCGGTCGTGAGCGGGCTCAGCCGCCACCACGTGCCCCGCGGTCTCGGCGCGGCCCTGATGATGCTCGCGATCGTCCTCGTCGGTGCCGGCGTCGCGGCCCTGGTCGTGCTGGGGATCGACGGGCAGGCATCCTCGATCACCGGGCATCTGAACGACGCCAAGGACGAGATCTCCAAGGGGCTTCAGGACCTCGGGCTCGATCCTGACAAGGCGAACCAGGCCAAGGACGAGCTCAGCAGCGGCGCGAAGAACGGCGTGTCGGCGCTGCTGTCGGGGATCCTGTCGACGGTCGGCAAGCTCTCATCGCTCGCCTTCTTCCTGGCGATGACGATCCTCAGCCTCTTCTTCCTGCTCAAGGACGGCCCGCAGATCCGCGGCTGGGTCGAGGGCCACATGGGAGTTCCCGACGGAGTCGCCAGGATCATCACGCAGCGCACGATCGGCTCGATGCGCGGCTATTTCCTCGGCGTCACCCTCGTGGCGGTGTTCAGCGCGGTCGTGGTCGGAATCGGCGCCGCGATCATCGGGCTGCCGCTGATCCCGACGATCGTCGCGGTCACGTTCGTCGCCGGCTACGTCCCCTACATCGGCGCCTGGAGCGCGGCGATCTTCACCGTGCTCCTCGCCCTCGGAAGCGACGGAACCACCGCCGCCGGGGCGATGGCATTCGTCCAGCTCCTCGCCAACGGCCCGCTGCAGCAGATCGTCCAGCCCTTCGCGATGGGCGCCGCCCTCGGTATCCATCCGCTCGCGGTGCTGATCGTCACGATCGCCGGGGGAGCGCTGTTCGGCACCGTCGGGCTGATCATCGCCGCGCC
>JAGQUO010000100.1 GCA_020438445.1 Solirubrobacterales bacterium
GGGACGGCCCACGTGCTCGGAGCCGGGGGGCTGGCGCGGGTGGCCGCGCCGGTGCATCGCAAGGTCAGGAACGTCGGCGAGGCCGACGCGACCTACATCGTCGTCGGCGCCAAGGGCGGCTACGTGGGCCGGGACGGCCTCGAGCCCTGAGGATCAGAAGATCTCGTAGCTCTGCTTCGAGATCGTGAAGCCGCGACCGGACTCTGCGTCCCGGCAGCTCATGCCCGACTCCTCGCTCTCGCAGACGAGCAGGCCGGCGCCGATCGAGGTTCCGTAGTCCAGTACCTCGCCGCCCCCCAGTGCCGTGTCGCCGGCGCAGACGAAGTCGGCTGACCCGCCGGCTCGGAGCTCGATGCCCTGCCCGTAGTCGAGCATGCAGCTCTTCGGCGCCTTCGGCGGGCTCCAGTCGCGATCGCCGATGTCGCAGCGAACGCTGCGCCGGTCGATGTAGCAGCCGATGTTGCCGGTCGGCGAGGTGAAGCCCGTGAGCTCGGTGACGGTCCTGTCCGCGCCGGAGGATCCGTCGCCGGTGGTCGCGGTGGATTCCGACGTCGGCTGCGTCGTCGACGACGTCGATCCGCCCACGGTCTCGGTCACCGTCGAGGTCGACGTGGAGTCGGTGCCGCAAGCGGCGAGCGCGACTGCGGCCGCGATCACCGCCAGCGCCGGCATCACCCTCCTCACGGCGTCGTCCATGACCGCAGCCTAACCGTCCCCGAGGAGCGCCCTAGGCGATCCAGGGCATCATCGAGCGCAGGTCGCCGCCGACCTGCTCGATCTGCTTGCCCTTCGCCTCCTCGCGCATCCGGTCGAAGTTCTCGCCGCCGGCACGGTTCTCGGCGATCCACTCGCGGGCGAAGTCGCCCGACTGGATCTCGCCGAGGATCTTCCGCATCGCCGCCCTGGTCTCGTCGGTGATGACCCGCGGACCGCGCGTCATGTCGCCGTACTCGGCGGTGTTCGAGATCGAGTGGCGCATGCCCTGCAGGCCCTTCTCGTACATCAGGTCCACGATCAGCTTCAGCTCGTGCAGGCACTCGAAGTAGGCGAGGCGCGGGTCGTAGCCGGCTTCGACGAGCGTCTCGAACCCGGCCTGCACGAGCTCGCTGGTGCCGCCGCAGAGGACGGCCTGCTCTCCGAACAGATCGGTCTCGACCTCGTCCTTGAACGTGGTCTCGATCACGCCGGCCCGGGTGCCGCCGATCCCCTTCGCGTAGGCGAGCACGAGATCGCGGGCGTTACCGCTCTCGTCGGCGTGCACCGCCATCAGGCACGGGACGCCGCGTCCCTCCAGGTATTGACGGCGGACGAGGTGGCCGGGTCCCTTCGGGGCCACGAGACCGACGTCGACCCCGGGCGGAGGCTCGATCTGGTCGTACTGGATGGCGAACCCGTGGGCGAACATGAGCAGGTTCCCGGGAGCGATGCCGTCGGCGATCTCGGCCTCCCAGATCTCCGCCTGCTTCTCGTCGGGCAGCAGGATCATCACGACGTCGCCGCGGCTCGCCGCATCGGCCACGTCGAGGACCTCGAGCCCCTCGGCCTCGGCCTCGGCGCGGCTCGACGAGTCGGGGCGCAGGCCGACCACGACGTCGACTCCCGACTCCTTCAGGTTCAGGGCGTGAGCGTGGCCCTGGGAGCCGTAGCCGAGGATGGCGACCGTCTTGCCCTCGAGCGGCTCGAGCGTCGCGTCGTCCTCGTAGATCATCGTGCTGTCGTGGCTCATCTCGGCCTTCCGTTAGTCGTTCGCGCTTTCGTGGGGCCGGCCATCCGGCCCGGCGCGGCAGCCTACAGATAGCTAGACCAGCTGCCGCCGCAGGAGCTTGCCTGACCCGGTGCGGGGAAGGTCCGGGACGAACTCGATCCGCTTCGGGACCTCGTGGGCGCCGAGCCGGCCGCGGGCGTGCTCGATCAGCTCGGTGGGCTCGGGATCGCCCGCCGCCACCACGAACGCGGTCACGACCTGGCCCCACTCGCGGTCCTCGCGCCCGGCGACTGCGACCTCGGAGACCCCGGGGTGGGAGATCAGCGCCGCCTCGACCCGATCCGGGCGGACGTTCTCGCCGCCCGTGACGATCAGATCCTCGCGGCGGCCCTCGACCCACAGGTAGCCGTCGGCGTCGAGCCGCCCGAGGTCGCCGGTGTGGAGCCAGCCGTCGGCCGCCGGCGCGGCCGGAGCGACGGTCGGTCCGCGAACCAGGATCTCCTCGTCCTCCACTTGGACCTCGATGCCCGGGAGCGGGCGCCCGGCGGAGCCGACGCGCTCGCCGGCCTCGGCCGGGCCGAGCGTGCAGACCTGCGAGCACGCCTCCGTCAGCCCGTAGGTCTGGACAACGGTCGCTCCCCGCCCGATCGCCTCGCCCAGGACCTCCGGAGCGACCGGCCCGCCGCCGATCAGCAGCAGCCTCGGTTCGCCGATCGGCGCGCCCGCGTCGAGCAGCCGCACGAGCTGGGTCGGCACGAGCGACGCGAGGCTGATGCTCCGATCTTCGAAGGCGGAGGCGACGCGATCCACGTCGAACCCGCGGTGGAGGACGGTGCCGGTGCCGTAGATCGCCGACCGGATCAGGATGGTCAGGCCGCCGACGTGATTGAGCGGCAGAGGGCACAGCCAGCGATCGTCCCGCTCGACCCCGAGGTTCAGCGCGCTCCCGAGCGCGCTCCAGAGATGGTTCCCGGCGGTCAGGAGAACCGGCTTGGGAGTCCCCGAGGTTCCGCTGCTGAGCACCCGGGTGAGCGGTCGTGACGGGTGCCTGCTGAGGGCCCTCGGCGTCCCCCCGTCCCCGCGCGCCGCATCCACCCGGCTGTCGTCGACGAACAGCGACCCGCCTGCGACGTCGACCCCCTCCCGCCCCTGCGGCGGCATCGACTGGACGACCGCACCCGCGAGGATCGCCCCGTGGAGGGCGATCGCGTGCGGAACCCCCGCCGGCAGGTCGAGCGCGACCGGGTCGCCCGCGCCGACACCCTCGTCCTGGAGGGCAGCGGCCACGGCCCCGGCCTCGGCCCGGAGCTGCGTGTAGGTCAGCGACTCGCCGCCGTCGCTCACGGCCACGGTGTCACCGTGGGCGGCTGCGCTGCGATCGAGCCAATCTGTGGGTGTGCGGGTCATTGCTGCGGATCCGCCGGGGGCGGCGGGCTGGCTATCGTTGCCGACATTGTTGCGCCGGGTCCTCCGGCCCCCCGACGAGACTGCGAGCAGATGCCAGAACGCCACAAGGACGCGCCGCCCGAAGCCGACCTCTACGCCCCGATCGAGTGGGAGAGCGCCGGTGAGTACGAGGACATCCTCTACGACGTCGGCGATGGGATCGCCCGGATCACGATCAACCGGCCCGAGCGACGGAACGCATTCCGGCCGCCGACGCTGGCCGAGCTCCGAGACGCGTTCACCCGCGCCCGCGACGACCTGGGCGTCGGATCGATCATCCTCACGGGGGCCGGCGACAGGGCGTTCTGCTCCGGCGGCGACCAGAAGATCCGCGGCGACGACGGGTACATCGGCGACGACGCCGTCGCCAAGGAGGGGTGGAATGCGGTCTACGTCGACTTCTTCGGCGTCCTCACGCTCGCCGACGTCAGTGCGCGGGTCGAGCGCGCCTACGCGTCCCAACTCCAGGGCCCGGTGGCGGCCTGGTTCGCCGGTTTCCGCAGGCGCCTCCGCCCCAGCCTGCGGATCGGAGCCGACGACGTGGTCAGCGCCGACGTCGAACTCGCCCTCGATCCCGCTGCGGAGCCGCCGCTGCTCGAGCGGCTCGCGATCCCGAAGCGGATGTTCGAGCGGACCGGCACGCGCACGCTCGTGGTCTTCGACGAGTTCCAGGACGTCCTCACGGCCTCCGATCGAGCCGACGCGGTCATCCGCAGCGAGATCCAGCACCACGGCGACGCCGCGAGCTACGTCTTCGCCGGCTCGCAGCTCGGGATGATGCGGAGCCTGTTCGCCGACAAGCGCCGCGCCCTCTACGGACAGGCCCGTGCCCTCGACCTCACCCCCCTCGACCCGGTCGACGTCGCGGGATACGTCGACCGGCGCTTCCGCGAGACGAACCGCGAGATCGGCGAGGCGATCGAGCCGCTGCTCGATCTCACCCGGGGACACCCGCAACGGACGATGCTGCTCGCCCACCTGCTCTGGGAGCGGACGCCGGCCGGCGAGGAGGCGGATGAGGAACGGTGGCTCGATGCCGCCGGCCGGGCCATGATCGAGGTCCAGGACGAGCTGCGCGCGATCTGGACCGGCCTCAGCCCCGGCCAGCGGCGCGTGCTGACGGCGGTCGCGGAGAACCGCGAGGGAATCTACGCGGCCGGACGCCGTCACGGCGGCTCCCGGGGCGGATCGGCGAAGGCGGCCGTCGACGTTCTGCTGGACACCGGCGAGATCCATCCGGATCCCGCGACGAGGACGGGATACCGGGTCGTCGATCCGCTCCTCGGCGAGTGGGTCGCCGGCGGGAGAATGAGCGCATGAGCCGGACGATGAGCTACCCGATGCGGGTCCGCTTCGCCGAGTGCGACCCCCAGGGAATCGTCTTCAACTCCCGCTACCTCGAGTACTTCGACGTCGCGATGACGGAGATCTGGCGTGAGGCGCTGGGCCCCTACGACGCGGCGACCGCGGACGCGGGCGTCGATCTGGTCGTCGCGGAAGCGGGAATCCGCTACCTCGATTCGCTCCGGTTCGACGACGAGTTCGTCCTGCAGGCGACCGTGCGGCGGATCGGGACGAGCTCGATGACGACGGCCATCGTCGTCCTCAGGGACGGGACGGCGGTGGCGGAAGGCGAGCTGCATCACGTGTTCCTCGGCCGGGAGGACGGGCGGCCGACGCCGATCCCCAAGCCCGTGCGGGCGGCTTTCGAGCCCTATCTCGACGCCGAGACTGACCCGGCAGTCGGTTGAACCTCGTGATGCCCCATCATCAGCCGCAGTGAACGACGAAACGGCAATCGATCCCCGCCGCCGCCGGATCTACGTGACCGGCCACCGGAACCCCGACACCGACTCGATCGCCTCGGCGATCGCCTACGCAGAGCTGAAGCAGCAGCTCGATCCCGACAGCGAGTACGTGCCGGTCCGCCTCGGCAAGGTCAACGCGCAGACCTCATGGGTCCTGCAGCGCAGCGGCGCCCCGCAGCCGGACGCGATGGTCCACGTCTTCCTTCGGGTCAGCGACGTCATGCAGGAGTCGTTCCCGGTCGCAGACCACCGCGAGCCCCTGCGCGAGGTGGGCCGGACGATGGCCGCCGGCGATCTCGACATCGTCCCGATCGTCGGCGACGAGGGGCAGTTGATCGGCGTCATGACCGAGCGCGCGCTCGCGCATCGGTACATCCGTGAGACCTTCAGGACCCACAGCCTCGCCGAGACGCCGACGACCGTGTCCGCGATCGTCGGCGTCCTCGACGGCGAGCTGGTGGAGGGCGAGGACGGAACGGTGTCGGGCCGGGTGTGGGTGCACTCGATCGACGCCTCGCGCAGTGACAGCCGCATCTCCGACGGCGACGTGGTCGTGGTCGGCAACCGCGCCGACGCACAGCGGCAGTCGATCGAGCTCGGCGCCGACGTCCTGATCACCAGCAACGGGATGCCGCCGGCGGAGGGGATCCGCGAGCTGGCGCGCGAGCACGGGACGAGGATCATCATCAGCCCGCTCGACTCGTACGTGAGCTGCCGGATGGTGACGCTCGCCGCGCCGTGCGAGGGCATGGCCGACGGATCGCCGCTGACCGTGGACCCCGACGACCTGATCGTCGACATCTCCGAGCAGATCAAGGACGTGCACTACCGCGCCGCCGTCGCAGTCGACTCGCGCAGCCGGCCGGTGGGGCTGCTGACCCGCAGCGACCTCGTCGCCCCGAAGCCGCGCCGCGTGATCCTCGTCGACCACGCCGAGGCCGCTCAGAGCGTTCCCGGCGTCGAGCAGGCCGAGATCGTCGAGATCCTCGACCACCATCACATCGGCTCGATCGAGACCAGGATCCCGGTCACGGCGACGTTCGATCCGGTGGGATCGACCGCGACCCTGGTCACCGAGCGCTTCATCGCGAACGAGCTCGAGCCGATGGATTCGACGGCCGTGCTGCTGCTCTGCGCGATCCTCTCGGACACGGTCCTGCTCAACTCCCCCACGACGACCGACCGGGATCGTGCCGCGATCGATTGGCTCGAGGACCTGATCGACGTCAACGCCATGCAGCTGGGACGGGAGATGTTCGACGAGACCTCCGATGTCTCGGAGGTCTCGGCCCGCGAGATCGTCACCCGCGACGCCAAGGAGTACACGCTGGCATCCGGCGAGCTGATCTCGATCGCCCAGATCGAGACGGTCGGAACCCGCGTTCTCGAGCGGCGCGAGGAGCTGACCGAGGCGATTGCCGAGGTTCGCGAGCGGAACGACTATGCGCTCGCGGCGCTCATGGTCACCGACATCCTCGAACGGCGAACGATGCTCGTCACCGCCGGTGACGATTCCCACGTCGCCCGCGCCTTCGGCGAGGCCCGCGGCGACGGTCTCTTCGAGCTCCCGGGCGTGATGAGCCGCAAGAAGCAGGTCGCGCCGGTCCTCCTCGGGGCGTGAGCGCCCGGAGAGGCGCCGGCTCTTCGCCCCCCCGCTAGCCCAGCCTCGCCTTGAGCTCGTCGAGCTGGGCCCGGACCTCGGCCGGGAGGTTCGCGAACTTCGCGAGGTGCTCCTCGACCTGCGGGAGCTCGGCGGCGAGCGCCTCGGCGTCGACGGCCAGCAGGTCCGCCATCGCCTCGTCGCTGATGTCCAGCCCCTCGACGTCGAGCTCCCCCGGAGCCGGCACGTTGCCGATCGGCGTCTCGACGACCTCGGACTCGCCGTTGCAACGGCGGAAGACCCACTCGAGGACGCGGCTGTTCTCGCCGAAGCCCGGCCAGATGAACTTCCCGTCGGCGTCCTTGCGGAACCAGTTGACGTAGAAGATCCTCGGGAGCTTGTCGGCATCCCCCCGGCGCCCGACCTCGAGCCAGTGCTCGAAGTACGCACCCATGTCGTAGCCGCAGAACGGGAGCATCGCGAAGGGGTCGAAGCGGAGCTGGCCGACCGTCCCGAAGGCGGCCGCGGTCATCTCGGAGGACATCGTCGCGCCGAGGAAGACGCCGTGCTCCCAGTCGAACGCCTCCCTAACGAGCGGCACCACCGAGGCGCGTCGCCCGCCGAACAGGAATGCGTCGATCGGCACGCCGGCCGGGTCCTCCCACTCGGAGGCGATCACCGGGCACTGGTCGGCGCCGACCGTGAACCGCGCGTTCGGATGCGCCGCGGGGGACTCGGAGTCCGGCGTCCACTCGTTGCCGTGCCAGTCGATCGCGTGTGCCGGCGGCTCCGGGGTCATGCCCTCCCACCAGATGTCGCCGTCGTCGGTGAGGGCGCAGTTGGTGAAGATCGTGTTCTCCTCGATCATCGCCATGGCGTTCGGGTTCGTCTCG
Organism: Solirubrobacterales bacterium; assembly: GCA_020438445.1. Lineage (GTDB taxonomy): Bacteria > Actinomycetota > Thermoleophilia > Solirubrobacterales > 70-9 > RHKX01. The sequence goes on from JAGQUO010000100.1 coordinate 7,453, forward strand.
ACCCCGGTTCCCGGGGCGACCCCGAAGAACCCGGCCTCGGGGTTGATCGCGTAGAGGCGGCCGTCGTCGCCGAACTTCATCCAGGCGATGTCGTCGCCGATCGTCTCGACCTTCCAGCCGGGGAGCGTCGGGATCAGCATCGCGAGGTTCGTCTTGCCGCACGCGGACGGGAACGCGCCGGTCACGTACTTGACCTCGCCGTCGGGTGAGGTCAGCTTCAGGATCAGCATGTGCTCGGCCATCCAGCCCTCGTCACGCGCCATCGCCGAGGCGATCCGCAGCGCCAGGCACTTCTTGCCGAGCAGGGCGTTGCCGCCGTAGCCCGATCCGAACGACCAGATCTCGCGGGTCTCGGGGTAGTGGACGATGTACTTCGTCTCCGCGTTCGTCGGCCAGGTGCTGTCCTCTTCGCCGTCGGCGAGCGGATCGCCGACCGAATGCACACAGGGGACGAACTCGCCGTCGCTGCCGAGGACCTCGAGCGCACGCGCCCCCATCCGGGTCATGATCCGCATCGAGACGACCACGTAGGGGGAGTCGGTGAGCTGGATGCCGATCTGGGACTTGTCGGAGCCGAGCGGGCCCATGGAGAACGGCACGACGTACATCGTCCGCCCCGCCATGCAACCCTCGAACAGTCCCGCCAGCGTCTCCCGCATCTCGGCGGGCTCCATCCAGTTGTTAGTCGGGCCGGCGTCCTCCTCCCGCTCCGTGCAGATGTAGGTCCGGTCCTCGACCCGGGCGACGTCGCTGGGGTCCGACCAGGCGAGGTAAGAGTTCGGGCGCTTCGCGTCGGAGAGGCGGCGGAAGGTGCCCGCCTCGACGAGCCCGTTGCAGAGCCGGTCGTACTCTTCGGCGGAACCGTCGCACCAGTGGATCGACTGGGGCGTGGTCAGCTTGGCGATCTCGTCCACCCAGCTCTTCAATGCCTCGTTCTGGGTGAGCGCCTCGGGCGCGGCGGTTGCGTCGGTCATCGTGGGGTTGCTCAACTCCAATCTCTGGATGCTGCCTTCGAACGCCGCCGCAGTTGGCAGGGCCGGCGAAATGCAGGCGTAGGGATGAGATCCATTGTGCCGGAAAGCCTATGGTCCTGCCGCATCAGCGACTCCGTAGTGCCCACGTGGCTGCCTACGTGACCGGGTTCCCCGCCTGCGTGAGGATGGCCTCCGCCGCCTCCCTGCCGGAGCGCACCGCGCCGTCCATGTAGCCGTTCCAGATGCTCGCGGTCTCCGCACCGGCCCAGTGGATCGGGCCGATCGGGGCGCGGAGCGCGGCCCCGCTGTCGCTCCATGCGCCCGGGGGCATGAATCCCCCGTAACAGCCGCGCGACCACTCGTCGGCCGCCCACGCCTTGTCGACATAGCCGACCGGATCGGCGGCCTCGGGACCGAACAACCGGGCGAAGCACCCGGCGACGATGCCTCGCCGCTCCTCCCGGTCCAGATCCATGGCCTCGCGCGCGGCGCGACCTTCGAGGAAGCCGAGGAGAACGCCGGGAGTTCCGTCGGGCGGTGAGTTGTCGAAACCGACCGAGACGGGCCCGCTCACGCTCGTGACCGAGCCCGAGAGTCCGCGCTCGCGCCAGAACGGGCGCTCGTAGACGGCCATGCACTTGATCACGCTTCCCTGCGTCATGCGCTGGGTGAGAGCGTCGCGTCCGGCGGGCAGCGCCGGCGCGTAGGCGATCCGCCCGGCGAGGGTCGGCGGGACGGCGACGATCGCCTTGGCGGCCCGGACCGAGACCCGGTCCCCGACGGCGACCACCCCATCGCTCGCCCACTCGATCCGCCTGACCGGGTTCTCGAGCTCGATGACGCCGTCGCCGAGCTGCTCCGCCATCCGCATCGAGATCAGCTGCGTTCCGCCGACGACCCGGTCCTGCTGCGCGCCGCCCTCGGTGTCGGTGAGGAGCTCGATCGAGCCGGCGGAGCGAATGTAGAAGAGGACGTGGAGGAGGGACAGGTCACGGGGCTCGGCCGCCCAGACGCCGATGATCGCGAGGCGGAGGATGTCCCGGGCCACGCCGGTGCGGACGTTGCGGCGCATCCAGCTCTCGAACGTCTGCCCCTCCCAGAGGCTGGCCCTCGGCGCCAGCCAGGGCGCCTCCCGGGGAACCGTCGCCGCCATCGCGTTGAGGCGCTTGAGGACGATGCCGACCTCGGCGAGCCCGACCGGGT
>JAGQUO010000101.1 GCA_020438445.1 Solirubrobacterales bacterium
ACCGAGCGCGATGCCGAGGCTGCGCTGGCACGGGAGCTCGAGGCCGCTCGTGCATCGCTGGCCGAGGCGGGGGAGGCAATCGCGGAGGCGGTCGGAGCAGGTGGCGTCGAGGCCAGGCTCGAGGCGCTCGCGCGCGTCCGCAACGGCTCCGAGCGGGCCGCCCGGTCAGCCCGGCGCGCCGAGGACATGCTCGGGCACCGGCGGCAGGACTCGCTCGAGCAGCGGATCGAGACCGAGGCCGAGCTGGCCGATGCCCTCGCGCAGCTCTGCACCGCTCTCGCCGGCGCTCGCGATGCGGTCGGCACCCGCGCTGCCGCGGTCGAGGACCGGGTCGTCGGCGCCGAGGCCGGGGACGAGCTCGCGCTCGAGCTCCGCGAGTGCTCGCGGATCGAGGCCGAGCTGCACGGCGAGCTCAGGCTGGTGGGCGAACGCGTGACCCAGGCCGAGGTCCGAGCGGCCGGCCTGCGAGACCGGCGCGAGGAGGCCGGCGCGGAGTGGCAGCGCATCGTGGCGCAGCTCGAGCTCGCGCCCGAGCCCGAGCCGGCAGCGCTCGGAGAGGACGAACGGGCCGCGACCGAGGCGTCGATCGAGCGCCTGATCCGCCGCCGCGAGCAGCTCGGGCCGGTCAACCCGCTCGCCGAGCGCGAATACGACGCCGCCAGGCAGCACGTCGCCGAGCTCGAGGCCCAGCGCGAGGACCTCGAGCAGGCGCTGGACGAGCTCGCGAAGCTGATCCGTCAGACCGATCGCGAGATCACGGCTGCATTCGAGGAGACCTTCAAGGCCGCGGGCGAGAACTTCAGCGACCTGATCGAGCACATGTTCCCCGGCGGCAGCGGGCGCCTGCGGATGGTCGAGGCTCCGAAGCCCGAGCGGGTCCTCGGCGGTGCGGATCCGGAGGCGGTCGCCGGCGATGGATCCTCCGGCGCGGGCGGTCGCGAGGAGCCGGAAGAGGCCGAGGACGAGGAGGAGGATGATCCGGCCGAGACCGCAGGTGTCGAGATCGAGGTCACGCCGGCGGGCAAGGCGACGCGGAGGCTGTCGCTGCTCTCGGGGGGCGAGAAGTCGCTGGTGGCGCTCGCCTTCGTCTTCAGCGTCTTCCTCGCCCGCCCATCGCCCTTCTACATCCTCGACGAGGTCGAGGCGGCTCTCGACGACGCCAACATCGACCGCTTCCTGCAGCTGGTCAGGCGCTTCTCGGATCGCGCCCAGTTCGTGATCGTCACCCATCAGAAGCGGACGATGGACGCCGCCGACGTGCTCTACGGCGTCAGCATGAAGGACGGGGCGACGAAGGTGATCTCGCGCCGTCTCCCGCGCGAGCCGCGACTCGCCGAGGCGGACCCGGGCGCGCGCGCAGCGTAGGCTGCGCACCCGTGCCGACCACCTGGGCAGAGCTGCTCGACATCGGCGACCGCGAGCCGGCCGCTGCTGCCGCCTCCTCCGAGGGGGACGAGTCGAAGCGACGGCGCGGCTTCTTCCGCCGGCTTCGCGAGAGCATCGCGACGAGTCGCGAGGCGATCAGCGCCGAGATCGGCTCGAGCCTGTTCGAGACGCTCGACACCGAATCTTGGGAGCGCCTGGAGGAGGCTCTGATCATGGCCGACGTCGGCGCCCGGACGACCGCCGATGTCGTCGGGCGGCTCGAGGGCGAGGTCGAGTCCGGCAAGGTGGCGGGAGGGGATGCGGCCCGTGAGCGGCTCGTCGAGCTCCTGGCGGAGCTCGCCGCCACCGGAAACGGGAGCATCGATCTCCGCCCGAGCCCGGCGGTCGTGATGATCGTCGGCGTCAACGGCACCGGGAAGACGACGACCGTCGGCAAGCTCGCGTGGCACCTGCAGCGCGAGGCCGGGCTGAACGTCACCCTGGCCGCCGCCGACACCTACAGGGCCGCGGCGGTCGAGCAGCTCGGCGCGTGGGCCGAGCGGGCTGGTTGCGACATCATCAAGGCCGAGACGGGACAGGACGCCGGAGCGGTCGTCTTCGACGCGATCTCGGCCGCGGAGGCGCGCGGCAGCGACGTCGTCCTCATCGACACCGCCGGGCGCCTGCACACCCGCAACGACCTGATGGAGGAGCTCGCGAAGGTGAACCGGGTGATCGACAAGCGGCTCGGGCGCGGCCCGTCGGAGACGCTGATCGTCGTCGACTCGACCACCGGTCAGAACGGGCTCCGGCAGGCGAAGGTCTTCAGCGAGGCGGTCGACGTGACCGGTGTCGCACTGACGAAGCTCGACGGCACCGCGAAGGGAGGGATCGCGCTCGCGATCGCCGGCGAGCTAGGGATCCCGGTGAAGCTGATCGGCGTCGGCGAGGGGATCGAGGACCTGCGCCCGTTCGACGCCGAGGAGTTCAGCCGAGCCCTCGTCGGAGCCTGACGAGCGGGGCCACTACCCTCAGTCGCGATGTTCGACCAGCTTTCAGACCGCCTCCAGGGCACGCTCTCCGACCTCCGGTCCAGGGGGAAGCTCAGCGAGGCGGACGTCGACAAGGCGATGCGCGAGATCCGCCTCGCGCTGCTCGAAGCCGACGTCAACTTCAAGGTGACCAAGCAGTTCGTGGCGGACGTCCGCGAGAAGGCCATCGGAGCCGGCGTGCTCGAGAGCCTCGACCCGGGCCAGATGGTCGTCAAGGTCGTCAACGAGCAGCTCGCCGAGCTGATGGGCGGCAGCGGCCGCGAGCTCGTGTTCGCCTCGAAGGCGCCCACGGTGATCCTGATGGCGGGCCTGCAGGGCTCCGGCAAGACGACCGCGACGGCCAAGCTCGCCAAGCACCTGATCGGCGAAGGCAAGACGGCCGGCGTGGCGGCGTGCGACACCCAGCGGCCGGCGGCGGTCGAACAGCTCACGCGGCTGGGCGAGCAGGCGGGTGCGACGGTCTACTCGCAGGGCACCGAGCGCGACCCGGTCGACATCGCCGAATGGGCGCTGGGACAGGCGCGATCGGACGGGCTCGACGTCCTCATCGTCGACACCGCCGGACGACTGCACATCGACTCCGAGCTGATGGATCAGCTCGCGGAGATCAAACGGCGGACCAAGCCGCACGACGTCCTGCTGGTCGTCGACGCGATGACCGGCCAGGACGCGGTCAACGTCGCCGAGCAGTTCGCCGAGGCGACCGAGTTCGACGGCGTCCTGATGAGCAAGCTCGACGGCGATGCCCGCGGGGGCGCGGCGCTCAGCGTCAAGGCGGTGACCGGCAAGCCGATCCTCTATGCCTCGACCGGCGAGAAGCTCGAGCAGCTCGAGCGGTTCCACCCCGATCGCATGGCCCAGCGGATCCTCGGCATGGGGGACGTCCTCTCGCTGATCGAGAAGGCCGAGCAGGACATCGACGCCTCCGAGGCCGAAGAGCTCGAGCGGAAGATGCGCCAGGACCAGTTCACGCTGGAGGACTTCCTGAAGCAGCTCAAGCAGGTGCGGAAGATGGGCCCGCTCAGCAGCGTCCTGGGGATGATGCCCGGCATGGGCAAGGCGATGAAGGAGCTTCGCAACGCGAACGTCGACGATCGCGAGCTCGACCGGCTCGAGGCGATGATCCTCTCGATGACGCCGGAGGAGCGCTCGAACCCGGACATCATCCGGGGATCGCGCAGGCGCCGCATAGCGGCGGGCTCCGGTACCAACGTCCAGGCGGTGAAGCAGCTCACCAAGCAGTTCGAGCAGATGCGGAAGATGATGAAGATGATGGCTTCCGGGAAGATGCCCAGTCCGGAATCGATGATCCGCGGACAGCTCGGCGCGCGACGGCGATGACGGCGGGGCGGCGCGGTCTGTAACCTGCGCCGCCGTCACATGGCAGTACGAATCAGACTCAGACGAGCGGGCTCCTCGAAGAACCCGATCTGGCGCATCGTCGTCGCCGACAAGCGTTCCCCCCGCGACGGCCGCACGATCGAGACCATCGGCAGCTACAACCCGCAGACCGAGCCATCTCAGGTGACCATCGACGCCGAGCGGGCCAAGCACTGGCTGGAGCGGGGCGCCCAGCCCTCGCCGACCGTCGCGAAGCTCCTGCGCACGCAGGGCGTCGACGGCCCCGCCGGCACCTGATCGGATTCGGCCGTGCGTGAGCTCGTCGAGTTTCTCGTCCGCGCTCTCGTCGAGCAGCCGGACAAGGTCGAGGTCGAGGAGTTCGAAGAGGACGGCGATCTCGTGCTCGAGGTTTCGGTCGCCGAGGACGACCTCGGCCGGGTGATCGGCCGCGGCGGCCGCATCGCGAACGCGATCCGCACCGTCGCCCGCGCCGCCGGCGCCCGCGACGACCGCCGCGTGATCGTCGACATCCTCGACTGACCGCCGCCGCCTGCCCGGCCGGGGCCTTGACGCTTTCGCCACACGCCGGCGTGGGCTTCGGTGCACTCATGCGTTGAGGTGTGACGCCCGGTGGGCCAACGTCGGTCGCATGATCAAGGTGGAGGACATCCGGCAGTACATGACCGTCGGATCCGCACCACCCGGCCGGGTGCTGGCAAGGATCGCCGCTCGCCAGCACGGCGTCGTCTCGAGGCGCCAGTTGGACGCGCTCGGCCTCGACCGGAGCTTCACCCATCGTTCGCTGCACTCCGGCCGCTTGAGCGCCGTTCACCGTGGCGTCTTCGCCGTCGGGCACGCTGCGCTCACCGACCGCGGCCGTTGGATGGCGGCGGTCCTTGCCTGCGGCGAGGCCTCCGTTCTCAGTCACATCACCGCGGCCGTACTCTGGGGCTTCGTCGATCGGGCGGGCCACCTGATCCACATCCTGGTTGCCGACGGCGGCTCACGGCACCGTCCCGGCATCGTCATCCACCGCACCCGGCGGCTTCCACCTGAGCACCGGACCGAGCGCGATGGCATCCCGGTCACGACGCCGCACCGGACGCTGATCGATCTCGCCGGGATGCTGGCGTCGGAGCGGCTTCGATTCGCCGTCGAGGCGGCGGATCGCGCGGGATTGCTCGATGTCCCCGGCCTGGCGGACGAATGCACGGCCTGGCACGGCCGCAAGGGCATTGGTGCGCTGCGGAGGATCGTCCTCGAGCAGCGCGGCGCCGTACAGCGGACGAAGTCGCGTCCCGAAGCTCGGTTCCTCCGGCTCTGTCTCGGCCGCGGTCTCCCCGAGCCGCTCGTGAACTGGCGGCTCCACGGCTATGAGGTCGACTTCCACTGGCCGGAGGCGAATCTCGTCGTCGAGATCGACACGTTCACCTTTCACCGGTCCTGGGCGCAGCGGCAGCGCGACCTCAGGCGCGACGCCGATCTCAAGGCGCGGGGGGTGGACGTGCTGAGGCTGACCCCCGCGATGCTCGATGGCGACGAGACCTTCACCCGTCTCGCGGCGATCCTCGCGGCGACCGCCGCCGTCTAGGCTCTCGCGGCGATGCGTCTGGACGTCTTCACCCTGTTCCCGGAGTGGTTCGAGTGGTTCGTGGCGCAGCGCCACGTCCGGAACGCCATCGCGGCCGGATCCGAGCTCCGCTTCCTCGACTATCGCGAGACGACGCCGCTCGGGGCCGGTCAGGTCGACGACTCCCCCTACGGAGGGGGGGCCGGGATGGTGATGCGCGTCGATGTCGTCGATGCGGCGCTGAGGGCGGCCTACGGCGATACGCCGGCGCCGCGCCGGACGGTCCTGCTGACGCCCTCGGGGCGGATGTTCGACGAGGACCTCGCTGCGGACCTCGCCGCCGAGCCCGACCTCACCCTCCTCTGCGGTCGCTACGAGGGCATCGACGAGCGTGTCCGCGACCATCTCGTGACCGATGCCGTGTCGATCGGGCGCTACGTCCTCGCGGGCGGCGAGCTCGCGGCGATGGTCGTCGCCGACGCCGTGCTGCGAAAGCTGCCGGGCGCGCTCGGCCACGCCGACAGCGCGCTCGAGGAGTCGTTCACCGACGCGCTCGGCGGTCACCCCGAGTACCCGCATTACACGCGGCCGGCCACCTATCGCGGGTGGCCCGTACCGGAAGTGCTCCTGTCCGGCGACCACGAGCGGGTGCGTCAATGGCGGCTCGAGCGCAGCCGCGAGCGCGGTGGAACTGATCCCGGCGGCTCTTAGCTACTATTCCCCGCCGCGCGGCCGACGGCCGCCGCCGGCGCAGCCGCCGAACCGACCCGGCCCGGCGGGATCCAGGCGAGCCGGGACCCGAATCACATGAGCACGATCATCCAGACCCTCGAGAAGGAGCAGATCCGCAAGCGGCCGAGCTTCGCCGCCGGCGATCGCGTGCGGGTCCACTTCCAGGTCATCGAGGGCAACCGGACCAGGACCCAGGTCTTCGAGGGCGTGGTCATCAAGCGCCAGGGCAGCGGCGTCCGTGAGACCTTCACCGTTCGCAAGCAGTCCTTCGGGGTCGGAGTCGAGCGCACGTTCCCGCTTCACTCACCGAAGATCGAGCAGCTCGAGGTCGCCGCCCGCGGCGACGTCCGCCGGGCCAAGCTCTACTACCTCCGAGACCGGGTCGGCAAGGCCGCCCGGGTGGCCGAGCGTCGCTGGGGGATCGGCGAGGAGGCCCTCGGGAGCGAAGAGGACGCGGCCGTCGACGCCGAGGGCGCGACTCAGGTGGAGGCGCCCGAGGCCGTGCCGTCGGAGACCGACGGGGAGGAGGCGGTCGTCGAGGTCGAGCAGGTCCCGGAGACCGAGGATTCGCAGGAAGAGGAAGCCGCCGAGGAGCCCACCGCCGACGCGGAGGCTCCGGCGGAGGCAGAGGCCCGATCGGAGGCCGAGGGCGAAGAGGATGCCCCCGCCGCAAGCAGCGAGCCGGCTGGGGAGCCGGAGGGAGAGGCCGCGGAGTCGGACGACGACTCCGGCGCAGACGACGAGGATTCGCGGCAGGACGCCTAGAGGCGTCCTCGCCGACGACCCATGCCGCGGCCCAAGTCGACGTTCGGCGCGATCGTCGAACTCGTCGCCATCGTCGGGTTCGCGATCGGGCTCGCCCTCCTCATCCAGGCTTTCGTCGTCAAGCCGTACCAGATCCCAACCGGCTCGATGATCCCTACGCTGCAGGTCGGCCAGCGCGTGCTCGTCCAGCGGGTCAGCTACCACTTCAGTGATCCCGAGATCGGCGACATCGTCGTCTTCCATCCGCCGAAGGGCGCCGACACCACCGAGACCTGCGGGCTCGAGCCGCTGCCGCCGGGGGAAGCCTGTCCCGAGCCGGTCGACGAGCCCGCCGACACCAACTTCATCAAGCGCGTCGTCGCCACTCCCGGCGACACCCTGAAGATCGTCGACGGCCATGCGATCGTCAACGGCGAGCGGATCCCGGACGACTTCACGAGACCGTGCGGGAACGCACGCGGGTGTGACCTCCCGAGGCAGATCACGATCCCGCCCGACCATTACTTCATGATGGGCGACAACCGTGGAGCCAGCGACGACAGCCGATTCTGGGGACCGGTCCCGAAGGACTGGATCATCGGCAAGGCCTTCTTCACCTACTGGCCCATCGATCGCATCGGGTTCCTCTGAGCCGATGCCGGAGCGGGCTCCGGCCGAGGCCAAGCCGAAGCGGCGGAAGTCGCGGCGTCCCGACGGCCGCCGCACGGCATGGTTGTTCCGCTTCGACCAGCAGTTCGGCCGCCGCTTCGTCGCCGGCGCCGACGAGGCGGGGCGCGGATCACTGGCCGGGCCGCTCGTCGCCGCTGCGGTGCTGCTCGACTACGGCTGCATGACCCAGGAGACCCGCAGGACGCTGGCGGGGCTCGACGACTCCAAGCGCAAGACCGAGGAGGAGCGGGAGCGTCTCTATCCGGCGGTGCTCGCCGCGGCGAGCCGGGTGGCCGTGACGGCCCGCTGCGCGGGCGGGATCGACTCTCGAGGCCTGCACGTGACCAACCTCGACGCCCTCGGGGACATGCTCGGCCGCGTCGCCGTCCCCGGTGCCGTCTGCCTCAGCGACGGCTTCCGGCTCGGCTCCCGCTGCCGGGTCGAGCACGAGGCGGTAATCGAGGGGGATGCACGCAGCGCTGCGATCGCCGCCGCATCGGTGATCGCCAAGGTGACGCGCGACCGCTACATGCGCCAGGCGGCCGACCGCTACCCCGGATGGGACTTCGAGACCAACGTCGGTTACTCGTCCCCGCAGCACCGGGACGCGATCCAGCGGATCGGGATCTGCTCGCTGCACCGGCGCTCGTTCGCGTCGACGGCTTACAGCCAGCTCGAGCTCGACTCCGCCTGACCCGAAGCTCAGAACGCCGCCGGCAGATGCTCGACGACGGCCCCGCCCGTGTGGTCGAGGCTGACGCCGACGACGTCGAAGCGGATCGCGCGGCAGCGCGGCGGCAGGTTCTCGGCGAGCCACGCCCGGGCGAGCCGCCGCACCTGCATCTGCTTGCGCGGGCCGACGGCGTGAACCGGCAGCTCGGGGCCGTGAACGGCGCCGGCCCGGACGGTCTTGATCTCGACGAACGCAAGCGTGTCCCCGTCGAGGACGATCGCGTCGATCTCCCCGAACCGCGTCCGGCAGTTGCGCGCCAGGATCGTCAGCCCCCGCCGCTCGAGGTGACGGCACGCGAGCTCCTCGCCGATCCGCCCCGTTCGCAACCGGGCCTGGGTCATCGCAGCGGACTCCTCGCCATGGGCCGATCGTCGGGCCTGCGGCTTCACGCGTGGGAGACGCCGTGTGCCGCTCTGAGTCCGGCCCGTGCCGGATTCGCGCCGCCGCGACCGCCGTGAGCCAATCGGTTGCCTCTCGGCGGGTTCCGTCACTCGGGATGCGACACCCGCGAGCCGGTCCCGCCTAGCGTCGCCGGGGTGCTGGCACGGACGCGGACACTGGCGATCTCGGGGGTGGAGGCGGTGCCGGTCGATGCCGAGATCGACATCCACCGCGGGCTGCCGGCCTTCACGATCGTCGGGCTCCCCGACGCCGCGGTGCGCGAGTCACGCGAGCGGGTCCGGGCCGCGCTCGTCAACTCCGGGTTCGACTTCCCGCTCCAGCGCATTACCGCGAACCTCGCGCCCGCTGATCTGCGCAAGGCCGGGCCGGGGTACGACCTGGCGATCGCCGCGGCGATCCTCGTCGCCTCGGAGCAGTTGCCCGGCGCACCGCTCGAGGGCTGGTGGCTGGCCGGTGAGCTCGCACTCGACGGTGGGATCCGCCCGCTGCCCGGGGCGCTCGCGATGGCCGAACGGGTCGAGCGGGAGGGAGGCAGGGGCTTTGCGCTTCC
>JAGQUO010000102.1 GCA_020438445.1 Solirubrobacterales bacterium
GCGTTCGCCGGCTGCGGCGGCGACGACGGAACGATCAGCACCGTCACGGCCCCCGCGACGTCGGCGCCCACGACTTCGACGACCGTGCCGTCCCCGACGACCTCGACGGCGGTGCCGACGACGAGCTCGACCACCACCACCGCACCGACGACGACCACGCAGCCGGCGCCGACGACCACGACCGAGTCGGACCCGACGAAGCCCGACGGCCCGAAGAACGACACCAAGGGCGATCCCAGCACCCCCGAGGGCGCCTTCGACCAGTTCTGCGACGAGAACCCGGGCGCCTGCGGCTAGCGGTCAGGCCGCCGCGACGTCAGTTCTTCTTGCCGCCGCCGCTGGGAACGAGCCAGGACCAGTAGAGCAGTCGCTCGCCCTTGAACTGACAGCGGTACTGCCGGGTCGTCCCCTTCTTCTGCTGGGGCTTGGCCTCCTTGGCGTCCTGGTTGCAGGTGCCCTGGTTGCGGCTGGCGCGCCACTTGTTGTCGTTGCTCGGCAGACCGGAGCTGAAGTAGGGGCCCCAGGTGACCGTCGTGATGCCGACCCGAAGGCCCTTCTTGACCTTCAGCGGCTTCTTCAGGGTGAAGATCGGATCGCTCCCGAGCCGGCCGGAGAGAGCAACGGCCGGGCTCTGCTTGACGAGCTTGTACTTGCCCTTGCCCTTCGGCTTGAGGATGGAGATCCGCGCCGACGCCTTGCCCTTGAACTTGTTGTCGGGGAAGAAGGAGTCGAAAGTGGTGCGGTCGTCCTTGCTCGGCTTGCCGAGATGGACCGACCAGGCCACGATGTGCCCGTTCGAAGGCACCTTCGAGACGCCTCTGGATCCATCGGCGACCGTTTGGATCCCGGTCACCGAGCCGGCGACGTTGCAGCGCTTGGGGCAACCCGGATCGGGCGTCTTCTTCGTCTTGCCGATGATCTTCGCCGACTTCGCATCGGCGTCACGCACGCTCATCGCCACGACGGTCGCGAAACCGAGGAGGGCGAGGAGTGCGGCGACCGCGATCGCGGCGCGGCTTCTGGTTGTGGCTGTGACGTCCATCTTCGCTCGTAACACCCCTATCACCGCACGGTTGCGGTCGGGGGGCGAATCCCTTGTGTGACGGATCTTAGGTACCCGGGGGGCCGGATCGCACTCGTTCGGACATAGGATGAATGGCGATGCCCGCGATCGAGGTCAGCAACTTGCAGCGGGCGTTCTCCGCCGACTTCCTCGCCGTGGCGGGAATCGACCTCCAGGTCGCCGAAGGTGAGATCTACGCCTTCCTCGGCCCCAACGGCGCCGGCAAGACGACGACCGTACGGATGCTGACGACGCTGCTGCGCCCGACCGGCGGCAGCGCCCGGGTCGCCGGCTTCGACGTCGTCGACGAGCCGGCGGCGGTCCGTGGGGCGATCGGCGTGGCGCTGCAGGAGGCGGCGCTCGACCCGCTGATGACCGGCCGCGAGCTGATCAGGATGCAGGCGACGCTTCACGGCATCCCTCGCGCCGAGGGCCGGCGTCGCGCCGACGACCTGCTGCGCCGGGTCGGGCTGACCGAGGCCGGGGAGCGCCGGGTCGGCACCTACTCGGGCGGCATGAAGCGGCGCCTCGATCTCGCGTCCTCGCTCGTGCACGAGCCCCGGGTCCTCTTCCTCGACGAGCCGACCACCGGCCTCGACCCGGTCAGCCGCAAGGCGATCTGGGAGGAGGTGGAGGCGCTGAACCGCGAGGGAACGACGGTCTTTCTCACCACCCAGTACCTCGAGGAGGCCGATCAGCTCGCCGACCGGGTCGGGATCATCGCCGCGGGCAGGATCGTCGCCGAGGACACGCCGACGGCGCTGAAGGCGCAGGTCGGCAAGCCGCGGATGGAGATCGTCCTCGCCGAGGGCGACGCGCCCGACTGCATCGACGTCCTCGGCCGCTTCGGCGATCCGCTGCCACCCAAGGACGGGACGCTCATGGTCGAGGTGGCGGAGGGCGCGGCCGCCATCGCCCCGGTGGTGCGGGCGCTCGACGAGGCCGGCATCGTCGTCGAGTCGCTGGACGTCGTCGAACCGACCCTCGACGACGTCTTCGTCGCCAAGACCGGCCAGCACCTCGAGGGCGCCGAGGACGAGCCCGACACCGGCGAGGCGGAGGCCGCCGAGTGAGGACGCTCGCCGTCATCGGCGAGCTCGGCCGGCGCTCGGTCCGGCAGACGTTCCGGCGCCCGCAGCTGATGGCGCCGCTTCTGATCATCCCGACGCTGCTGCTCGCGGTCCAGAGCGCCGGAGCCGGGCGCGCGGTCGACCTGCCCGGCTTCCCCCCGGTCGAGAGCTTCTTCGACTTCCTGCTGGCCGGCGCGATGGTCCAGGCGGCCCTGCTCGCCGGGAACAGCGGCGGGATCGCGATGGCGATCGACATCGAGATGGGGTTCACGGATCGACTGCTGGCCGCTCCGATCCCCCGGTTCGCGATCGTCGCCGGGCGGCTCGCCGGGACGGCGGCGGTCGGGGCGGTGATCGCCGTCTGGTTCCTGGTGATCGGCGTCGTCTTCGGCGCGACGATCGAGGAGGGGATCCCGGGCGCGCTGATGATGATCGTCCTGGTCGTGCTCGCGGCACTGGCATTCGGGACGCTGGGCGCGGCGCTCGCGCTTCGCACCGGCAGCGCCTCGGTCGTCCAGGGGACGTTTCCGCTCGTGTTCGTGATCCTGTTCCTGTCGACCGCGTTCTTCCCCGCCGATCTCCTGCTCGAGCCGGCGGAGACGATCGCCCGCGTCAACCCGCTCAGCTTCGTCGTCACGGCAGTGCGGGACCCGGTGATCTCGGCGTGGTCTGCGGGCGAGCTCGCGGCCGGGTTCGCGGCCACGCTCCTGATCGGCGCGGTCGGCATCTGGCTCTGCTCGATGGCACTCCGGCGCCGGCTGCGGATGGGCTGATGGACGGCCGGCTGGAGACGGACCTGGCGACGATCAGGGCACTGGTGCGGCGCTCGGCGAACGAGCTGATCCGGGTTCCGGGTGCAGCCGTGCCGGGCGTGCTGGCGCCGGCGATCTTCTTCCTCGGGCTGACCGCCGTCTTCGGCAGCCTGACCCTGCTCCCCGGCTTCACCACCGACAGCTACGCCAGCTTCATGATCCCCGTCAGCATGCTCCAGGGCGCCGGGTTCACCGGCGCGGCGATGGGGGTGAACCTAGCCCGCGACATCGAGTTCGGCCTGTTCGACCGCTTCCTCGCCTCCCCCGCCCCGCGCTGGGTCCTGCTCACCGGCCTGGTCGTCTCCGCCGCGATCCGCTCGTTCATCCCCGCGACCGCGGTATTCCTGATCGCGCTCGCGGTCGGAGCCCACTTCCCGGGACCGCTCGGCCTCGTGATCGCCTACCTGTGCGTGATGGGCACGGCGACGATCGCCGCCTGCTGGTCGGCGATCATCGCGCTCAGGTTCAAGACCCAGTCCGCCTCGCCGCTGATGCAGACGGTGATGCTGGCCGCGGTCCTCTGCACGACCGCCTACGCGCCCCAGGAGCTCCTCACCGGCTGGCTCGCGACCGTCGCCGAGTACAACCCGTTCACCCAGGTCGTCGACGCCACCCGCCAGGGCTTCGTCGGAGGCGTCACCTGGGACGGCACCTGGCCGGCGCTCGTGGTCATCGCCGGGCTGACGGCTCTTCTCGGCACCCTCGCGCTGCGGGGGATGCGCCGGACGGCCTACTGAGCGCCAGTCAGGGACCCAACTGCAAACTCCCCACGCCAGGGCAGGGAAACTTGCGGTTCGCCGCACGGGCGAGCCCGCGGCCTACTTGTACCTGTAGGTGATTCTTCCGCGATCGAGGTCGTAGGGGGAGAGCTCGATCTTGACCCGGTCGCCCGGGAGGATGCGGATGTAGTGGCGGCGCATCTTGCCGCTGATGTGGCCGAGGACCTCGTGGTCGTTGTCGAGCTTCACCTTGAACATGGTGTTGGGCAGGGCCTCGACGACCTCGCCCTCCATCTCGATCTTCTCTTCCTTAGCCATAAACGCCGCGGGAGGGTAGCACCAGGGTGCTCACCTGCCCTCGAAAGTCGCCTTTCCGGGCCCGTCGTCGAGGAAGCTCCGGACTGCGTTCTTGAGGTCCTCGGAGTCGAAGAGGGGGCCGGCGATGTCGGGGACGATCGCGTCCGCTGCGGCGACGCCGCCGTCGAGCTGTGCTCGGACGAGGCGCTTGGTGGCGGCGTGGGCGATCGTCGGCCCCGCGGCGAGCTCGCGCGCGAACTTCATCCCCTTCGCGAGCAGCTCCTCGCCGGGGAGGACGCGGTTGATCACCCCCCACTCGAGCATCCGCTCGGCGTCGTAGAGCCCGCCGGTCATCACGAACTCGCGGGCCCTGGCCGGGCCCGCGCGCTCTGCCATGCGCTGGACACCGCCGCCGAACGGGGTCAGCCCGACCACCCGCTCGACGAGGCCGAACTGGGAGCCCTCGGCGGCCCAGATCATGTCGCAGCCAAGCGACGCCTCGAGCCCCGCGGTCAGGCAGAGGCCGTGGACGAGCGAGAGGGTCGGGATCTCCAGTGACTCGAAGGCCTGGAGCTCGCGGATGCCGTCGGCGGCGAGCCGGGAGCCCTCCGCGCCGCCGGAGACGTCGGCGAAGACGCGGCCGACGTCGACGCCGCCGGTGAACACCTTCCCCTCGGCGCGAAAGACCATCGCCCGGGCGTCAGAGGCGGCGACGGCGTCCCGGGCCTCCCTCATCGCCGCGAAAGTGCGCTCGGTGAACAGGTTCAGCGGCGGGTCGTCGAGCACGATCACGGCGACGTCACCGTCGTGCTCGAGCCGGATCGGCGACTTGTCGGATTCGTTCACTCGTCCTCCCTGATGGTGGCGGCGATTGCGGCGATCTCGTCCATCTCGGCGCCACGGGGAATCCACGGCAGCTTCAGCGGATCGTCCTCGTAGCGCGGAATCACGTGGATGTGGAAGTGGAACACGGTCTGCCAGGCGGCAGCGCGGGTGGCGTTGAGGAGGTTGAACCCGTCCGGCTCCAGCGTCTCCTCCATCCGCCGCGCGATCCGCCGGGCGGCGGTCGCGCAGTGGATCAGGTCGTCCTCGCCGATCGAGAGCAGGTCCTCCGAATGCCGGCGCGGGATCACCAGGGCGTGGCCCTTCGTCGCCGGGTTGATGTCCATCAGCGTGATCGTGTGCTCGTCGGAGTCGACGATCTCAGCCGGCATGTCGCCGGACGCGATGGCGCAGAAGATGCAGTCGGGCACGGCGCGTGAGGCTATCGCTCCGCGACCCATGCCCGCAGGTGCTCGATCGCGGCATCGCGATCGGCCACCTCGCCCGCATACTGGGCCGCCTCGAGCTCGGTGACGGCCTCGCCCAGCAGCGGCCCCGGCTCGATCCCGGCGCCCGCTGCGATCTCGTCCCCGCGCAGGAGCGGTTCGGGCGGACCCTCCCGCTCCCAGGCGACGGCCGCCGCCAGCATCTCGCGCGCGAGCTCGAGATGGCCCTCGATCGCCTCTCCGGGAACGCCGCCTCCCTGGGCCGAGAGCCGGTCGGCGACCGTGAGCAGGGTCGTGTCGACGCTCTGGGGCGAGGTCCGGCTCAGGTACTCCCAGACGCGGCGCGCGGGCAACGGGCGCTCGCGGACCATGAACCCGAGCACGAGATGATCGCGCGTCATCGCCGCGACGTGGGAGGAGAAGCGCCGGGAGGTGCGCAGGCGGCGGCAGATCGCCTCGACCATCGCCGCACCGGCGGCGTCGTGACCGAGGAAGCTGACCCACCCGTCCCGCTCCGTCCTCGTCCGCGGCTTCCCGATGTCGTGCAGCAGCGCCGCCCAGCGCAACGCGTCGAGCCGCGAGAGCTCGTCGGCGAGCGGTTGCGCTAGGAGCTCGGCGACCGGCTCGGCCACGTCGCCGCAATAGGCGGGCAGGTCGCGCTCGACCTCGATCATCCGTCGCAGGACCTCGATCGTGTGGTCGTGAGCGTCGAGGTGGTGATTCGCGCTCTGGCCGACGCCGCGCATCGAGGTGACCTCCGGCAGGACGACCTCCACCGCCCCGAAGCGGTCGAGGATCCCGAGGCCCGCGAGCGGCTCCGGACCCGACAGGAGGGCCGCCAGCTCCGCGAACTGCCGCTCGCCCGCGGGCTCGGCCGCACGATGGGCCTCCCGCTGCGCGAGCTCGACCGTGTGCGGCTCGGGCTCGAGGCCGGTCCGGGCGGCGAACCGCCCCGCCCTGAGCACCCGCAGCGGATCGTCTGCGAACGCGCGATCGGAGCAGGCGCGGAGGATCCCCGCCTCGAGGTCGTGCAGCCCACCGGTCGGGTCGATCGGCGTGCCACCGGCCAGCGGCACCGCGACGGCGTTGACCGTGAAGTCGCGGAGCCTCAGGTCGAGCTCGATCGACTCCGCCCGCAGCGCCGCAACGTCGATCTTCCAGCCGCCGTCGCGGTCGGCGACCCGCCAGGTCTCGAACCGCTCCGACAGCTCGAAGGGGTGGCCGCCGGCGTCGGCGGCGATCATCCGGGCCGCCGCCTCGACGTCGCCCGCGAACGCGATGTCCACATCGAGGACGTCTCCGCCGAGGATCGCATCGCGGACCGCCCCACCGACGAACCACGCGCGGTCGGCCACATCGCGAAGGGCCGAGCGAGCCAGCTCGACGGCCGGAGCCTCGCCGAACCGCTCCTCGAGCCGGGTCAGGTGGACGGCCCCGCTCACCTTCAGGTCCGGTAGGCGCGCGGAACGCGCCGAGTCAGGCCGGTCGTGATCTCGTAGTTGATCGTCCCGAGCCGTTCGGCGAGGAGCTCCGCGGCGACGCGCTCGTCGCCCTGATCGCCGAGCGCCACCGCGGGCTGCCCCGGCTCCACGTCCGTCTCCGCGCCCAGGTCCACGGTCATGTTGTCCATCGAGATCGTTCCGACGACGGGACGGCGGACGCCTCCGACCACGACCTCCGCTGCGTTGGAGAGGCCTCTGCGGTAGCCGTCGCCGTAGCCGATCGGCAGCACTCCGACCCAGGTGTCGGCGGGGGCGCGCCACGATCGCCCGTATCCGACCGACTCCCCGGCGTGGATGCGCTTGACGTCGGCGACGTAGGTGTGCAGCGAGAGCGCGGGTTCGAGGCCGGCCCCCTCTCCGTCACGGCCGAAGGGATCGAGCCCATAGACGGCGATGCCGCAGCGGACCATGCCGAAGTGGAACTCGGGGCCGCGCAGGGTCGCGGCGCTGTTGGCGGCGTGCAGCACGGTGCCGGGGTGGCGCTGCTGGATCGGCAGCGCCACTTCGCGGAAGCTCTCCAGCTGACCCCGCAGATAGCCCTCGTCCTCCTCGTCGGCCGTCGCGAAGTGCGTCCAGACACCCGCCAGCTCCACCCGCTCGTCGTCGGCCGCCGCATCCGCCAGCCGGGCGACGCCGTAGGGCTCGCGATCGCCGAGCCGGCCCATGCCGCTGTCGTACTTGACGTGGATCCGCGGGCGGAAGCCGAACATTCCGGCGCGCTCGGCGAGTGCATCGAAGAAATCGGCGCGCCAGACGTTGAGCTCGGCGCGGGCCTGCAGGGCGACGTCGAGCTCGGCGCCCGTCAACGCCCCCATCACGAAGATCGGCACCTCGGCGCCGACCCGCTCGCGCAGCTCGAACGCCTCGGTCGCGGTCGCGACGGCGAGCCTGGTCGCACCGCCGCGCAACGCCGCATCCGCGCACTCCCCCATCCCGTGGCCATAGCCGTCGGCCTTGACGACCGCACAGAGCTCGGTTCCCGCCGCGAGCCGGGAGCGCAGCATCCTGCAATTGCGCTCGACCGCGCCGAGGTCGACGATCGCCGTGACCCGCTGGAAGGGGTCGTGGCCGCTCACCGGGCCAGCCCCCCGGGCAGGGCCTCGATCACATCGCTCGCGACGACCGACTCGGTCAGGCCGACCCGCTCGGCAGCGATCCGGCCCGCGCGCGCATGGCCGTAGACGCCGGCGCACGCTGCGGAGAACGCCTCCATGCCGCGGGCGATCAGCGCGCCGATCGTCCCGGAGAGCACGTCGCCGGTGCCGGCGGTCGCCAGCGCCGGGCTGTCGAGCGCGTTGACAGCGATCCGCCCGCCGTCGGCGACGATCGTGTCATCGCCCTTCAACACCACGACCGCCCCGGCCAGTTCGCTCGCCTCGCGGGCCTTCGCAAGGCGATGGGCGGCGATCTCGCCGGATTCACAACCGAGCAGCCTTCCCAGCTCGCCGGCGTGCGGGGTCAGCACCGTCGGCGCCCGGCGGCCCTTCACGAGGTCCAGGTCGGTGCCGATCGCGTTGAGGCCGTCGGCATCGACGAGAAGCGGGGCCGGGATGCGGGGCACGAGCTCGCGGACGAGCCCGAACGTGTGCTGCGCACGCCCCAGGCCGGGCCCGAGGACGACGCAGGCGCTGCGTTCGGCCCGCTCGAGGATCGGCGCCGCGGCGGCTGCCCCCAGGCCCCCGTCGACCGCTCCGAGGGCGATCGTCATCACCTCGGTCAGCTTCGCCTCCAGGATGTGGTCGAGGTCGTCGGGGCAACCGACCGTCGCGTACCCGGCTCCGGCCCTGATCGCGGCCCGGGAGGCCATCGCCGGGGCGCCGGTGAGCCCGCGCGAACCGCCGACGACGAAGACGTCCCCCGAGCTGAACTTGGTCGACTCGGCGCCGCGCCGGGGCTGCAGCGCGAGCACCTCGGAGGCGATGACGCCGGCGACCGGCGCGCCGGGCGCGCCGTCGGGGATGCCGATGGGCGCCACGACGAGGCGACCCGTGTGCCACTTACCGGGCGCGATCCGATGCCCGACCTTGCCGGCGTGGAAGGTGACCGTGACGTCCGCCGCGACCGCCGCGCCGGCGATCTCGCCGCTCGACGCATCCACCCCCGAGGCGACGTCGCAGGCGATGACCCTCGCGCCGGCGGCGTTGACGGCGTCGATGGCGGCCTTGGCGCCGCCCCGCGGGGCGCCGGCGAAGCCGGTCCCGAAGATCGCGTCGACGATCGCCCCCGATCCGGCGAGCGCCGCGTCCCAGCCGTCCTCCTCCACGACGACCACCTCGCCGCCGAGCCGTTCGAGATTGGCCGTCGCATCGGGGCTGAGCTCGTCGAGCGGCC
>JAGQUO010000103.1 GCA_020438445.1 Solirubrobacterales bacterium
GCAGCGGGACCAGGAAGATCCAGGCCCGGCGCAGTCGATCGCCGCGGAGCAACACGCTGATCGCGACCCCGACCAGATAGGCGAGTCCGACCGTGTAGGTGAAGACCGCCAGGATCAGAAGACCGCAGGCGAGCAGATCGCTGCGGCGGCCCTCGCTCTCGGCGGCGATCAGCGCGCCGAGTCCGAGCGCGATGCTGAAGGTGACCGTGAACCCGACGGGACCGACGACGTGCTGCCAGGCCGAGCCGTAGAACATCAGCAGCACCGCGGGCAGTAGCGCCCAGCCGGGGCCGATCCGCCGCTTCGCCCAGACATAGAAGAGCGTCGCCGCCAGGAGCACGCTCGCCACACCGAGGATCCGCATGACCAGGTAGTCCGGCCCGACGGTCTCGGCGGTCAGCAGGTACACCAGCCGGGTCGTGCCGATCAGGTGCGAGTAATGGGGAGTGAGGATCGACTCGAGATCGTTGGGGCCGGAGAGGTCCTGAAACCAGGTGAGCTCGTCGTTGTAGAAGCTCGTGCCGCGGTTCAGCCAGAGCAGCAGCGCCGCGGCTGCGAGCAGCGCGAGCACGAGCAGCCCGCGGGCGAGCCGCTCGCCATGCTCGTCGGCGAGCGCGATGCTGATCCTGGACCCCGTCGTCGCTGATTTCATCGACGATCGCGTGACACCCGCTCGTTGCGCATTGCGACGACCATCTGCGCGAGCAGACCGAACGTGAAGAGCTGGATGCCGACGACGATCAAGAGGACACCCAGCAACAGCAGTGGGCGGTCACCGATCGCGTGTCCCGTGAGCTTCTCGATCACCAGGTAGATTCCGATGGCGGTGCCGATCAGGAGGAAGCCGAATCCGATCCCTCCGAAGAGGTGCAGCGGGCGATTCTCGTATCTACCCATGAAGACGACGGCGAGCAGGTCGAGCATCCCGCGGGCATACCGCTCGAGCCCGAACTTCGTCCGGCCGTGAGTCCGGGGGCGGTGATTCACCGCAACCTCGGCCACTTTCCAGCCCTGCTGGGCTCCAAGTACGGGGATGAATCGGTGCATCTCGCCGTACAGGTCCAAGGAGCGGATGCGCTCCCCTCGGTACGCCTTCAGACCGTTGTTGAAATCATGCAGCTCGACTCCGGAGATCGTCGCGGTGACGCGATTGAACACCCGTGAGGCGACACGCCGCCGGGCTGGGTCCTGGCGGTCCTGCTTCCAGCCCGAGACGAGGTCGTACCCCTCGTCAAGCTTGATGAGCAGACCCGGGATCTCGGCCGGGTCGTCCTGGCCGTCACCGTCGAGGGTGACGACCGCGGCTCCCCGGCTGCGCGCAAAGCCGGCCGCGAGCGCAGCCGATTTGCCGGCGTTGCGACCCAGGTCTACGACGAGCATGTCAGTGCGGCTTCGCGCACGATCGCGGAGATACTCGCCGGAACCGTCCGTCGAACCGTCGTCGACGAAGATCAACTCGCTGCGGCGGTCAAGTGTCCCCAGGGCGGCGTCGATCTCATCGATGAGCTCCGCCAGGGAGTCGCGCTCGTCGTAGACCGGAACGACGATCGAAACGTCGGGCGCCGGCTCATCGTTCGCTTCCACCGGCGAACCGTATCGACGCAGCGTCCTGCGCGGGTCGACCTCGAGGCACTTTCAGAGCGGGATGTTGCCGTGCTTGCGCTGTGGTTGCGCGACGCGCTTGGTCTGCAGCGTATGCAATGCACGGATCAGCTTCGGACGCGTGTCGCGGGGCTCGATGACGTCGTCGATGTATCCGCGCTCGGCCGCCGAGTAGGGATTGGCGAACCGCGCCTTGTAGTCGTCCATCAGCTTCTGGCGGCGCTCGTCGGGCGTCGGCGAGCTCGCGAGATCCTTGCGGTAGATGATGTTGACGGCGCCCTCGGGCCCCATCACCGCGACCTCCGCGGTCGGCCAGGCGAAGTTGAAGTCGGCGAGCATGTGCTTGGAGTTCATGACGTCGTAGGCGCCGCCGTAGGCCTTGCGGGTGACGACCGTCAGCTTCGGGACCGTCGCCTCGGTGAAGGCGTAGAGCAGCTTTGCCCCGTGGCGGATGATCCCGTTCCATTCCTGCGAGGTGCCAGGGAGGAACCCGGGGACGTCGGTGAACGTGACGAGCGGGATGTTGTAGGCGTCGCAGGTGCGGACGAACCGCGCAGCCTTCTCCGAAGACTCGATGTCGAGGACGCCGGCGAGGTGCATCGGCTGGTTGCCGACGATCCCGACCGGAAAGCCGTCGAGCCGGGAGAAGCCGCAGATGATGTTCTTGGCGAAGTGCTCGTGGACTTCGAAGAATTCACCGTCGTCGACGATCAGCGAGATCACGCTCCGCATGTCGTAGGGCTTCTGCGGGTCGGCCGGGACGATGCCGTCGAGTTCCGGATCGCGGCGCTCGGGATCGTCGTAGGGCTCGGCGCGCGGCGGCATCTCGAGGTTGTTGGAGGGCAGGAAGCCGACCAGGTAGCGCACGTCCTCGAGGCAGCTCTCCTCGTCCTCCGCGGCGAAATGGGCAACTCCCGACTTCGTGTTGTGGGTCATCGCCCCGCCGAGCTCCTCGAACTCAACTTCTTCGCCCGTCACCGTCTTGATCACGTCGGGGCCGGTGATGAACATGTGTGAGGTCTCCTTGACCATGAAGATGAAATCGGTCATGGCAGGGGAGTAGACGGCGCCGCCCGCACACGGGCCCATGATCACGCTGATCTGTGGGATCACGCCCGAGCATTGGACGTTGCGTACGAAGACGTCGCCGTAGCCGCCGAGGGAGACGACGCCCTCCTGGATCCGCGCGCCGCCGGAGTCGTTTAGCCCGATCACCGGGGCGCCGACCTTGGCGGCCATGTCCATGACCTTGACCATCTTCTCCGCCATCACCTCGCCGAGCGAGCCGCCGAAGACGGTGAAGTCCTGGCTGAAGACGAAGACAGTGCGGCCGTCGATCTCGCCGTAGCCGGTGACGACGGCATCGCCCCACGGCCGGTTCTTCTGCATGTCGAAGTCGTAGGTCCGGTGCCGGACGAAGGTGTCGAGCTCCTCGAATGTCCCCGGATCGAGCAGCTTCTCGATCCGCTCGCGCGCGGTCAGCTTGCCCTTGGCATGCTGCTTCTCGACCGCCGCTCCCGATGCGGAGTGGATCGCCGCCTCGCGCAGCTCGCGAAGCTGGCCGAGCTTTTCCTCGAAGGTCTCCGGGTTCTTGGCACGCATCGGCGCGGCAGTCTAGATGTCGGCGAGGGATCGCGCGCGGGCGCGCGGCGCGCGGGACGGAAGCGGCTAGGGCGCCACGGGCTCCGGCGGCGGCGTCTCGTCGGGCTCGTCCTCGTGCCTGCGCCCCCACCGCATCAGCGGCCGCTCGAGGGCGTAGTAGCTCGCCGCCGCGCAGACCACCGTGCCGGCGAACGTCACCGCCGACACGACGAGGAAGCTCTGGGCGGGCCACCAATCGTCCACCCCGAGATCGAGGGCCGCGACCAGGACCGGGAACTGCCAGAGGAAGATCCCGTAGGAGACGACGCCCAGCCAGGTCGGGATCGGATGGCGGAGGAAGGCCCGGTAGCGCCCCGGCCCCTCGCCGCCGAACGTTGCCGGGAGGACGATCAGCAGGGCGATGACGCCGAAGCCGACGTACTCGACGAAGTAGCGGCCGACGTCGCCGACCGGGAAGGCCCCCGTCGGCGCCGGTTCGAGCACGAACCAGACGAGCGCCAGGTAGAGGGCGATCGCCGAGCCGACGAGCGCCCAGGGGTAGCGCTCGACCACGTCGAGGGCCCGCGGCAGGCGCTCCCGCTGGCCGGCCCAGACCGAGAACGCAGCGAGCAGCAGGCCGAGTCCGAACCACCAGCCGCGGCCGATCGGCGAGAAGAACAGCACGGTGGCCGCGTCGCTGATCGGCACCCGGCTCTGGATCCAGAACGAAGCTATCGAGAGCAGCCCGACGACGACGATCTCGGGGACCATCCACGGTCCCCGCCAGCGCCGGGCCAGCCACGCCATCAGCAGCACGAAGAACGGCAGCAGGACGTAGAAGAAGACCTCGATCGAGAGACTCCAGGCAGGAGGAATCGCGCACCGGAACGGATCGACCGCACAGGTGCCGTCCGGCGTGTAGACGGGGTAATTCTGGAGCAGGCCGTAATAGACCCACCAGTTGCCGCTGAAGGCCCCGGCCATCCCGGGGACGACGGCGGCGATCGTCAGCACCGCCCAGTACGCCGGCGCGATCCGCAGGAAGCGTCGTTCCGCGTAGGTGTCGAACCGCCCCCGCGCGCGGTGCTCGCGCCGGGAGGCGACGAACGGCCGGTAGAGCAGGAACGCCGAGAGCAGGAAGAAGAACGGCACCCCGATATCGAGGTGGGCGACGATCCGACCGACCGCGTCGTCGCCGAAGCCGTCGGTGAAGATCGCGACGTGGACGAGCAGGATCGAGATCGCCGCCAGGCCGCGGAGTGAGTCGAAGAGCGGGAACCGCTGATGGCTCCTCGGCCCGACAACCGCGTGGTCGCTCACCGCAGCCGGCCCCTCAACGGCGGTAGACGACACCCGTCCTGAATTCCACCGATGACGCGTCTTCGAAGGTGCGGCGCCGCGCCGGGGACCTCGTCGATCCGATAGCCGAGATCGGCCGCCTGATAGAGCATGTCGAGGCCGTAGGTCCGGTGCAGGAACTCCGCATCGGGGGCGGCGGTCGAAAAGCAGCATGGCTTGCGAAGCTGGCCGAGCTTTTCCTCGAAGGTCTCCGGGATTCTGGAGCGCATCGGGAGCGGCAGTCTATGCCAGCGTCAGCGAGATGAGGTGAGCTCCGCTTGGATAGCGGCCGCATCGCTTTGTGCGAGAATCGCCGAGCGATTGCCCCGCACGGAACAAGGACCGCCTCCTCGGCGTGCACGAAGCGACGATCAGCTTGGTCCTCGCTGCTCGTCGGTGCCCTCGTCTGGCTCGTCGCGGCGCCCGCCGCGCCTGCCAAGCCGGTCGTGCTGACCGTACACGGCGGCGGCTATTTCCTCTTCGACGCAGCGTCGATGACGCGGCAGGTTGCGGCGTTCGAGGCGCAGGGATTCAAGGTTGAGTCGGTCGAGTATCAACTCGGCAACATACGCGCCGGATGGCGTGACGTCCGCGCGGCCGTTCGGCGCTATCCCCGTCGGCACATCTATGCGTACGGCGAGTCGGCCGGTGCCGGGTATGCCGGGTTGCTCGCGACCACGAAGCTGATTGACGGTGCGGTGCTGCAATCTCCGCTGGTCGACCTGCGGCCCCTTTGGGGACCAACCCAGGGTCAGCTTTTCTCTTGCACGACGCCGAGCTGCTGGAGGCGCTTCTCAGCCGTCCTGAAGCGGCCGAAGCAACCCGTCCTCGAGTTCGTGCCGCTGGACGATCAGATCGCGAGCCCAGATTCCTCACTGCTTTGGGATCGGCGAAATCGGCGGGTTCGTGCGGTCACATACCCGGGCATCCATGGGATGCCGTCGCCGAAGGGATTGGACGCCGATCTGCGGCGGGCCGGACGTTTCTTCTGGCGCCAGCACTCCCATCAGACATCAGATCGCTGAGGGCTGCGATCAAGGTGGGTTGGCTGCGTCCAGGTGATCGGCGCGGGTCAAACTCGAGACGTCGAACGCAACTGAGTTCAGGGACGCCTCGCCACGAGTGATACACGCACCGTTGGGACCGACCGTCACCTCCTCCGCGAGGCCCGGCAGCGTGGCGCTCGCGAGGACGATCTCGACGATGAGACGGCTCAACGGGATCTCGGGTACCCACTCCGGATCCGGCTCGCCGCGGGGTATGTGGCCCCATCGCCAATCCTCGATGATGTACATCCCGCCCGCGCGTAGGCGCGGGAACAACTCGTTGAATGATTGCCGCGCGGGTTCGTAGAGGTGCGAGCAGTCATCAACCACGAGGTCGAGCGCACACTCGCCGAATTCCTCTGCCGCGATCCGTGCCAACTCCTTTCGGTCGCCCTGATCGACACCGCCGAGGACTGTGACGGCGCGACCGAGGCCGATTGCCGACGCGTGTCTCTCGATCCGCTCGCGAAGCTGCACCAGCGGATCGAGGTCGATCGAGACGAGCTTTCTTGGGCGGGCCAGCTCGGCGAAGAGGACGGTGCTGCCCCCACCGTAGACGCCGAGCTCGAAGATCCTCTCCGGTGCGAGGCGACCGAACAGCTCGACATAGTCGTCGATCTCGGATCGGAACTTGCAGACGAAGAAATCGTTCTCCCCGACGACTGGACCGTTGCCCGTGAAGAATCCTTCGGTCAGGGCCTGGAAGGTCGCCCCGTTGATCGAAAACCGGTCGTCGCTGATCCAGGTGAGCGCGCGAGATGGCTTAGGTCTGACTCTGAACCGGGAGATGGACGACACATTATCCGGACTGGTTAGGGCCTTCGAGGGTACGGTCCACCGGCAACGGCTTGCGGGCCTCGACATAGACTGTCCCTCCGTGCCGAAGCAGGGTCTCCGCCGCGGCGGCCGTCGCTGCCAGCGGGAGCAGGACGACGCCGGCTGCCAACGCGATGAGCCGGTTGCGACGGGAGATCGGCTTGGCCCGGGCCGTGGGTCGGCGCAGCGCCTGATAGAGGTCGAGGCGGCCAGGGAGGGAGCTGACGAGGCCTGTCAACCACCCGATCATGACCTGACCGGCCCGTACGTAGGAGACGGCCTCGACCCGGAAGCCATTCTCGCCGAGCCCAGCGGTCAGCGTCGCGGTCGACAGGTGGACGAGGTGACGAGGGATGTCGAGGTGGAGCCAGCGATCGCCGAACAAGCGGGCCTGAAACGACGCGGCGTTCGGAATGGCGACGATCAAGACGCCGCCCGGCGCGAGCAGGCGCGCGGCCTCGCGCAACGCCGACCGTGGCGATGGCATGTGTTCGAGCGAGTGCCAGAAAACGACCGCGGCCCAGCCGTCGCCGCGCGGAAGCGCTTCGATCGGTTCGTCGAGGAAATCCTCTCGCTTCGCGCCGCGCTCCAGCCCGGTCACCCGGCGCCCGCGGGCGGCCAGGGCGTCGAGGAGCGTCCCCTCGCCGGCTCCGACGTCGAGGATCGGCCCAGGTGGGGCGACCGCGTCGAGGTGGCCCGCGAGCAGGCCCCGCGTCCATCCCAGGATCGCATCGCCGGCGAAGCCGAAGCGACCCTCACCGTCCTTCGGACGGTACCAGTCTCCGTAGGCCGCCTCGAGCTCCTCGTCGTCCGGCCGGGGATCGGTCGTAGCGGCTCCGCATGCAGCGCAGACGGTTCGCCCCGCCAGCCGCGGCGACCGGTCGTCGAACGGCGCCCCGCACCAGGCGCACGTCTCGGCTGCCCTCATCGCCGCGGTCGGCGGCAGACCGCGAAGACGTCGAGCGCACCCTCAAGGCCCACGGCACGGAGCTCGAAGTCATCGGCATCGATCGCGGCGGCTCGGGGATCGGCGTCGCGGCGATGGCGGTTGAGCATCACGTCGTAGAGCCGCTGTTTCGCCCTCGTCGGCACCAACCTGCGCAAGCGCAGCGGATCGAGCCCGAGGAGCCCGTCGAGGGTCGCTCGCTCCTCGTCGAAGATCTCCATGTACCGCTCAGATCCGAAGATTCCGAGAACCTCGACCTGCTCGAAGCTTCCTGCGCAGAGCTCGCGCAGCTCCTCCCAGTCGAACTCGACGTAGTGATAGGGATCGATGATCTCGTCGGGACGCCCCAGCGTCAGCCGGTTCGGGGTAACGATGACGGCGACACCGTCGTCGGTCAGGACTCTGCAGACTTCTTCGACGACACGGCTGGGATCGGGCACGTGCTCGAGTGACTGGACCGAAAGCACGGAGGAGAACGAGCGGTCCTCAAACGGGAGTCGCCGCATGTCGGCAACGACCGTCTCGCGATCTTGGCCTTCAAGTGCGCCGGGGTTGATATCGACTCCGACCGTCTCGCGCGGGGCCAGCAGGTGAAAGCTGTGCCCGACCCCGCAGCCGAGGTCGAGGACACGGCCGTCGTCGAGGTAGGGTGCGCTGAGCTTGTAGGCGGCGACGTGCCGCTGCCAGGTCGGGTTGAAGCCAGCATCGGGGCTTGCGACGCGCTCGCCGGTGACCTTCATCGATGAGATCGTTTCAGGTTCGCACGCCCTGGAGCACTGCGAGAACTGCGCCGCCTTCTTCCGTTCCGGATAACAATGTCGTCGTGGAGACGAACGTCGCGCCCGCGCAGCTTGGATCCGAGGGGGGATCTCCGACCGGGATAGCTGTGGATCGCGCGACGTTCGCGGATGTCGTTGCTCTGACCGTCTCGGCTGTTCTCGGCGCTGCGCTGACGCTCGCCCCCCTCACCTACCTGATGCTGCCCGGAGTCGATCTTCCCGAGCCGTTCGCGGATCAACATCAGACAGCCGAGACCGCTTCTTTCCTGCTCACGTTCGGTGTGGTCCTGCCACTGGCCGTGTATTGGGCCCCACGAGTGGCCGATCGGATCGCAGCCGTGTCCGCCGTCGCCGTCGCCGGAGCCGCGGCTTTCAGTTGTGTGACTCTGATCGCCGGGCTCCTGTTCATACGCGTTTCGAGAACGCTTCCATGGGGAGGTGGGATCCCGGCGCTGATGGCGGTGATGGCCCTGTGGTGGTCAGTCGTCGCCGTCGTCATCGGGAGGGCCCTGACAAGGGTCGGCGGCATCGGGCTGCTCGAATGGCTAGGCACTCAGGCGAGCTACATCTGGACGGCCGTCGGAATGATGCTGCTCGGAGTCGTCGCCGGGTTTGCGATCTGGAGCTCGGTCTCGCCGCTCGTGCTCGCGGTCGCGAGCATGAGCGCGGTGCTGGGCCTGGTCGCAATCAGCCGCTTTGAGCCGAGGGGGCCGCTGCGCCCCGGCTGGGCAGTCGATCTAGCAGTCGTCTGGCTACTGCTCCTCGCTGTCCCGAACCTCGTGATCCTGCGCCCGGAAGTCAATGCGGAGAGCTTCCTCACCCTGACCATCGACATGCACCAGAACTTCTTCGTGGCGCCGGCCAGCGACCTGCTGGCCGGCGGT
>JAGQUO010000104.1 GCA_020438445.1 Solirubrobacterales bacterium
CCTCGTCGTCGATGCCGTCCTCGCGGGGGCCGAGGCGGCCGTCCTCCTGGCCGGCGACGGGGCAGATCGGATGAGCGTCGAGCTCGGCGAGGGCGCAGCCCCTCGTGAGGTGCTGCGGAGCGTGGCGCTCGATCCCGGCGGAGAGCGGACCGTCGCCTTCGTCCCGGCCGGCTCCGGGACCCCGGCGGACCGGCTCGGCGGCGGCAGCGGCTTCGCGGCGCTCGCCGGACGACTCGCGCGCGCCTACGATCTCGTCGTCTACGTGGCGCCTCCGGTCCTCGACGGCGAGGATGCCGATGCCGTCCTCGCGGCGGCCGAGGCGACCGTCGTCCTGGCCGGGACCGGGCTCGGCCTCGACGAGGCCGAGGAGGCGGCGCGGTTGCTGGCGGACACGCCGGTTCGCGTCGTTGCCGCCTATGGCCGCTGACGGCGCTCCCGCGCCCGCAATTCGCCCGGCATGCAGCCGATTTTCGGGACCGCCGGACCCCGCTTGACGTACCATCGCGGACGTGGCCGCAACGAGCGCACCGGGTGAGGCGACCCGGAATATCTCCTGGTTCAACAGGATCCTGGGCCCGCTGGCGCTGATCGCGGTCCTGATCGCCGTCTACGTGATCGTCCAGCAGAACACCGGCGACGGCAGCAAGGCCGAGCAGGACACGAAGGCGAAGATCAAGTCCGAGGGCAAGAAGGACGGTGCGGGCGCCGAGAATCCACGGAACTACACGGTGGAGGAGGGGGACACCCTCAGTGGGATCGCGGCCAAGTTCGACGTCTCGGTCAAGCGCCTCGAGCGCCTCAACCCCGACATCGATCCGCAGGCTCTCGGCGCCGGCCAGGAGCTGACGATCCGCTAGATGCGGCGGGCGGCACCCGGAATGGCGGGCCACGCGGGCCCGCGGATCGTCCTGTTGCTGGTGCTCGCGGTCGCTGCCGTGCTGCCGGCGACGGCGGCGGCGACGCCCGAGTCCGGGCCGCCGCGACTCGACGCCGCGACCTGGCTCCTGGTCGATCTCAAGGACCAGGCGGAGCTGGCCGCGCACGGTGCCTCGCGCCGGCGCGCCATCGCCAGCACGACCAAGCTCATGACCGCCTACATCGCGATGAGCGAGCTGAAGATGAGCGACGAGCTCGTCGTCCCCCGCTACGACGCGGCCCCCGCCGAGTCGGTGGCCGGCCTGACCCCCGGCGAGCGGCTGACGGTCC
Organism: Solirubrobacterales bacterium; assembly: GCA_020438445.1. Classification (GTDB taxonomy): domain Bacteria; phylum Actinomycetota; class Thermoleophilia; order Solirubrobacterales; family 70-9; genus RHKX01. Next base: position 1,207 of record JAGQUO010000104.1, read on the forward strand.
ACGACCTGATCGTCGCGATGATGCTTCCGAGCGCGAACGACGCCGCGGTGACGGTGGCCGAGGGGGTCGCCGGGTCTCAGCGCGCCTTCGTCCGTGAGATGAACTCGACGGCGACCGACCTCGACCTCGGGGACACGCACTACTCGAATCCGATCGGCCTCGACGAGAAGGGCAACCACTCGACCGCAGCCGATCTCACGGTTCTCGCCCAGGACCTGCTCGCCGACAAGCGATTCCGCCGGATCGTCGCGATGCCGACCGCGAGGCTCGAGAGCGGATCGCAGACGCGGACGGTCGAGAACACGAACACGCTGCTCGGCACCGACCCGAGCGTCGACGGGGTGAAGACCGGGCACACGCTCGATGCCGGCTATGTGCTGGTCGCCTCGGCGAAGCGCCGCGGGGTGCCGCTGCTCGCTGCCGTGCTCGGAGCGTCCTCGGAGGCCGCCCGCGACGCCGAGACCGAGCGCCTTCTCGACTACGGCTTCTCGCTCTACGACCGCGAGCGGCCGGTGCGCAGGGACGGTGGGGAGGCGAGCGTCTCGGTCCGCTACGAGGACGAGCCGCTCGAGCTCGTGGCCAAGCGCGGGGTCGGCGTCGAGGTCCGTGAGGACCAGCGGGTCCGGGTCGATGCGGAGGGGCCGGAGCAGATCGAGGGCCCCGTGGCCGCGGGTGAGCGCCTCGGTCAGGCGACCGTGACGGTCGATGGCCGGTTCATCGACCGGGTGCCCCTGGTCGCCGCGCGGGCGGTGGCGGCGCCGTCGATCATCGACCGTGCCGGCGGTCCGCTCGTCGTCGCCCTGATCGCGGGCGCCGCAATCGTCATACTTGCGTTCGTCCTGTTCCTGTTGCGACGCCGCAGCGGCGGCGGAGCGGGCGGGGGAAGGGACCCGGAGGAGAGAATGAGGACACGCCAGGAGCGGATTCGCAGACGAGGGGGAGGGCAAGCTTGATCCTCACGGTGACTCTGAACATCGCACTCGACCGCACGGTCGCGGTGCCGCGCGTCGCGCTCGGCAACCGCCATCGGGTCGTCGACTCGCGCCGCGCCGCCGGCGGCAAGGGCGTGAACATCGCCCGCGCGCTCAAGCGCCTCGGCGAGCCGGTGATCGCGACCGGGTTCGCGGCCGGCCCCACCGGCCAGCGGATCCGCGAGCTGCTCGATGCCGAGCAGGTCCTCCACGACTTCGTCGAGGTCCCGGGGGACTCGCGCACGAATCTCGCGATCGTCGACCCGACCTCCGGCGAGCAGACGGAGATCAACGAGCGCGGGCCCAACGTCTCGCCGGCCGACCTCGAGCGCTTCACCGAGCGCCTGCTCTACCTGGCCGGAGGGGCGGAGTTCTGCGTGATCGCCGGGTCGCTGCCTCCCGGCTCCGAGCCCGACCAGTATGCGTCCCTGATCGCCGGCCTGCGCGCTGCGGGCGTGCCGACGCTGCTCGACACCGACGGCGAGCCGATGCGGGTCGGCCTGCGGGCCCAGCCCTCCGTCGTCGTCCCGAACGTCGTCGAGGCCGAGGAGGCGGTCGGCTACGAGTTCACGGAGCGCGAGGACCTGTTCTCGGCGGTCGACGGACTCGTCGGGATGGGAGCCGAGGAGGCGATCATCACGACCCCCTCGGGCTGCGTCGCGCTCGTCGGCGAGGGCGCGGCCCGGACCCACTACGAGGCGACGATCGAGCCTCTCGCCACCGTCGCCAGCGTCGGCTCCGGCGATGCTTTCCTGGCCGGCTTCGTCGCCGCGCGGCGGGCGGGCCATCCGATCGAGGACTGCCTCGCCTACGGCGTCGCCTGCGGCGCCGAGTCCACCCAGCACCTCGGTGCGGGCACGATCGACGGCCCCGAGGCCGCGAAGCTGATCGACAGGGTCAGCGTCGAGCGGCTGACCGCGCCGCTCCGAGTTGCCTGAGCGCTCCCCGCCGGACGCCGTTTCCCCGCAGTTTCCGGACGCCGAGGCCCTCCGGCCCGTCATCGCGGGCGCCTACAATCGTCTTTCTGCAGTCGACCAAGGGAGCGCCACCAGTTGGAAGTCGAGATCGGACGGGGAAAGAAGGGACGCCGGGCCTACGGGTTCGACGACATCGCGATCGTGCCCTCGCGGCGGACGCGTGACCCCGACGACATCGACATCACCTGGAATCTCGGCCCGTACCGCTTCGAGCTGCCGTTGCTCGCCTCCGCGATGGACGGCGTCGTCAGTCCCGAGACCGCGGTCCTGATCAACCGCCTCGGCGGCCTCGGAGTCCTCAACCTCGAGGGCATCTGGTCCCGGTACGAGGACGCCGACGAGCAACTCGCCCGGATCGCCGCCGCGCCGCCGGCGCGGTCGACCCAGCTGATGCAGGAGATCTACGCCGAGCCCGTCAAGCCCGAGCTGATCGCCCAGCGGATCGAGGAGATCAAGGCCGAGGGCGCGGTCTGCGCCGGCTCGCTGACGCCGCAGAAGGTGGGGGAGTACCACGAGGTGGCTCTCGAGGCCGGGCTCGACATCCTCGTCGTCCAGGGCACGGTCATCTCGGCCGAGCACGTCTCCTCGAGCTCGGAGCCGCTCAACCTGAAGGAGTTCATCGCGTCCGTGCCGGTGCCCTGCGTGGTCGGGGGGTGCGCCTCCTACTCGACCGGCCTGCACCTGATGCGGACCGGTGCCGTCGGGGTCCTGGTGGGCGTCGGGCCGGGCGCGGCGTGCACGACGCGCGGCGTCCTCGGCATCGGCGTCCCTCAGGCGACGGCGATCGCCGACGTCGCGGCCGCCCGCTCGCAGCACATGCTCGAGACCGGCCAGTACTGCAACGTGATCGCCGACGGCGGCATGCGGACCGGCGGCGACGTGTCGAAGGCGGTCGCCTGCGGCGCCGACGCGGTCATGATCGGCTCGCCGCTCGCCCGCGCCAACGAAGCACCCGGGCGCGGCTACCACTGGGGCATGGCGACGTTCCATCCCTCGCTCCCGCGCGGGACCCGGGTCACCACGACCCAGGACGGCAGCCTCGAGCAGATCCTGCTCGGGCCGGCGAACGAGAACGACGGGACGTTCAACCTGATGGGCGCACTTCGCACCTCGATGGCGACCACCGGCTACGAGGACATCCCGTCCTTCCACCGGGCCGAGGTCATGGTCGCGCCCTCGCTGCAGACCGAGGGCAAGCAGCTCCAGCGCAGCCAGTCGGTCGGCATGGGCTCGAACGGGAAGTCGGCAGTCGCCAACGCCGTCGCGGTCTCGGACGACTAGGGCGACGTGAGCGCCGGCCCCGCCACGACCGAGACGCTCCCCGTCGAGCGCCCGGCCGACGCACCCGTCGTGGATCCGTCGGGTGGCGAGGCGGGAGCCGTCGGCGTCGACCGCGAGGAGGTCCTCGTGCTCGACTTCGGCGGCCAGTACTCGCAGCTGATCGCGCGCCGGCTGCGCGAATGCGGCGTGTTCGCCGAGCTGCTGCCGCACGACACGGACCTCGACCGGATCCGGCTGCGCAAGCCGAAGGCCCTGGTGCTCTCGGGCGGCCCGGCTTCGGTCTACGAGCCGGGCGCGCCGTCGCTCCGGACCGAGCTGCTCGACCTCGGCATCCCGGTGCTCGGCATCTGTTACGGGATGCAGGTCATGGTCCGGGCGCTGGGAGGGCGGGTCGAGGGCGCCGAGCGCGGCGAGTTCGGCCGCACGGAGCTGTCGCTGCTCGAGGAGGGCGGCAGGCTGATGTCGGGGCTGCCCGAGACCCAGCAGTGCTGGATGAGCCATCGCGACTGCGTCTACGAGGCGCCCCCGGGGTTCAGCCCGTTGGCGTCCAGCCCCGGCTCGCCCGTGGCGGCCTGCGAGGACACCGAGCGAGGCCTCTACGGGATCCAGTTCCACCCCGAGGTCGTGCACACGCCGCACGGGCAGGCCATCCTCGAGCGCTTCCTCCGGGACGTCTCCGGCTGCCGCGAGCAGTGGTCTGCAGCATCGGTGATCGACGAGCAGATCGACCGGATCCGCGCGCAGGTGGGCGACGGCGGCGTCATCTGCGGCCTGTCGGGCGGCGTCGACTCGGCGACCGCTGCGGCGCTCGTCCACGAGGCGATCGGCGATCAGCTCACCTGCGTCCTCGTCGATCACGGCCTGCTCCGCAAGGGGGAGGCGGAGCAGGTCGTCGAGACGTTTCGCGAGGGGCTCGGGATCAAGCTGATCCACGTCGACGCCCGCAAGCGGTTCCTCGACCGCCTCGCCGGCGTCGACGAGCCGGAGCGGAAGCGAAAGATCATCGGCGAGGAGTTCATCCGGGTCTTCGAGGAGGAGGCGCGGAAGCTGCCCGACGTCGGCTATCTGGTCCAGGGCACGCTCTATTCGGACGTGATCGAGTCGGGCGGCGGCACGGGCGCGGCGACGATCAAGTCCCATCACAACGTCGGCGGCCTTCCCGAGGACCTCGACTTCGAGCTCGTCGAGCCGCTGCGGATGCTGTTCAAGGACGAGGTCCGCGCGGTCGCCTCCGAGCTCGGCCTCTCGGACCGGATGGTCTGGCGCCAGCCGTTCCCCGGGCCCGGCCTGGCGATCCGGATCGTCGGCGGCGAGGTCAACGAGGAGCGTCTGGAGATCCTTCGCGAGGCCGACGCCGTGCTCCAGGAGGAGGTCCGCGCCGCCGGCCTCTACCGGGACCTCTGGCAGTCCTTCTGCGTGCTTCCCGTCGTCCGCTCGGTCGGCGTCCAGGGCGACGGCCGCACCTACGCGTACCCGATCGTGATCCGCGCCGTCACCTCCGACGACGCCATGACCGCCGACTGGGCCCGGCTCCCCTACGACCTCCTCGAGCGGGCATCGAACCGGATCATCAACGAGGTCGCCGGCGTCAACCGCGTCGCGCTCGACATCTCGAGCAAGCCGCCGGCCACGATCGAGTGGGAGTGAGCCTCGTCGAGACCACTGCGGCGGACGCGCCCGCAGTGGGCGGAATTGCGCCCACATATGGGCGTGATCCCGCCCGATGACGCCGTCCCGTCGCGCGCTCCCGTTCCCCAGCCGATCTCGTCCGCCGGCTCCAGCCGCCGGGCGACGGCGCGCCTCCTAGCGGCCTAGCTCCACTTGTCCCACTTCTTCAGGGGCCTGGTCGGGTTGAGGACGTGACCGCCCTCGTACCAGCCGGGGGCCGACCAGAGCTCGAAGTGGAGGTGGCACCCGGTGGCGTCGCCGGTGTCGCTCTCGCGCCCGATCGTCTCGCCCGTCCTGACGCGCGAGCCCTCCTTCGGGCGGCCCTTCTTCTCCATGTGCATGTAGACGTAGTCCTCGCCCGTCTTCTTGCCGTCGATGACCACGTAGTAGCCGGCGGCTGACTGGTAGGCGTTGGTCTGGACGGTGCCGCCCCGGGCGGCGACGATCTTGGTGCCGCACCTGGCGAAGACGTCCTGGCCCTGGTGGCCGCGGCCCGCCCCGAGGCCGTCGCCGTAGTAGTGCTTGCCCCGGAGCGGGAAGATGTGGTCGTAGTAGGCGAACCCGGTGGCCTGGCTGGAGCCGCTCTCGCCGCCGAGAGCGGAGACGCGGAACTTGTACTTGCCGTTGCGGGGCGGCTTGCCCTTGGCGTCGAGGCCGTCCCAGGTGGCGGTCTGGTTCGAGAACGGCTCCACGTTCTTCTCGATGATCGAGTCGACGGTCTTGTTCTTCTTCTTGGCGACGATGTCGATCCGGATGTCCGCCGGCTCGTCGGCCTCGAACAGGTAGTCGAGCTCGATGTCCTTGCGGCCGTCGAAGTAGGCGGTCTTGGGCGCAGCCTCGACCCGCTTCACCGCGAAGCCCTTGACGGATCTGATCGCGTCCTCCGGCTTGACGACGAGATCCTCGGGCGCCTTCGCCTTCGTCCCGTAGCGGCTCTCGACGATGACCTTGCCGCTGGCCGCTCCGGTCGGCACCTTCGCAGTCACGCGCCCGGACTCGACCTTGGACGGCTTGACGTCGATCCGGCCGGCGGCGCCCGGGAACCGGACCGCGGTCGTCTCGCCGAGGTCCCTGCCCGTGACCTCGACCTTGCCGGTCTCGGTGACGGTGCGGATGTCGAGGCAGCGGTCCGAGCAGACGATGTCCTTGACTCTCGGAGGGTCGGGCGTGCCGATGCCGCCGTCTCCGCTCGCCGCCCCGGCCCAGCTCAGAAGCGCCGCGACGGCCGCGAAGGCGACGAGGCCGATCGACCTCGTCGTCGTCGTTCGCGTGCGTGTGCGCGTGGCGCCTGGGCTCAAGTCCTCGTCTCTTTCTTCCGGGCCTACGGGGTTAGCTGTCGGGCTCGCGCGGAAAGAGCAGCGCTACCTGGCTTCGTCGCCTGGATTCGCCCCATGGCCTCCGTCTCCTGTCGGAGCGGTGGCCGTGCGGTTCCCCCGCCCCCCGGAAATCGGAACCCGGGGATTCGGCAGGTCCTTTTGCGGGCGGCAGTATAACCGCGGCCCCGGCCACCCGGTGGGTCGTTTCCGTGCGATCGCGAGCCCATCGCGCTACCTTGTGCAGCCCCGCACTCCCGGCCGCGCGGCAATGGCTATCATCCCGCCGGCCGCGTGGGGACCCGTACGGGTCGGAGCGCGGCTCTTTCGCGGAATGAAGACTTTCGTAGCAACACCCGAGAACCGCACCCGAGACTGGTACGTCGTCGACGCCGAGGGCAGGACCCTGGGCCGGCTCGCGACGCAGATCGCCGATGCGCTGCGCGGTAAGCGCAAGCCGGAGTACACGCCGCATTGCGATGTCGGCGACTTCGTCGTCGTCGTCAACGCCGACAAGATCGCCGTGACGGGCGACAAGCTCAAGAGCAAGCGTTATTACCGGCACAGCGGCTACCCGGGCGGGATCCGCTCCCGCTCACTCGAGGAGATGCTCGACCGCAGCCCCGAGGACGTGATCCGCCGCGCGGTGAAGGGGATGCTCCCCCGCAACAAGCTGGCGCGCAAGCAGCTGCTCAAGCTCAAGGTCTACGCCGGCCCCGACCATCCGCACGCCGCGCAGCAGCCGAAGCCGTTGGAGGTGAACGACTGATGACCCCGAGCGAAGACGCCGACCGCGAGCAGGACGAGGCGCCCGAGGCCGCCGAGCCCGAGGCCGCCGAGGATCAGCCCGCCGCCGAGGTGCCCGCCGAGCAGGCCGAGACGCCCGCAGAGGACGACGCCGGGGCCGCCGAGGATCAGCCCGCCGCCGAGGCTTCTCCCGAGCGCCCCGAGCCCGCCCCGAAGGACGGCGAGAAGAAGGACGTCGTTCCGGGCGCCGATCTCGAGCCGATCGCGATCGCCGAGGAGCGCGAGCTGACCGCCGAGGAGCGGGCCGCGCGCGAGGCCGAGGAGGAGGAGCGCCGAGCCCGCGAGGCCGCCGCGGCCGCCGCCGAGAACGACGACGAGACGATCGCTCCGCGCACCGTGACCGTTCCCGCGGACACCCAGATCCAGGCGACCGGCAAGCGCAAGAGCGCCGTCGCCCGCGTGATCGTCCGCGCCGGCGACGGCTCGTTCGAGATCAACGATCGCGGGATCGACGAGTACTTCAAGAGCAGCCAGCACCAGGCGCTGGCCCGCCAGCCACTCGTGACGTCCGGGTACGAGAGTGCCGTCGACGTCAGGGTCCGGGTCCACGGCGGCGGGATCAGCGGCCAGGCCGGCGCCGTCCGCC
>JAGQUO010000105.1 GCA_020438445.1 Solirubrobacterales bacterium
GCAAGGATCCCTTCATCGTCTGCTCCGACGTCGCCGCCGAGATCGAGATCGCCGCCCGCGGCGGCGCCTGGGCGGCCTTCCTCAACGCCGGCCAGGTCTGCACGTCGGCCGAGCGCTTCTACGTGATGGAGGACGTCTACGACGACTACGTCTCCGCGTTCGTCTCCCACACCGAGAGCCTCGTGCTGGGCGATCCCTTCGACGAGGCGACCGACATCGGGCCGATGGTCTCGGCGCCGCAGCGCCGGAAGGTCGTCGACCAGGTCGAGGCGGCGGTGTCGGCCGGGGCCGAGCTCGTGACCGGCGGCGGCACCGGTGGGCAGCCGGCCGGGCACTTCTTCGCCCCCGCGGTGGTCACCGGCGCGCCGGCGGAGACCGACCTGCTCCGCGAGGAGACCTTCGGGCCGGTGGCGCCGATCGTGCCCGTGGCCGACCTCGACGAGGCGATCGCGCTGGCGAACGGGACCCGGTTCGGTCTCGGCGCCAACGTCTACACGCGCGACCTCAAAAGCGCCGTCCACTGCATGCGCGAGCTGCGGGCCGGCACGGTCTGGATCAACGACCCGCTGACCGACAACGACGCCGGTCCCTTCGGCGGCTTCAAGCAGTCGGGCATCGGCCGCGAGCTCGGACGCGAGGGCCTCGAGGCCTTCCAGGAGACCAAGCACGTCCACATGGAGACCGAGATCGAGCAGAAGGACTGGTGGTACCCCTACGGGCCGGGCGGCGGCGACCGGTAGTCGCCGCGGACGTCAATCCCGGCGCCGCGTCCTACGATCGAGAGCGTGCGTCGTGAGCTGCGCAACCACCGTGCCCGAGACCGCGCCTGCCACGACGTCGCCGGGATAGTGCACGCCGGTGTGGACCCGCGAGTAGGCGATCAACGCGGCGACGGCGTGCAGCGGCACCGCCGCCGGGGGCATGACCCGGCCGACGCCGGTCGCGAAGGCGAAGGCCGTCGCCGAATGACCGGAGGGGAACGAGGTCGAGGAGGGCATCCTCACGTGTCTCGCGATCGGCACCTTCTCGGCGATCCGGTCCGGCCGCGACCGGTTGCTGAGCGGCTTGACCACGAGGTTGAAGAACGCCGCCGCGACACCGACGGAGGCGAGGCCCATGCCCGCCGCCCGCCGCCCCGACCGTCCCCCGGCGGCGGCGAGCAGGCCGGCCGAGACGATCGAGATCCGCGAGTAGTCGGCGGCGCGGGAGAGTCTCGACATGGCGCGATCGAGCGCCGGCGTCGGTGTACGGGCGATCGCCGCGTAGAGGGCCAGATCGACCCGCTCGGCATCCTCGAGCCAGCGGGCGGGCGCGGTCGCGCCGAGCTCGTCGTCGGTCGGCGGGCGTTCCTCCATCTCCCGGTGATTCTATGACCGCCCCGCGGGCCGCCGCCGTCGCCGCCCTCCTCACCGGCGCCGTCGCCCTGGCGCTCGCGGTCGTCGTCGGCGTCCAGGCGTTCCCGAACGGGTTGATCGTCGTCGCCCTGCTCGCAGTCGCATCGATCGCGGCCTGGTACGCGATCGTCGGGCCGCTTCCGCTTCGCATCGCCGGCGGGGCGATCGCGCTCGCGTGTCTCGGGGCCTCGCTCTGGCTGATGATCAGCCGGGGGATCTTCGAGGAGCTGGCACTGATCGGGATCGCGGCGATCAGCTCGGCCTGCACGCGGCGCGCCTTCGACGCGCGCGTCGATCTCGAGCGGGTCAGCCCGCCCGGCCGCCCGGTCCTCTTCTTCAACCCCCGCTCCGGCGGCGGCAAGGCGGAGCGGTTCAACCTCGCCGAGGAGGCGAGGAGGCGCGGCTTCGGCGTCGTGGCGATGGAGCCCGGCGAGGACCTCGAGGCCCTGGTCCGGGGAGCCGTGGCCGAGGGAGCCGATGCACTGGCGATGGCCGGCGGCGACGGATCGCAGGCGGTGGTCGCCGCGATCGCCGCCGAGCATGACCTCCCCTACGCGTGCATTCCCGCCGGCACCCGCAACCACTTCGCCTGCGACCTCGGCGTCGACCGCGACGACGTCGTCGGAGCGCTCGATGCGTTCGTAGACGGCAACGAGCGGCGGGTCGACCTCGCCGAGGTCAACGGGCGGGTCTTCGTCAACAACGTCTCGCTCGGGCTCTATGCGAGCGCGGTCCAGCGCAGCGGGTACCGGGACGCGAAGGTGCGGACACTGCTCGAGACGGTGCCGGAGATGGTCGGCCCGCAGGGAACCGGGCTCGATCTCACCTGGTCCGGGCCGGGCGGGCACGAGCATCACTCGGGGGTCGCGATCCTCGTCTCCAACAACCGCTACCGGCTCGGGCGCGCCGTCGGCTCGGGCACGAGGCCCCGCATCGACGACGGCCTGCTCGGCATCGCCGTCTTCGGAGCGCCCCGTGGCCGTGGCGGCAACCGCCGGCTGCAGCGCCCGTGGCGCGACTGGAGCGCGTCCGACTTCGAGGTCGGAGCCGGCCATCCCGTCCCGGCCGGAATCGACGGCGAGGCGGCGACGCTGGATGCACCGCTTCGCTTCCGGATCCGCCCCGGCGTGCTCCGCGTCAGGGTTTCGCGACGGCACCCGGGGGCGTCACCGTCCGCCGAACTTCCCGACGGCTTCAGGGAGGGCGCGCTCGGCCTGCTCCGGATCGCGCTCGGGCGCCGCGATGCTGCAGCCCCGTCCCGGGCCCGTGCTCCGCAGCGGCGGAAGGCCGAGCCCGAGATTGTGCAACGACGCACCAAGCCGCCGGAGTAGCATCGGAGTCGACTTCCGAATCGAAACGCCGAAGGAGAGAGGCGATGGAGCCCGAGACCCTTGCCCAGGCGGGCACTGAAGAGACGACCGGCGGCGACCCCGCGACGCTGAAGAACTACATCGGCGGCCGGTGGGTCGAATCGGCCGCGTCGGAGACGATCGACGACATCGATCCGGCCACCGGCGAGGTCCTCGCCCGGGTGCCCCTGTCGACCACGGCCGACGTCGACGCGGCGGCGGCGGCGGCGCGCGCGGCGCAGCCGGCATGGGCGGCGCTGGCGGTGGCCAAGCGCGCCCGGGCGGTCTTCGCTCTGCGCGAGGCTCTCTGGGCGCATCAGGACGAGCTGACCCGCCTGGTCACCCAGGACATGGGGAAGGCACTCGACGATGCCCGCGGCGAAGTCGGCCGGGGGATCGAGTCGACCGAGAACGCCTGCGGCATCCCGAACCTGCTCAAGGGGGAGACGCTCGAAGGGGTTGCGACCGGCGTCGACGTCGAGATGTGGCGCCAGCCGGTCGGCGTCGTCGCCGCGATCACGCCCTTCAACTTCCCGGCGATGATCCCGCTCTGGTTCCTGCCGTACGCGATCGCCTGCGGCAACACGTTCATCCTCAAGCCGTCCGAGCGCGACCCGCGGACGTCCCAGCGGATCGTCGAGCTGATCGACGGGATCGATCAGATCCCGGCCGGCGTCGTCAACCTCCTCCACGGGGCCCACGAGGCGGTCGACGGCCTCCTCGACCATCCGGAGATCGACGCAATCAGCTTCGTCGGACAGGCGACGACCGCGCTGCACGTGATGGAGCGCGGGACGAAGTCGGGGAAGCGGGTGCAGGCGCTGGGCGGCGCCAAGAACTCGATGGTCGTCATGGACGACGCCGACCTCGACCTCGCGGTCCCGGCGATGATGCAGTCCGCGTTCGGCAACGCCGGCCAGCGCTGCCTGGCCGGGTCGGTCGCCGTCGTCGTCGGCGACGAGGCCCGGCGGGAGGAGGTCCGCTCGGCGCTCGCGGAGGCCGCCTCGACGCTGCCGACCGGCAACGGCTCCGAGGAGGGGGTGGTGTGCCCGCCGATGGTCGGTGCCGACGCCCGCGACCGCGTCTCCGACGCGGTCGACCGCGCCGTCGGGGAGGGCTCGGAGGTGGTCGTCGACGGCCGCGACCGGACGAACGACGCCGGAGCGCTGATGGGACCCACCATCGTCACCGCGCCCGACCTCGAGTCGGAGCTCGCCCGCGAGGAGCTGTTCGGGCCGGTCCTCGCCCTGGTCGAGGTCGACGACCTCGACTCCGCGCTCGACTTCGTCAACGCGTCCCGCTACGGCAACGCGTCGGTCATCTTCACCGCCTCGGGCGAGGCGGTCCGCCGCTTCCGCCACGAGGTCGAGGCCGGGATGGTCGGAGTCAACGTCGGCGTCCCCGCCCCAGTCGCCTGGTTCCCGTTCGCCGGCTGGAAGGACTCGATGGTCGGCGACCTCCACGCCAACGGCCACGATGCGGTCGAGTTCTACACCCGCAAGAAGGTCGTCACGTCCCGCTGGCAGCCGGCCAAGAAGGGCGCCGCTTTCGGCACTCACTGAGCCCGGGGGCCTTCGGCCGAAGGCCCCCGGGACGTCAGCGTGAGGATCGCCGCCTAGAGCTCTCCGAGCTTGCGGATCTGGAAGGCGCGAACGATGTCGGTGACCCCCGACATCAGCGCCCAGATCCCGGCGAAGACGAGCAGCGTGTACTGCTTCTCGATGAAGAACTGGCCGCCGGTCCAGAAGGCGAGGATCACCATCAGGACTCCCGCGCCGAGCCCGAGCCACCAGATCTCGTTCTCGTCCCGCTCCGCGAACGCCTGGATGATCCAGAAGACCCCGACGATCAGGAACAGGAACCCGAGGATGTCGGCGATCGCCGCGAAGGTGTTCTCGGGGGATATGAAGGCGATCACCCCGGCGACCACGAACAGGAACCCGAACAGCAGGAACAGCCAGCGGCCGCGCTCGACCATCCCGGCGATCGCGAACTGCTGCAGCCCGCTGACGAAGAACATCAGCCCGATCAGGATCCCGACGGTGGTGATCGACGCCTGGTCGAACTGAAGGATGACGAGGGCGATCACCACCCAGCCGATCCCGAACACGAGCCACAGCCACCAGAACCTCGACAGCCCGCGGAGCAGCTCGCGCCCCTGCTGCGGGGTCATCATCGGACTTCCTTCCATCGTCTCTCCTGTGAATTCGATTGCGGGGGCCCTGCCCTGCCCCCTCGTTCGCCGCGGAAGCCGGAAACCCTCGCCGCTCAGCGCCCGATGTGGATGCCGATCCGCTCCGGGATCCCGCTGACGAGGCGGGTGATCGGGCCGGGCGATCGATCCTGCTCCTCGGCCGTCTCCTTGCGGATGATCGCGCGCCGGATGATCGCGCCGCCGGCGAACCGGAACGGCTCGGGGGGGACGCTGACCCGGGGCGGATCGACGATCGGGAGGCTGGAGAACCCGTCGCGGCGATCGAGGGCGAGCGATGCCAGCGCGTGGCCGATCATCTGCGAGGGGCCGACCCCGTGGCCGGTGTATCCGAAGCCGGCGAAGCTGCGGTCCCCGACCGTCCGGACGAGCGGCAGATGGGTCGGCGAGACGTCGATCGGCCCGCCCCAGGCATGCGTGATCGCCCTGTCCCGGAGTTGCGGGAAGAACCGCCGGAGGTGAGCGACGACCTGCGCGGTCATGTCCGGGTCGACCTCGGCGCGGCCGTGGACGTTGGCGCCGCGGGCGATCCTGCCGCCGCCCCAGCCGAAGGCGATCCGGCCGTCCCGCGTCGTCCGGAAGTAGTGGACCATGTGTCGCGAGTCGGTGACGCACTCGCCCCCGGTCCATCCGAGCTCTTCGAGGACGTCGGGCACGGGCTCGGTGATGACCATGTGGCTCGACGTCAGGGTCAGCGCCCGGCGCAGCGGCCGGAACCGCAGCAGCGAGCCACCGGCGGCGAGGACCGCCGCTCCCGCGGTGACCCGGCCGCCGGGCGTCGTCGCGACGACCTTGCCGCCGCGGTCGCGGAGCGCGTCCACGCGCGTGTGCTCGTGCACCTCGACCCCGGCCTCGATGATCCGCGCCCTCAGGCCGGCTGCCAGCCGGGCGGGCTGCACCGTCGCGGCCACCGGGTAGAAGGCGCCGGTCCGGAACAGCGGCGAGTCGCAGCGCGCGCGAACCTCCTCCTCCCCGAGGACCTCGATCCGCCCCGTCTCGCCGAGACCCTCGCAGGCCGCGACGATCGGTTCCCACGAATGGTCGAAGAACGGCGCCGTGGAGGCCTGCAGGTACCCGGCGGGCGTGAACCAGGCGTCGACCCCCTGCTCCTCGCAGAACGAGCCGATCGCCTCCACCGACGCGTCAGCCGCGTGAACCATCTCGCCGGCCGCGCGATCGCCGAAGATCCGGCGCAGGTTCGGGAGGTTGAAGCCCATCGAGTTGACGAAGCCGCCGTTGCGGCCGCTGGGGCCGAAACCACAGTGGTCGGCCTCGAGCAGGACGACCCGGGCCCCGGGCTCCTCCCGCTTCGCCCACCAGGCCGCCCACAGGCCGGTGTAGCCGCCACCGACGATCAGGACGTCGGCTTCGGCGTCCTCGGTCAGCGCCGGCATCGACGGCGTTCCCTCGAGGCCGGCCTCCTCGATCCAGTATCCGTGCGCGTCGTGCCGCATCGGGTCCCGCGGGCGCCCTAGAAGGTCTGGGGGGACTCCGCCGCCCGCGTCGTGCTGCGCTCGATCATCGTCGCCTGCACGTCGCGCAGCGGATCGCCCGGAGCCCGTGCCTTGCGCGTCCACTCGCCGTCGGAGTCGAGCGTCCAGGCTCCGGCGTTGTCGGCGAGGCTGAGATCGAGGATCTCGAGCATCTCCCGCCGCACTCCCTCGTCCTCGACCGGGATCACGAGCTCGACGCGGTTGTAGAGGTTGCGGGGCATCAGGTCGGCCGAGCCCGTGTAGACGCGCGTATCCCCGTTGCGCTCGAAGCAGTAGATCCGCGAGTGCTCGAGGAACCGCCCGAGGACCGAGACGACGCTGATGTTCTCCGAGACGCCCTCGACGCCGGGCCGGAGGGCGCAGATCCCGCGGACGTTGAGCTCGACCTTCACCCCGGCCTGCGAGGCCCGGTAGAGCCCCTGGATCATCGGCGGGTCCAGCAGCGAGTTCATCTTCATCCGGATCCGGGAAGGCCGCCCGAGCGTGTGCGCTTCGATCGTGCGGTCGATCTCGGCGAGGAGCTCGTCGGCGAGGTTGAACGGCGCGATCAGCGCCTTCCGGTAGTTCTGCGGACGCGCGTAGCCGGTCAGGTAGTTGAACATCTCGGCGATGTCCGAGCAGATGTCCGGGTCGACGGTGAAGAGCCCGAGGTCGGTGTAGAGGCGGGCCGTCTTCGGGTTGTAGTTGCCGGTTCCGATGTGGGCGTACTGGCGGACGCCGTCGCCCTCGCGGCGGACGACCAGGACGCACTTCGCGTGCGTCTTCAGCGCCGGGATGCCGTAGACGACGTGGACGCCGGCCTGCTCGAGCTTCTTCGCCCAGCGGATGTTGGCCTGCTCGTCGAAGCGGGCCTTGAGCTCCACCATGCAGACCGCCTGCTTGCCGCGCTCCGATGCGGAGATCAACGCCGGCACGAGGGGCGAGTCGTCGCTCGTCCGGTACACGGTCTGCTTGATCGCGAGGACGTCGGGGTCGTTGACGGCCTGGCGCACGAAGGCCTCGACCGAGGTCTGGAACGAGTCGTAGGGGTGGTGGACGAGGATGTCTCCCTCGCGGATCGCCGCGAGGAGGTCCATCGTCTGTCCCTCCGGGGCCTGCAACCGCGCCTGGGTGACCGGCACGAAGGGCTGAAAGCGGAGATCGTCGAAGCCGGAGACGCCGGCGATGTCGAAGAGGTCGTCCATGCCGATCCAGCTCACGTCGTAGACCTGATCGGCCTCGATTCCGAGCAGGGAGACGAGGCGTTCGCGCAGGCGCGGGTCGAGGTCCCCCATCAGCTCGAGCCGGATCACCTCGCCGAACCGGCGCCGGCGGATCTCCTCCTCGACCGCGCGGCGGAGGTCGTCGGCCTCGTCGGAGACGTCGTAGTCGGTGTCGCGCGTGACCCGGAAGAGCGTGTGCCCGAGCACCTCCATCCCGGGGAACAGCGCCTCGAGGTTGTGAGAGATCACGTCCTCGAGTGCGACGAAGGTGCTGCCGTCCCCGATCGGCAGGTAGCGGCGCAGGAGCTCCTTCGGGACCTTGACCCGGGCCATCACCTCGGTGTCCTGGACGGGGTCGCGAAGGACGACGAGCAGGCTCAGGGAGAGGTTCGAGATGTAGGGGAACGGCCTGCCGACCCCGAACACGAGCGGCGTCAGCGCCGGGAACACCCGGCTGTTGAAGAGCTCGTCGATCTCCGCCAGCTCCGCGGCGCTCGCCTCCGGGTAGGACAGGATCCGGATCCCGCGGTCGGCCATCGCCGGGACGAGCTCCTCCACGAGGCAGCGCTCGAGCCGCCCGCGCTGGGCGATCGTCAGGTCGCGGACCGCGGCGAGCACATCCGCCGGCGGGATGGCGTCGGCGCCGCTGGCCGGCAGCGAGGCGACGATCTTGTCGTGGACCCCGGCGACCCGCACCATGTAGAACTCGTCGAGGTTGCTCTCGTAGATCGCGCAGAACTTGAGGCGCTCGAGCAGCGGCAGGCTCGTGTCCTCGGCGAGTTGGAGGACGCGGTCGTTGAAGTCCATCCACGAGAGCTCGCGGTTGAAGTAGAGCCAGGAGTTGT
>JAGQUO010000106.1 GCA_020438445.1 Solirubrobacterales bacterium
CGGAGGGGCGGGTGCCCCCTGCGGGGGCGGGGTCGGCGCTCCGGGGGGCCGGTCGGCTTGTCCCTGTTGTTGATCCTGCTCGCTCAAATCCGGCTCCTCCGTGCTCCAGCTCGACAGTGACATTGAAGCAAGCGAGGGCCGGCCTCGTAGAAGACGGCGTGCGCTCCTGAACGGTGCCGTTCAGCGGTTCCGCTGCTTGAGCTCACGCTCGACGTCCCGCGCCACGTCCCGGTCGCGGATCTGGCGCCGCTTGTCCTGCTGCTGCTTGCCCCGGGCGAGGGCGAGCTCGACCTTCGCGCGCTTCCCCTTGAAGTAGATCCGCGTCGGGATCAGGGTCAGTCCCTTGCGCTGCATCCTCCCGATCAGCCGCTCGATCTCCCAGCGGTGCATCAGCAGCTTCCGCGAGCGCTCGGGCTCGTGATTGTCGCGAGCCGGCGGGTATGGGGGTATGTAGGCGCCGCGCAGGTAGACCTGACCGTCCTCGATCGCAGCGTAGGAGTCCTGAAGCCGCGCCTTCCCGTCGCGCAACGACTTCACCTCGGTGCCGGTGAGGACGATGCCCGCCTCGAACGTCTCGACGATCTCGTACGAGAAGCGGGCAGCGCGATTGGTGGCGACGTCCGGGCCGCGCCCGTCGGCGCTCATCGCCGCCTCCTGCGGCCGGCCGATGCGGACCGGGGCGCGCGGCCGGCAGACCTGCGCCTGCGCTCGCGACCGCCCTCGTCGGCGGCGGCGAGGTCGACCCGTCCGCGCGCCGGCTCGACCGCGTCGACACGGACCTCGACCCGGTCGCCGATCCCCACCCGCCTGCCGCTGCGCGTGCCGATCAAGGCCGACTCGACCTCGTTGATCTCGAAGCGCTCACCGGGCATCCGGCGAGCCGGGAAGAAGCCCTCGTAGATGTCGGCGTGCTCGCCACCGAAGAGGATGAAAGCACCCGCGGGGATGACGCCGGAGACCTCGCCCTCGAACACGGCGGCGGAGCCGCGTTCGAACAGCTCGCGCTGCAACAGGAACGCGGCGCAGATGTCGTCGCCGTCGCGCTCGATCCGCATCGACTCCCGCTCGCGATCCGAGCAGTGAAGGGCGGTGCCCGCCACCTCGTGGATGCTCGGCCGCTCCTCACCGTCCTCGACGACCGCCAGGAGCCCCCGGTGAGCGACCAGGTCCGGATACCGGCGGATCGGCGACGTGAAATGACAGTAGGCACCGCTTCCGAGCCCGGCGTGGCCGAGGTTCACCTCGCTGTACCGCGCCGGCTTCAACGCCCGGAGGACGAGCGACGAGAGGCTGCTGCCACCGTGGCCGCGCCGCTCGGCCTCCGCAGCGACGAGCCGGCTCGCCTCGATCGCGGCCTCGCCCGCCTCGCTCGGGCCCGCGGACTTCGCCAGCGCCGGCGTCGGCACGCCGAGCGATGCGAGCTGTTCGATCAGGACCATGACCCGGGCCGGATCGGGCTGCTCGTGGACGCGGTAGAGGGTCGGGACGCGCTTGCGCTCGAGCAGGCGTGCGACCTGCTCGTTGGTCAGGACCATGAGCTTCTCGATCAGGGTGTGCGCCTCGGTCTGGACGAGCGCCTGGGCCGCCTCGACCTCGCCGTCGGGCGTGAACGTGAACTCGGGCTCGGCGCTCGTCACCTCCAGGCCGGTCCCCCGGGATCCACCCCCGATCGCCGCCGTCGCCCGCCGGGCGCTCGCGATCGCGTCGGCGACCGGCTCGGGCGCACGCTCGGTTCCCGCGAAGATCCGGTCGAGGCTGTCGTAGTCGAGCCGCGCGTCGGAGCGGATGCGCGACCGGTAGAAGGCGGTGGACCGCGGCTCGCCGGAGGGAGCCAGCTCGAGCTCTGCGGTGACCGCCAGGCGCTCGACGCCGGGATTGAGGCTGCAGGCATCGCTGCTCAGCGACGCCGGCAGCATCGGGCTGACGGTTCCCGGCGCGTAGGTCGAGTTCGCCCTCGCCAGCGCCTCGCGATCGAGGCCGCTCTCGGGCTTGACGTGAGCCGCGACGTCGGCGATGTGGACCCAGACGCGGTGGCCGTCCCCGTCCGGCCGCGCGGACACAGCGTCGTCGAAGTCGCGAGCGCCGGCCGGGTCGACGGTGAACGTGGGCTCGGCCGTGAGGTCGCGGCGGGGGCCCGGGTCGCGCTGGAGGCGAGCGATCGCACTCCTCGCCTCCTGCTCGTGCCGGTCCCTGAAGGTGGGTCGCAGCCCGCGATCGGCGATCAGCGCCCCGACGACGTCGCGCGCGTTGTCGGCGCGACCGAGGTCCACGATCGGCTGGCCACCTCGCTGATCGATCCGGCAGAGCGCGATGCGCCCGGGCTGCAGCTTGACCCTGCCGCGGGCCAATCCGACCTGCGGGCCGCGATCGAAGAGCGGCTCCCCGACCCAGAATCGCCCGCGCCGGGAGACCACGAGCGCACGCGGGCGCGCGGCGTCGTCGGGAGCCGGCATCAGTTGGCCTGGATCTGCGATGCGACGTCGTCGAGGCCGGCGTCGAGCACGTCGTCCCCGTCGCGGGGGTCCTCGTCGGCGATCCGGACATCGGGAACGACCCCCTTGCCGAGGATCGAGGTCCCATCCGAGGTCAGGTACTCGCCGACGGTGATGTCGAGGGCACCTCCCGCCTCGAGCGGGATCACCTCCTGGAAGACGCCCTTGCCGTAGGTCCGGGTGCCGATCACCGTCGCCAGATCGTTCTCCTTCAGCGCCGCGGTGACGATCTCCGACGCCGACGCCGTGTTGCCGTCGACGAGGACGGCCATCGGCCCGATCCCGTCGAGCGAGTCGCCGGTGACGTCGAAGGTCCGCTTGTCCCGCGCCCGGCCCTCGATCGTCAGCACCGGCCCCTCCTCCTGGAAGATCGACTGGACCAGCACCGCCTCGTCCACGAGCCCGCCGCCGTTCCCGCGAAGGTCGAAGACCAATCCCTCGGCGCCCTGCCGGTCGAGCTTCTCGATCTCGCTCCGGAGCTCGCCATGCGCGCCGCGCGTGAACCCGGCGAGGCTGACGTAGGCGATCTTCCTGCCGTCGACCCGCTCGATCCGCCCCCGGACCGCCGGAACCTTGACGTTGGCGCGCTCGACCTCGAGATCGCGACGCTTCCCGGTCTTCGCGTCGACGACGGTGATGTCGACCGTTGTCCCCGGGGGGCCCTTGATCCGCGAGGCCGCGGCGTCTGCGGAGACGCCGGCGAGCGGCTTGCCGTCGGCGGCGACGATCACGTCTCCGGGTCCGATCCCCTCGGACTTTGCGGGAGAACCGGCGAAGACCTGCGCCACCCGCAGGCCCCTCTTCGTCTCGGCGACGGTGACGCCGATGCCGGAGAACTCGCCGTCCGAGCTCGCCTGGAAGCGCTCGTAGGTGGCCGGATCGAAGTAGTGGGAGAACTTGTCGTCGTTGGCCTCGCTGATCTTCTTGACCATGCCGTTGATCGACGCGTTCTGCAGCTCCTCGGCGCCGGTCGGGCGGAAGTAGGAGTCCTCGATGACCTGCTGGGCCTCCTGCTGCCGCGTCAGCTCGCGCTTGTCCGGAAGCAGGTCCTGAAGCGGCCCGACGAACGCCAGCAGGAGGATGGCGGCGACCGCCCCGGCGACGATGCCGAGGACGAGGGTGCCGAGGCGACCGGAACCGCGGCTCAAATGCGGAGGAAGCGGCGCAGCGTCACTCCGCTGCCAAGCGCCGCGACCACCATCGCGCCCGCCACCAGTGCGGTGACCAGGGGTCCGAAGGAGATCGTGTTGAGATTCTCGACCAAAGCGAAGTTGTCAGACAGCGGGTCGACGATGGTCACCTTGCCGAGAAACAGTATGCCGACCGCGATCAGTGCGCCGAACAGGCCGACGACCAGCCCCTCGATCACGAAGGGCCAACGGATGAACCAGTTGGTCGCGCCGACGAGCTGCATGACCTCGACCTCGCGGCGCCGGGCGTAGATCGAGAGCCGGATCGTGTTGCCGACGAGGAACAGCGACGCGACGGCGAGAAGGACGGCGATGACGGCGAGGAGGATCTTCACCGCGCCGGTGACCTCGCGGATCTGCTGGGTCTGTTCGCCGGTGACGATCTCGTCGATCGCGGCGCTGATCGGCTGCGGCTTGCCGGTCGAGTCGGGAGGCGACAGCGCCGTCTGCACGGACTCGAGGTTGTCGGGGTTGTCGACCTTGACGTTGAAGGCCGGCGGCAGCGGGTTGCTGTTGAGCTGATCCAGCAGGCTCTTGTCCTCGAGCCGGTCCTCGAGGATCTTCAATGCCTTCGCGGGCGAGACGTACTCGACGTTCGCGACGTGGGGGATCGCGGCGATCTTGTCCTGGAGGTTCGTGATCTCGCCGTTGGTGGCGTCGTCGAACAGGAACACCTTGAGCTCGAGCTGGCTGCGGACGTCGTTGGTCTTCGAGCCGCTGGCGTCGAGGACGGGAACGAGCACGCCGACGAGCAGGACCGTGACCGCGATCGTCACGATCGCGGCCAGGGACGGCGCGGCGTTGCGGCGCAGGGCCCGGTAGGCCTCGCTGAGGAAGAAGGCGAAGCGGCTCACAGCGCGGCGCCTCCGTCGAAGTGGTCGTCGTCCTGGGGCACACCGAGCTCGTTGCGCATCCGGACGCCGAACTCGGACGTGTCCTCGTCGGTCGCGTACATGCCGGCGGCCTGGTCGCGGATGACACGCCCGTCGTAGAGCTGGATCACGCGGCGCCGCATCTTGTCGACCATCTCGCGATCGTGGGTGACGACCACCACGGTCGTCCCGGTCCGGTTGATCCGGTAGAGCAGCTGCATGATCCCGATCGACGTCTCGGGGTCGAGGTTCCCGGTCGGCTCGTCGGCGAGCAGGAGCGGAGGATGACTGACGAACGCACGGGCGACCGAGACGCGCTGCTGCTCACCGCCGGACAGCTCGTCGGGGTAGTTGTGGATCTTGGCGCCGAGTCCGACCATCCGCAGGATCTCGGGGACCTGCCGCTTGATCTCCGACCGCGGCGTGCCGATGACCTGCAGCGCGTAGGCGACGTTGTCGTAGACGGTCCGGTTCGGGAGCAGCTTGAAGTCCTGGAAGACCGTGCCGATCCGGCGCCGCAGCGCCGGGACCTTGGACCGCGGCATGTCGTTGATGTCCTTGCCGGCGACGCTGACGGTGCCGCTCGACGGTTCGAGGTCGCGCAGGAGCAGCTTGATGAAGGTCGACTTGCCGCAGCCGGTCGGCCCGACGAGGAACACGAACTCGCCGCGGTCGATCGAGATCGAGACGCGCTCGAGGCCGACGTGTCCGCCCGGATAGACGACGGTCGCGTCGCGAAGCTCGACGATCGGCGGGCGCTGCGGGCGGGAATGCGACTCGGGCATCCGCGAACGGCGTGCCCGCAGCCGGCTGCGTGTGCGTGCTCTGGCCATGTTCGAAAGCCTCCTTCGTCGGAGCCGTTGACGTTCCTCCGAGCACCGTCCCTGGGCGGAGCCGTGCAAGACGCGCCTTGCGCGAGAGCCTCATCATAAGCAAAAGCTCATACAACACACACGTTTCCTTCGTCGCCGTCGCCGTCGATCTTCCGCCCGACGACGGGCCGCGCCCTTACGATCACCCCCGTGGTTCACCTGCGGATCGTCGCCCCGAACGCCGAGTGCCGCCACGTCGTCGACCTGCTCGAGAACTCGGAGTCGGTCTTCAACATCGTCCACCTCGAGAACGTCGCGAAGAAGCCCGACGGCGACCTCGTCCTCTGCGACGTCGCCCGCCGCGACGTCAGCCTCCTCGTCGCCGACCTCCGCGAGCTGAACGTCGACGTCGACGGCTCGATCGCGATCGACGAGATCGACTCCGAGATCTCGGGGATCACCAGCAGCGCGTTCCGGCGGCGGCGCGACGACATCGGCGCCGATCCGGTCGTCTGGGAGAACGTCTCGTCGCGGACGTCGGAGAACGTCGAGCTCTCGCAGAGCTACCTCGTCTTCATGACCGCGGCGATGCTGATCGCGGCCGTCGGCATCTACTTCAACCAGCCGATCCTGATCGTCGGGGCGATGGTCGTCGGTCCCGACTTCGGGCCGATCGCGGGGATCTGCGTCGCGCTCGTCAACCGCAACCGTGAGCTCGTCCGGCGCTCGGCGACGGCGCTCTTCGTCGGCTTCCTCGTCGGCACCGTGATCACCTACATGGCGACGATCGTGCTGCGCGAGGCCGACCTGATCCCGCAGACGATCAGCTTCGAGTCGCACTCGCTGGTCCGCTTCATCGCCGAGCCCGACTTCTTCTCCGTCTACGTCGCCCTCGCCGCGGGAACCGTCGGCATGCTGAGCCTCACGACCGCCAAGTCCAGCGCCCTCGTCGGCGTCCTGATCTCGGTCGCCACCGTCCCCGCCGCGTCGAACATCGGCGTCGCCGCCGCCTACACCGACTGGTCCACCGCGCGGGGAGCGACCGTCCAGCTCGCACTCAACCTCACCTCGATCTTCGTCGCCGGGCTCGTCACCCTGATCCTCCAGCGCCGCATCTACCTGCGCCGGCGCCGCGACCACCTCAGCGACGGCGCCCGGGTGCCGGCCGGCCTCCCCCTGGGCACGAGCAAGCGCCGCCACATCGACCCCGACCAGGAGCCGGCGGCGGAGTAGGAGCCGGTGCGGCCCACACCGCTGGAGCGACTCGCTCGCCCAGCGATCGGGATCTTGCCACCATCTCGGCAATATCCCGATCGGTGCCGGTGACGCGGCTGCGCCGTGACCGCTAGCCGATCGCGACCATGCGCTCGATCGGCACCCGCGCCCGCTCCGCGATGTCCTCGGGAACCTTCACCTCGCCGCTCATGTCGCGGAGGCAGTCCCGGAGCTTGGGCAGCGTGATCATCTTCATGTAGCGGCAGAAGGCCATCCGGTTGGCGGCGATGAGCCCGGCGCCCGGCGCCGCCTGCTCGAGCGGGTAGAGCATTCCCGTCTCGGTCGCGACGATGAACTCGCCGGTCGGGTGCTGCTCGACGTGCTGGAGCATTCCCGAGGTCGAGAGCATGTGGACGCCCTCCCCCGAGATGTCGCCGGCCGCCACGTACTCCATCGCCTGGGTGGAGCACCCGCATTCCGGATGGATCAGGAACTCCGCGTCGGGATGCTCGGCACGCATCTCGTTGATGTCCTCCGGCCTGATCCCGGCGTGGACGTGGCATTCACCGTCCCAGATGTGAAAGCGGCCGCGGCGCTCGGGATCGTCCCGCACGCCGGTCTCGCGCTCGACGAACGAACCGAGCCACATGTCGGGCCCGAAGAGGATCTCGGTCTCCGGCCCGTGCTCCTGCCAGATGTGGTCGACGACGTCGACCGCGTTCGAGCTCGTGCAGCAGTAGTCGGTCTCCGCCTTGACCTCGGCCGACGTGTTGACGTACATGACGACCACGGCGCCCGGATGCTCGGCCTTCCAGGCACGCAGCTGATCGGCGGTGATGGAGTCGGCGAGCGAGCAGCCGGCGTTGAGATCGGGGATCAGGACCGTCTTCTCGGGCGAGAGGACCGACGCCGTCTCCGCCATGAAGTGGACGCCGCAGAAGGCGATCACCTGCGCCTCGGTGGCGGCCGCGGCACGCGAGAGGCCGAGCGAGTCGCCGACGTAGTCGGCGAGGTCCTGGAGCTCCGGGAGCTCGTAGTTGTGGGCGAGGACGACCGCGTCGCGCTCGGCGGCGAGCTCCTTGACCTCGGCGGTCAGCTCGGCGATCTCGTCCTCGTTCAGTCCTCCCGACGTCGCCGGCAACGTCGCGTTCTGTCCTTGGATAGTGGGGAGTTCCTGCATCGGCACCTCCCACCCTCATCGGGCGGCTGATCCTTGATGTTCGCGGGCCGGGGCCCTGCGGCCGGCGGACGAGCGAATGACTGCGTCCAGTCTAGCGCCGTGCTGAGGCCGGCCCGACCCGGCGGAGCTTCTCGCAACCGCGCGCGGGCTCGCCCGGGTCGGCGATCGCGGTGTCGGTCCCCCTGCCGCACCTGATCCGGTCGCGGATGCCGTCCGCCGCCTCGATCCGGTCGTTGCCCCTGCCGCCGACGAACCGGTCGAAGGACGGACCGCCGGCGAGGACGTCGGCGCCCGGTCCGCCGATCAGCTCGTCGGCGCCGCCACCGCCGTCCAGCCGGTCGGAGCCCGAGTTCCCCTCGAGCCGGTCGTTGCCGTCGCCGCCCGCGAGCTCGTCCTTGGCGCTGCCGCCCTCGAGCCTGTCGTTGCCGGTGCCGCCGTCGATGCAGTCGGGCGAATTGAAACCCCTGGCGACGTCGTTGCCGGCCGCGGCGACGATCGAGTCACTGCCGAGGCTCCCGAACAGCTCGTCGTCGCCCGGCCCGCCGAAGAAGACGCGGCTGCACCTGCCGCCCGGGAGCTGGGCGATCTCGCAATCGGCGAGCACGTCGTCCCGGTCCGCTTCGACACGGTCGTCCCCGGGCCCGCAGTCGACCCGGTCGACGGCGCCGTCGACCGCGTCGATCACGTCGTCGCCCTC
>JAGQUO010000107.1 GCA_020438445.1 Solirubrobacterales bacterium
CGATCGACACGGCCCGGATCAAGAAGGCGAAGCGTTAGCGGGCGCGGCCCACGGGGAGCCGCCCCCGGATCGCCGCGGCTGAGCCGTTTCCCCTACACTGCCGCGTCCCGAAGCCGAAGACCGCCGGCGGAGCGATAGCTCCATAACCGTCTCGCGACGTGGCCGGCCGAGGTGGAGCCCGAAGCATCTGCTCGAGCCCGCCTGCGTGCGGGCTCTTCTCGTTTACGGGCCGAAATCTTCAGAGAACCAGGACGGACGGACCGAGATGAACAGAGATCAGAAGGAAGCGGCGGTCGCGGAGATCAGCACCGAGCTGGAGTCCTCCAAGGCCGTCTTCGCGATCGACTACCGCGGCATCTCCGTGCCGCAGGCCGCCGAGCTCCGCAGCAAGCTGCGTGAGAACGACGCCTCGTTCAGCGTCGTCAAGAACCGCCTCGCCAAGCGTGCCACCGACGGCACCGACGCGGCGGCGGCGCTCGACGAGCACCTGGTCGGGCCGACGGCGCTGACGTTCGTCCGCGGTGACGCGGTCGTGGTGGCGAAGACGATCTCGGACTTCATCAAGGCCAACGAGGTCCTCGCCTACAAGGGCGGGCTGATGGACGGCAGCACGCTCGCTCCCGAGCAGTTCAGCGCCATCGCCAAGCTGCCCGGCGTGGACACCCTCCGCGGCCAGCTGGTCGGCCTCGCCGCGAGCCCGCTGAGCGGGATCGTGCGGACGATGAACCAGCTGCTCGCCGGGCTCGCCCAGCAGCTCGGCCAGGTGGCCGAGCAGGGCCTGGTCGGGGGTGACTCCGCGCCGGCCGACGCCGAGGCGCCCGCCGACGGTGAGGCCGCCGAGGAGCCCGCCCCCGACGAGGGCGACGGCGGAGACGAGCCGACCGCCGCCGCCGAGGACGCTCCGGCCGCCGAGGCCGAAGCGGAGACGACTTCCGAAACCGAAGCTGATGAGACTCCGGAGGAGGCCGGCGATGACGCCGACGCCGACTCCGGGGATGAGAAGGAGGACTAAATGGCAGACACGCTTACGACCGACAAGTGGATCGAGGAGCTGAAGAGCATCTCCGTCCTCGAGCTCTCCGAGCGGATCAAGGCGCTCGAGGAGGAGTTCGGCGTCTCGGCGACGGCCGTCGCGGCCGCGGCCCCGGCCGCCGGCGGCGGTGGCGACGCCGGCGGCGCGGAGGAGGAGTCGTCCACGGTGGACGTCGTCCTCACCGGCGCCGGCGAGAAGAAGATCCAGGTGATCAAGGCGGTCCGTGCGGCCACGGGCCTCGGCCTCAAGGAGGCGAAGGCGGTCGTCGACGGCGCCCCCGGGCCGGTCAAGGAGGGCATCGACCGCGAGGAGGCCGAGAAGCTCAAGGCCGACATCGAGGAGGCCGGCGGCGAGGTCGAGCTCAAGTAGGGCCGACCCGCCGGGCCACCACCCGAATCCGTGACGCGACGCCCGGGCCGCACCCGGGCGTCGCGCTTTCCGCCCCGCCGCAGCCATGGACTTCGACGCCTGGTTCACCCTCTTCGTCGTCGTCGCGACCCTCATCGTCCTGTCGCGTGATCTGCTGCCGCCGGCCGCGGTCGTCCTTGCGGCGACGACGAGCCTGCTCGTCGCTGGTGTCATCGACGAAGAGCAGGCGTTCTCCGGATTCAGCAACTCGGCACCGCTGACGGTCGCCGCCCTCTACGTGCTGGCGCGCGCGGTCGAGAAGACGGGAGCGCTCGGCCCGATGGTCAGCAACCTCCTCGGCAACCCGCGCGCCGTCGGGCGGGCTGCGCTCGTCCGGCTGCTCGGGCCGACGGCGGGAGCCTCTGCGTTCATCAACAACACTCCGCTGGTCGGGATGTTGATACCCGAGGTGACGCGCTGGGCGGGCAAGCGCGGCGTCTCGCCGTCGCGACTGCTTCTGCCGATCTCCTACGCAGCCATCCTCGGCGGCACCCTGACCGTGATCGGAACCTCCACGAACCTCGTCGTCTCGGGCCTGCTCCAGGAGGCGGGCGGCGAGCCGCTCGGGATCTTCGAGATAACGCCGCTCGGAGCCGTCGTCGCCTTCGCCGGCCTGACGACGCTGATCGCGCTCGCGCCCCGGCTGATCCCCGATCGCCGGGCCGTCGACGAGTCGGTCGGCGACGAGATCCGCGAGTTCTCGGTCCAGATGATGGTCGACCCGCGGGGCAAGCTCGACGAGGTCACCGTCGAGGACGCGGGCCTCCGCCACCTCGAAGGCGTCTATCTGGCGGAGATCCAGCGCGGCGACAGGCTGATCACGCCCGTCAATCCCGACCGGACGCTCCGCGGCGGCGATCGGCTCGTGTTCGTCGGCCGTTCCGACCTGGTCGTCGATCTGCAGCGGACGCCCGGCCTCTCCTCGGTCGAGAGCGAACACATGCACGCCATCGACTCGCCGCAGCACACCTTCTTCGAGACGGTCGTCGGCGCCGGCAGCGTCCTCGTCGGACAGACGCTCGAGGAAGCCGACTTCCGCCGCCGCTACGCCGCGGTCGTCGTCGCGATCCATCGGGCCGGTGAGCGCCTGCGGGCGAAGCTCGGACAGCAGCGGATCAAGGCGGGCGACACGCTCCTCCTCCTGTCGGACCCCGACTTCCGCCGGCGCAACCGCGAGGGGCGGGACTTCCTGCTCGTCGCGCGGATCGGCGGGCCCTCGCCGTCGGCGAGCCGCAAGGCGCCCCTCGTCGCGGCGATCGCCGGAGCGATCATCGCTCTCGCGGCGCTCGACGTCCTCCCGATCCTCCAGGGGGCGCTGCTGGCGGCCGCGGCGCTGATCGGCACCCGGGTTCTCACCTTCGCCGAGGCGAGGAACTCGATCGATCTCGACGTCGTCCTGCTGATCGCCGCGGCCTTCGGGCTCGGCGCGGCAATCGAGACGACCGGGCTGGCCGACGACATCGCGAATGCGCTGGTGACGACCTTCGACGGGCTCGGCACCGCCGGGATCATCTTCGGGATCGTGCTGGCGACCACGCTGCTGACCGAGCTGATCACGAACAACGCGGCGGCGGTGGTGATCTTCCCGATCGCGATCGCGATCGCCGCCGCCAGCGGGCTCGACGAGCGGACGGTCGCGATCGCCGTTGCGGTCACGGCCTCGTCGTCGTTCCTGACGCCGATGGGCTACCAGACGAACACCATGGTCTACGGGCCCGGTGGGTATCGCTTCACCGACTACCTCCGGGTCGGGATCCCCCTGAACGTCGTCGTCGCGGTCGTGATCACGGGCTTCACCGCGGCTGTCGCCTAGAGCGATCGCCAGCGGATCCGTCTCGCTTTTCGCCCGCCGAGCGGCTACCCTGTCCGGCGATCGCGGGTCACCGCGAGCCGGCGTCCGCGCCGGGCAACTGAAACGAGACGAGGCCGGCGCCGGCCCGGACGGCTTGATCAAGCCGTTGCGCGCCGCACTTGTAGTACGCGCGGATCCTTTGTTATATTCAGCGGTCGCGCGCGGTGCACGAGGTTCTTGTCGCCCGTTCGTTTCGCCGCGCACGCTTCCGACCACCCCCGAGACCCTTTGAGGAGTCGCCCAAGTTGGCCCCTTCGCACGCTGCCGCCCGCCGGACTTTCTCCCGACTTCAGACCCCGCTCGACGTACCCAACCTCATAGACATCCAGCGTTCCTCGTTCGAGCGGCTCACCGACACGAAGAACGGGATGCTCCGCGAGACGATCGACGACGTCTCGCCGATCACCGACTACACCGGCAACCTCGGCATCGTCTTCGGCGACTTCCGCTTCGACGAGCCGCAGCACTCGATCGAGGAGTGCCGCGAGAAGGACATCACCTACTCGCGTCCGCTCAACGTCGAGGTCTCCTTCCAGAACCGCGAGACGGGCGAGATCCGCGAGCAGACCGTCTTCATGGGCGACTTCCCGTGGATGACCGATCGGGGCACCTTCATCATCAACGGCACCGAGCGCGTCGTGGTCACGCAGCTCGTCCGTTCCCCCGGCGCCTACGTGATGGCGCCGAAGGACCGCGAGAAGCAGGTCTTCATCGCCAACCTGATGCCCGCCCGCGGGTCCTGGCTCGAGCTCGAGATCGACAAGAAGGGCAAGGTCTTCGCCCGGATCGACCGCAAGCGCAAGCTGCCGGTCACCGTCCTGCTGCGCGCGATGGGGTTCGTCTCCGACGAGCAGCTCCTCGAGATGTTCGACAACTCGGTCTACATGCGGCACACGATCGCCGCCGACACCGAGGCGACGAAGACCGAGGAGGGCGCCCTGATCGAGCTGTTCAAGAAGCAGCGCCCGGGTGAGCCGCCGTCGGTCGACGCCGCGACCGCCCTGCTCGAGCAGCTCTTCTTCGACCCGAAGCGCTACGACCTCACCACGGTCGGCCGCTACAAGCTCAACGCCCGCCTCGACCTCGACATCGACCT
Source organism: Solirubrobacterales bacterium (assembly GCA_020438445.1). Taxonomy (GTDB): domain Bacteria; phylum Actinomycetota; class Thermoleophilia; order Solirubrobacterales; family 70-9; genus RHKX01. The sequence continues at coordinate 4,390 of JAGQUO010000107.1, forward strand.
CGACACGCGGACGCTGACCAAGGACGACATCGTCGCCCTGATCAAGGAGCTGGTCAGCCTTCCGAAGCTGCTCGGCGTCCCCGAGGAGATCGACGAGGAGAAGCCGATCAAGGACTACGCCGCCGAGGCGCTGTCCTACGGCCGTGAGCCCGTCGCCGACCATCTCGACGAGTACGAGCACTTCGGCAACCGCCGCCTCCGCACCGTCGGCGAGCTGATCCAGGAGGCGTTCCGGATCGGCCTCTACCGGATGGAGCGGGTCGTCCGCGAGCGCCTCACGACCGAGGACGCCGACGCGATCACGCCGCAGACGATCATCAACATCCGCCCGGTCGTGGCCGCGATGAAGGAGTTCTTCGGCTCCTCGCAGCTCTCGCAGTTCATGGACCAGACGAACTCGCTGGCCGGCCTCACCCATCGCCGCCGCCTCTCGGCGCTCGGCGCCGGCGGGCTGACCCGCGAGCGCGCGCCGATCGAGGTCCGCGACGTGCACCCGACCCACTACGGCCGGATGTGCCCGATCGAGACGCCGGAGGGGCCGAACATCGGCTTGATCGGCTCGCTCTCGTCGTACGCGGAGATCTCCGAGTTCGGCTTCGTCACGACCCCGTACCGCGTGGTCAAGAACGGCAAGGTCAGCGACGAGATCGTCCACCTGGACGCCACCCAGGAGGAGGAGAAGGTGATCGCGCAGGCGAACGCCGAGATCGACCCGAAGACCGGGAAGCTCCTCGGCGACCGGATCCTCTGCCGCGTCCGCGACGAGGCCGAGGTGATGGCCGCCGCGCCGGACCAGATCGACCTGATGGACGTCTCGCCGACGCAGATCTGGTCGGTCGCCACGGCCCTGATCCCGTTCCTCGAGCACGACGACGCCAACCGCGCCCTGATGGGCTCGAACATGCAGCGCCAGGCGGTGCCGCTCCTGAAGCCGGAGCCGCCGCTGATCGGCACCGGCATGGAGCGCCGCGCCGCGATCGACTCCGGCGACGTGATCGTCGCGACCAGCGACGGTGAGGTCACCGAGCTCGACGCCGAGCGGATCACGGTCAGCCACGGCAGCAAGAAGGACACCTACAAGCTGAACAAGTTCCAGCGTTCGAACCAGGGGACGATCATCCACCAGCGCCCGATCGTGAGCCTGGGCGACAAGGTGAAGGCCGGCGACGTCCTCGCCGACGGCTCCTCGACCTCGTCGGGAGAGATCGCCCTCGGCAAGAACTGCCTGGTCGCCTTCATGTCCTGGGAGGGCTACAACTTCGAGGACGCGATCATCCTCTCCGAGCGCCTGGTCAAGGACGACGAGCTCACCTCGATCCACATCGAGGAGTACGAGATCGACGCCCGGACGACGAAGCTCGGCGACGAGGAGATCACCCGCGACATCCCGAACCGCTCGGAGGAGTCGCTGCGCAACCTCGACGAGCGCGGCATCGTCCGCGTCGGCGCCGAGGTCAGCTCCGGCGACCTGCTGGTCGGCAAGGTCACGCCGAAGGGCGAGACCGAGCTCACCGCGGAGGAGAAGCTGATCCGCGCGATCTTCAAGGAGAAGGCGCGCGAGGTCCGCGACACGTCGCTCAAGGTCCCGCACGGGTCCGGCGGCGTCGTCCTCGAGGTGCTCACCTTCAACCGCGACGACGGCGACGATCTCAGCCCCGGGGTCAACGACCTCGTCCGGGTCTTCGTCGCGACCAAGCGGAAGATCCAGGAGGGCGACAAGCTCGCCGGCCGCCACGGCAACAAGGGCGTGATCTCGAAGATCGTTCCCGAGGAGGACATGCCCCATCTCGCCGACGGCACGCCCGTCGACGTCATCCTCAACCCGCTCGGCGTGCCGAGCCGGATGAACATCGGGCAGATCCTCGAGACGCATCTCGGCTGGGTCGCCGGCAACGGCTGGTTCGACGACGGATCCGATTCCTACAAGCAGGCGCAGAAGATGGAGGGCGGCCGCGTCAACGTCGCGACCCCCGTGTTCGACGGCGCGACCGTCGAGGACGTCGACAACGCGCTCGTGCAGTGGCAGAAGGAGAACTGGGACAAGCGGGGCATCGACCTCGGCCTCGACGAGGGCAAGCCCGAGGGCGCGCGCTCCGCCGGCCGGGCCCAGCTCTTCTCCGGCCGCACCGGTGAGCCCTTCGAGGGCGAGGTGACGATCGGCTACATGTACATCCTCAAGCTGCTCCACCTCGTGGACGACAAGATCCACGCCCGGAGCACCGGCCCCTACTCGCTCGTCACCCAGCAGCCGCTGGGCGGCAAGGCGCAGTTCGGCGGCCAGCGCTTCGGCGAGATGGAGGTCTGGGCGCTGGAGGCGTACGGAGCCGCGTACACCCTGCAGGAGATGCTCACGGTCAAGTCCGACGACACCGTCGGCCGGGTCAAGGCCTACGAGTCGATCGTCAAGGGCGAGAACATCCCGGAGCCGTCGGTCCCGGAGTCGTTCAAGGTCCTGCTCAAGGAGATGCAGGCCCTGTCGCTGGACGCCAACCTCGTCACCGAGGAGGGCAAGGTCGGGCTCGAGGAGGAAGAGGACGAGCTGCTGCGGGCAGCCGAGGAGCTCGGCATCGACCTCTCCGGCGTCCGCGCCGGCGACGGCGATGCGGCCGACGAGACCCAGAGCGAGGAGTCGGGCGACGAAGAGGGCGCCGAGGCGGAAGCGAAGACGTGACGCAACGCCGGGTGAACGGGACGCGCGTATTTACGAGTAAGGCTAGGAGCCGCTAAGTGGACATCAACAACTTCGACGCAATCGAGATCGGCCTCACCTCTCCGAAGAAGATCCGGAGCTGGTCCTCGGGCGAGGTGACGAAGCCCGAGACGATCAACTACAGGACGCTGAAGCCCGAGAAGGACGGGCTCTTCTGCGAGCGCATCTTCGGTCCGACCAAGGACTGGGAGTGCTACTGCGGCAAGTACAAGCGGGTCCGCTACAAGGGCATCGTCTGCGAGCGCTGCGGCGTCGAGGTGACGCGCTCGAAGGTCCGCCGCGAGCGCATGGCCCACATCGACCTCGCCGCGCCGGTCTCCCACATCTGGTTCTTCAAGGGCGTCCCCTCGCGGATCGGCTACCTGATCGACATGGCTCCGAAGGAGCTCGAGAAGGTCCTGTACTTCGCCGCTTCGATCGTCACCCACATCGACGAGGAGGCCCGTGCCAAGGACATGGGCAAGCTCGAGAAGAACGTGAACGAGGTGCTCGACGGCTACCGCGCCGAGCGCGAGCAGCGCGTGCAGGAGCTGAACGAGTCGCTCGAGCGCCGGCTCGAGTACGTCGGGTCGGGCGAGAAGCCGTCCAAGTTCTCCGAGGAGGACGAGCTCTGGTCGGAGGGGATCGGCTCGGTCAAGAAGCTGAACAAGGAGGACCGGACCAAGCTCGAGCGTGAGACCCGCAAGGAGCTGAACGCCGAGATCAGCGACACCGAGGCCTACATCGACGACGCCATCGAGCGGATGGAGTACGTCTGGAAGCTCTTCCAGGAGATGAAGGTCAAGGAGGTCATCGCCGACGAGGCCGCCTTCCGTGAGCTCAAGGACCGATTCGGCTCCCAGTTCGGCTGGGGCGAGTACTTCCGCGGCGGCATGGGCGCGGAGTCGATCCGCGACCTGCTGGAGCAGATCGACCTCGACGCCGAGTGCGAGGAGCTCGAGCAGATCATCAACACCAGCAAGGGTCAGAAGCAGGCCCGCGCGGTGAAGCGCCTGAAGGTCGCCTCGGCCTTCAAGAACTCGCCGAACAAGCCGGAGTGGATGATCCTCGACGTGGTCCCGGTGATCCCGCCGGAGCTGCGGCCGATGGTCCAGCTCGACGGCGGCCGGTTCGCGACCAGCGACCTCAACGACCTCTACCGCCGGGTGATCAACCGCAACAACCGTCTGAAGCGGCTGCTCGACCTCGGTGCGCCCGAGATCATCGTCAACAACGAGAAGCGGATGCTCCAGGAGGCCGTCGACGCCCTGTTCGACAACGGCCGCCGCGGGCGCCCCGTGACCGGCCCCG
>JAGQUO010000009.1 GCA_020438445.1 Solirubrobacterales bacterium
CCGAGGATCACGAGATCGCGGGCGAGCACGGCCGTCAGCCGCGACGGGCTGATCACCCCCCACTTGCGCGCGACGTACCCGCGGCCGAAGCCGGTCAGGTAGTTCTTGGCCCGGGAGCCGGAGCCGAGGGTCGCGGAGTGCTCGTGCACGCCGAGAGCGCGCGGTGCCAACCGGCAGATGCCACCCGCCTCGAGCAGCTTCAATGTGAGGTCGACGTCCTCCCAGTAGGCGAACAACCGCTCGTCGAAGCCCCCGACCTCGAGGAAGGCGGAGCGATCGAAAGCGGCGGCCTTGGGCGAGGGGCCGATCGGATCGGCGGCATCCTCGAGGACCTCGAGCGGCTCCCCGTTCAGATAGTCGTAGACGAGCAGGGTCCGATCGAGCTCCATGCCGGCGCTGTCGATCAGGTGCGGATGCCGCCAGTCGCGAAGCACGCCGGAGCTCATGACGACGCCGGAAGCCGGGTCGAGCGGCTCGAGCAGCCGCTCGATGAAGTCCGGATCGCAGACGCAGTCGTCGTTGAGCAGGACGAGCACGTCGGTGGAGGCGCGGCGGGCCCCGAGGTTCATCGGCAGCGAGAACCCGGCGTTGCGGTCGAGCGCGATGACGTCCGCAAACGGATAGCGGGTTGCCGTCCGGTTCACCGCCCCGGCGGGCGAATCGTTGTCGACGACGATGGTCTCGTGCGCGACGGTCTGCTCAGCGAGCGAGTCGAGGAGCCGATCGAGGCGGCCCCCCGCAGGAGCCTGCGAGGGAACGATGACCGACGCTTCCGGCAACCGGCTCAGAACGCGCCGGTGCCGCGGATCACGGCGGGGAGCGTGTGGATCAGGATTCGCAGATCCTGGCCGAGCGAGGGGTTCTCGATGTACTGGATCTCGACCGCCAATCGCTCGGAGAACGTCAGCTCCCCGCGCCCGAAGACCTGCATCGGGCCGGTGACCCCCGGCTTGACGGTCAGGCGCACCCGCTCGGCATCGGTGTACCGCTCGACGAGCTCGACCTGCTCGGGCCTGGGCCCGACGATGCTCATCTCCCCGACCAGGACGTTGATGAGCTGCGGAACCTCGTCGAGGCTGAGCCGGCGCAGAAATGCCCCGACCCGCGTGACCCGCGGGTCGTCCCTGAGCTTGAACGCGGGCTCCTCGAGCTCGTCGATGTCGACGAAGTTCCCGAGCTCGGCCTCGGCGTCGACCCTCATCGTCCGCAGCTTGTACATCCGGAACGGCCGGCCGCCGAGGCCGGCGCGGATCTGCGAGAAGAGCACCGGGCCGGGGCTGTCGAGCTTGATCGCGATCGCGAACACGACCGCGAACGGGGCGAACAGGAGCAGTCCGAGCGCCGAGGCGCCGACGTCGAAGAGGCGACGAATCAGCAGGCTCGACCGCGATGGATCCCAGGTGTTGTACTCGAGGATCGGCAGGTCGGCGAGCTGTACGAAGCGCTCGGAGGAGAGCGCCTTGCCGCGAAACGGGGAGACGACGCTGATCTTCACCTGGCGCGCCCGGCACAGGTCCTTGAGGTAGCCGATCAGATCGGCCTCGACCCCGGTCGCGGCGACGACGATCCGGTCGACGCGATCGGTCAGCGCGATCAACTCGTCCTCGCGGTCGCGGCCCGATCCGAGCTCGTCGATCTCGCGCACCGCCGCGAGCTCGAGGTGCATCTCCTTGAAGAGCCGGAACTTCCGCTGGAGCGAGGCTAGTACCGGGCCGTCGCCGACGAGGGCCACGAGCTCGGGCGGCGTCCACCTCCACCACAACCAGCGGGCGAGGGAGCGGAAACCGATCACCATCACCGCGGCGACCACGAACAAGGCGAAAGCCGTGCCCCACTCGACGAGCCCGGCGGGCGTGAGCGAGAGCAGCAGCAGGACGATCGTCGTCGACAGTGCCACCCAGGCGAGCAGCGACGGCACCTCGTCGGCGGTGAGATGCCGCAGGGCGCGGTGGTCGCGGTCGTAGAGCCCGAAGAGCTTCGCGAGCAGAGGCCAGAGCGGCAGGAACAGCAGCGCCCAGAACGTACCCGTCGCCGGCACCGTCATGACCAGCATCGCCGCCGCCGCCGCGCACAGGTCCGCGAGGGCCAGCAAGCGCCGCCTTCGAGCATCTCGCCACCAGCGTCCATGCCGGGCGGGCAGGCTTCCGAGCCCCTCGGTCAGGAGATGGGCAGGCGACTCGCGCTGCTCGGTGGACCCGTCAGCTACGGCCTCGCGGCCCGCTAGGTTCGGCATCCGGCTGCGCCCCCTCCGCGCCGAGACGCCACTGCGCTCAACTCCTGCATCTCCGCAGAAGCTTAGCCGCGCGATCCGATATCACGATCCGGCGCCCAGGCGAAAATCCGGGTCGATCGCCACCCGCGGAAGCACCAGCGGGGCCAGGGTCAGCGCCCTCGCCGCGTAGGCCCCGAACGCTTTCCGGTCGCCGAGCGGGGCTTCGACGCCGGAGGCGAGCAGCAACCACGGCCGGAAGTCGGTGGGGGTGAGCTGTATCGCCCGATCGAGGTCGCGGCGGGCTGCATCCACGTTTCCGGCCGACTGCTCGATCGTGGCCAGCCGCAGCCACGGCTCCGCCGACCACGGCTCTGCCGCCGCAGCCGAGCGAGCCGCGGCGGCGGCCTCGTCCAGCCGGCCCTCGGCGAGGGCCTCATCGGAGGCGTCGAGCCGATCGGACGCCACAGCCAGAACACCGGCCGACCAGATGGCCGGCACCGCGAACAGGACCGCGAGAACCGCGAATGCGGGGGCGGCAACCCGGTATGGGGGCGGATCAGCGCTCGGACGATCGCTGCCGGAAAGGGAGCCGTTCGCGCAGGCGGCGGCGGCCACGAGAACGGGGACCGCCACGGCCGGCACATCCCAGGTCCAATCGATCAGGATCCCGATCAGCGCCGTCGCGATCAGGCCGAGCGCGGCACCGGCCGCGGCTCCGGTGGGCCTCCTGGCCACACCGATCCCGGCGACGGCCACCGCCCCGAAGAAGAAGACGAACGCCACGGCGCCGGCCACCCCGAGTTCCGCGAGCAGCTCCAGCGGCTCGGAATGGGCGTTCTGCACCGGCGTCTCGAGCTTCCCGTGGCGATTCCAGTAGAGACCGTAGCTACCCGCCCCGATGCCGGTGACGGGCTCGTCGGCGAACGCGTCGAGAGCCGTCGACCAGAACTGCGCCCGCCCGGATCCGGTGACCGACAGCTGCCCGGACGAGCGGTTCGCCTCAAGGCCCGAGGTTGCGGCGAAGTCGCCGGCTATACGACCGGGCCCCGCGATGAACACGACCGCGACGACACCCGCGAAAGCGGCGGCGAGAACGTGACGCATGCGGAGCCCTCGAATGTGGATCGCGGCGCTGCGCGATACCGCGGCAGGGCCGAGGAGCGCCGCCGCCGCGATCCCGACGAGGAGCGCTGCCAGGGTGGCGTACTCGGCGCGCCCGGGAGACGCGAGCGGAGCTTCGAGGATGTCGCCCGCGAGGGTCACGACGCCGATCGCCGGAATCGAGGCGAGAGCGCCGACGAGAAGGCCGGCGAGAGCCCGGCTCCGGTATGGAGCAGCGGCGATTGCGATCGCCGAGCCGATGACGATCGCGATCAGCGCCCCCCGCGACGACGTCATGTATGCCGTCAGGACGACCACGGGCACCGCTGCGAGAGCAAGTGCTGACGTTGCTCTTCGCCGACTCTCGAACGCGATCCAGACGAGGACGGGCACCGCCATCGCCGCGACCGACCCGAGCGCGTTCCAGTAGCCGACGGGGTAGCTGAGCCGTCCCGCCGAAGGCGGCATCACCGAGACGAGCTCAGCGTCGCCCGCGCCGAGCCCGACGAGCCGCGACGCGAGAGCCGCGAGGCTGACGAGGACCAAACCGACGGCGAGCCCACGCAGAGCTGACCCGCCGCGCCCGGGCCCGATCATCAGCCCGGCCAGGACGAACGCTCCCAGGTAGGCGTCCTGGCGGACGACGTCGGTGAACCCCGCGCCGCGATCGAGCGACCAGCTCAGCGAGATCGCAGACATGACCACGATGACGGCGAGGGCCCCGGCGGCGGCGGCGAACGGGCGCTGCAGGATCCGCTCGCGCGCCGGGCCGAGCGCCACCGCCAACACGGCGATCCAGGTCAGGGTCGCCCCGATCCCGAGCGCCACTCCGCCGAAGCCCCCGCCGGCCATCGCCAGTGCGACGACGGCGACCGCAGTGGCCGCTCCCGGAATCCAATCCGGCTCACTGCGGGCGATCGTCGCTGGGGCGTTCACTATCGTCTGGCGCTGATGATTCGCCCGACTCGAACAACGGCCAGGCTGGCGCTGGCGATCGTAGCGGCGCTCGCGGCCCTCCCCGCCGGTGCCGCCGCCGCACCGCCCGCGGGCGACGAGTACGTCCTCGAGATCCCGGGCGTGAAGCCGACGGGCGGCAGCGTCGTCTCGGAGAATGAGGAATCCGCGGGCGGCGTCGGCGGAGGCATCCAGTACGGCGTCGCCGGCGAAAGCACGACCCCCGCGGGTCCCCTCGCCGCCCTCGGCGACTCGCTGAGGGCGGTGCCGGCATCGATGGCCGTCGGGCTCGGCGCCGTGCTCACACTCCTGCTGATCGGCGGCATCCGGCGCCACCAACCCCGCCGCTCGGATTGAGGCCGAGGGTGAAGCGCTGGGCCTCGCTGGCCGTGCTCGCAGTTCTCAGCACCGCCCCCGCGACGGCCGGTTGCGGCGGCGAGGACGAGACCGCTACCGCCCCCGCGTCGTTCTACGGTGTCGCCCCCGAGGGCCTGCAGAGCCCCGCCGACTACGCACGGATGCGGACGGGAAACCTGGGAACCGTGAGGGTCGTCCTGCAGTGGTCAGCGATCGAGACGTCCGCGGGCCATTACAGCTGGAGCGGCAGCGACCAGTTGCTCAGTCAGCTGACGGTCGCCGGCCTCGACCCCTTGGTCACCGTGTACGGAACTCCGGCGGTATACGCCCCGAACACCAGCGACGCGCCTACCGGTGAGAAAGTGCTCGATGCCTGGGTCGCGTTCCTCAAGGCGGCCGTCGCCCGTTATGGAACTGGCGGTGACTTCTGGACCGTCTTCGAGACCGCGAATCCCGAGACCGCGACTAGGCCGATCGCCGAATGGGAGATCTGGAACGAGCCGAACTCGTCCACGTTCTGGTCGCCGACTCCCGACCCGAAGGCATACGGCGAGCTCCTCCAGCGCTCCGCCGAGGTCATCCACGCGAGCGACCCGGAAGCCGAGGTGATGAGCGCCGGGATGTTCGCCACGCCCCAGTCCGACGGCGCCATCGTCTCGTACGACTTCCTCCGCGACATGTTCGATGTCGACGGGCTCGAGAATGCCGTCGACATCGTCGGTATCCACCCCTACGGTCCCGATGCCGACTCAGTCATCGCTCAAGTCGAGAAGACGCGGAAGACACTCGACGGCGTCAGCGACGGGACTCCGATGTGGGCGACCGAGATCGGATGGGGTTCCAATCCGAAGAGTGGGGCTGAGCTCGCGAAGACTCCCGAGGAGCAGGCGGACCTGCTCGCGGAGACGTTCGGTGAGCTCGCCGACCGCCGCGACGAGTTCGGCCTCGACGGGGTCGTCTGGTACACGTGGCACGATTCGATCGAGAAGGCGATCGGCGAATGTGGGTGGTGCGCCTCGGCCGGACTCGTCGACGCCGACCGCGACACCAAGCCGTCCTGGACGGCTTACACCGACTTGACCGGCGGGACCCCGTGATCGGCCGCTAGAGGCGGCCGCCGGCCATCGCCGGCAGGATGACGACGGTGTCGCCGTCCGTAACCGCCGTGCCGAGCCCGTCGAGAAGGCGGACGTCCTCGTCGTTGAGGTAGACGTTCACGTAACGGTTGAGCTCGCCGGAATCGTCGAAGAGCTGGCCGCTGACGCCGGGATGCGCATCGGCGAGGCCGCGGAGGACGGTGCCGACGTCGCCGCCCTCGACCGTGACGACCGACTCGCCGCCGGTCTGGGCGCGGAGCACGGGTGGGATCTTCACCTTCGGCATGGCCGCGAACCCTACAGATCGAATGACGGGGCCTACTCGAACGCGGCCGGCATCAGCGCGCCGCGCTCGGTCACCTCGTGGTAGCAGAGGACGTCCGCGGCGAAGTAGTGGCCGACGAGGCTGCGGCGGGTCGCACCGGGCCGGGTCACCGCCGAGCCGCCGTGGGTCAGGTTGTGGTGCCAGAAGAGCACGTCGCCGGCCTTAGCCGTGAACATCACGGGCTCCTGCCCGGACTCCGCGATCAGCGACTGCATGCGCCGCACGTACGCGTCGCCCTTGTCGGCGATCAGGTACGGAGGCGGCTCCGGCACCCCGAGGTCCTCGGTCATGACGTAGGGGAAGCGGTGGCTCCCGGGCAGGTAGAAGACCGGCCCGGCCCCCTCGTCGATGTCCTCCAGCGCCACCCACATCCCGACCAGGAACCCGGGCGGCTCGGTCATCATGTGAAAGGCGTCCGAATGCGCCTCCTGCTGGCTGCCGAGCTTGAAGTAGATCGTCTGGAACAAGCCGACGCCGCGCCCAAGAATCAGCTCCATGAGCTCGATCGCGCGGGGGTCTTTGGCGAGCTTCTCCACCGTAGGCGCTTCGCGATGGACGTTCATGTAGCGCGGGTCGAGGTGATGCTGATGGATCCTGCCGGCGGCCGCCAGGCGGTCGATCTCCTCGTTCGCGGCGGCCACCGCAGCCGCATCGAAGAAGCCCTCGGCGACCAGATACCCGGTCTCGGGCCAGCGTCTGAGCCCGTCCTGCAGCTGCTCGGGCAGGTTGGCGAACCTGGGGTCGGCCTCGATCTCGGCGACGCCGTCTTCACGATCGAGCCGGGCGACACCCCGTCCCCGGCCGGCGACCTGAGAATGGCTGACCAGGCCGAACCACGGGCCCTTCATGCCGAGCTCCCGATAGCGTCGCCGCGTCGGGCGCAGCCCTCGCACATGGAGCACCTGGCCCCCGGCCACGAACGGTCGCAGACGCCCGAGGCGATTACGAGTGCTGGCTAGCGACTGGCTGAGGCCCATCGGGCGACGAGACTACCGGGAAGCAGTTCGCGGGTGACGGCGGCGCTCAGCCTGCGCAAAACAGCTCGTAGTCCGGGAACTTGCCGAGGTCCTCGTCCGCGATCTCGGGCGCGTTCGGGCCGCAGATCGGGCAATCGGGATCACGCTTCACCTTGAGCTCGGTGAACTCCGTGCGGAGGGCCTCGAAGAGGAGCAGACGTCCGACCAGCGGCTCCCCCGCTCCGGTGACGAGCTTGAACACCTCGAGCGCCTGCAGCAGGCCCATGATCCCCGGCAACACACCGAGGACGCCGGCGGCACCGCAGCTCGGCGCGAGCTCGGGGGGCGGCGGGGTCGGGTAGAGGCACCGGTAGCAGGGGCCCTCGTGCGGGACGAAGGTCGAGATCTGCCCGTCGAACGCGAGGATCGAAGCGGACACGACCGGCTTGCCGAGGCGGACCGACGCGTCGTTGAGCAGGTAGCGGGTCGGGAAGTTGTCGGCGCCGTCCACGATCACGTCGTACTCGGAGAGGAGCTCGATCACGTTCTCGGGGCCGAAGCGGACGCGGTGCTCGACGACGTTGACGTCGGGGTTGAGCGCCTCGATCGCCTGCCGGGCCGACTCGGTCTTCGGCATCCCGATCCGCTCGGTGTTGTGGATCACCTGACGCTGGAGGTTCGAGGCATCGACGACGTCGTCGTCGATCAGGCCGATCGTGCCGACACCCGCAGCAGCGAGGTAGAGCGCGGTCGGCGAGCCGAGCCCGCCGGTGCCGAGCAGCAGGACCTTCGAGTCGAGCAGCTTGAGCTGGCCCTCGAGACCGATCTCCGGGACGAGGATGTGACGGGAGTAGCGCTCCTTCTGCTCCTGGGTCAGCGAGCGGGGCGTCACCACCGGCAGCCCGCGGTCGCGCCAGAGCGTGATCCCGCCGGCCATCGAGCTGACGTCCGCGTAGCCGAGGTCCTCGCCCATCGTCTTCGCCGCCAGGGCCGAGCGGATGCCGGAGGCGCAGTAGAGGATCACCCGCTTCGAGCGATCGGGGACGAACTGCTCGATCCGCGACTCCAGATAGCTCCGGGGCACGTGGATCGCGCCCTCGATGTGGCGCTCCTCGAACTCGTGCTGCTCGCGCACGTCGACGAGCGCGACATCGCCGGAATCGATCTCGGCTGCCGCCTCGGTCGGCTGCACCTCCTCGATCTCGGCCTTGGCCTGCGCGATCAGGTCGGCGCCGCTCGCCCGGTTCTTCGTCTCGGTCTCCGGAGTCATTACTTCAGAAAGTATAGCGCCGGTGCAACCGCCGCGCGATCAGCCGAGCGAGGGACGCATCTGGCGCAGGCGCCGGACCCGCTCCTCGATCGGCGGATGGGTGCTGAAGAGGTTCGCCATCGCCTTGCCCCTCCCGCCGGACAGCGGCTTGACGATGTAGAGGCACTCGGTCGACTCGTTGACCTTCATCGGGATCGCCTTGCTCCCCTCCTCGAGGCGGAGGAGCGCGGAGGCGAGGCTCTCGGGATTCCCGCAGATCTGAGCCCCGGTTGCATCGGCCGAGTACTCGCGCTGGCGCGAGATCGAGAGCTGGATGATCGATGCGGCGATCGGCGCCAGCAGCACGAGCGCGAGCGAAGCGATCAGGCCCAGCGGGCTGTCGTCGTCACCGCCGAACCAGAGCAGCATGTAGCCGAGGTAGGTGATCGCACCGCCGATCGCCGCGGCCACGGCCTGGATCAGCGTGTCGCGGTTGCGGATGTGGGCGAGCTCGTGAGCGAGCACGCCCCGCAGCTCGTCCGGGGACAGCAGCCTGGTGATCCCCGCCGTGACGGCGACGGCGGCCTTGTCGGGGCTGCGGCCGGTCGCGAAGGCGTTCGGGGCCTCCTGCGGGATCACGTACAGGGAGGGCATCGGCATCTTCGCCGCGGTCGTCAGCTCGCGCACCATCTCGTAGATCTGGGGGGCCTGCTCCTCGCTGATCGGCTTCGCGCCGGCCGACTTCAGGGCGATCTTGTCGCTGAACCAGTAGACGCCGAGGTTCATCACCAGCCCGATTCCGAGGAACAGGAGCGCCGTCTGCGGGCCACCGATGAGGGCGCCGATGACGACGAGCAGGCCGGTCAAGCCGGCGAGCAGAAGCGTGGTCCTGAGGGCCGCGGCCCAGTTGGAGCTCTTGGTGGTCGTCATCGGGTGCCTCCTGTGGCGTCTCGGTGAGGGGCGAATGTTTGCAGACGTGGATAAGGGGTCCCTAATCGGGGTTGCGGTCGGGATCCCGCCTGAAACCGGGCGGGATCGCCTAATGGCCCGTCGCCGTCCGGTCGATTGGGTGACTGATGCGACGCGGAACGCTCCTCACCCAGGTGTTGCTGGTGAACCTGCTGCTGATCGCCGCGGCGGTGATCGCCGCCTCGATCGCGTCGAATCCCGACAGCGCCTTCCGCGACAGCACGTCGATCGGGCTCGTCCTCGGATTCGCGCTGTCCGCGACGGTCGCCGTGAACATCTGGCTGCTCGCCCAGCGGTTCGAGCCGCTCGAGCGGCTCGCGGACGAGATGGAGCACGTCGATCTCAGCGGGCCGCCGGCGCCGCCCGCTGTGGCCGAGGGCCCGGCCGAGGTCGTCACGATCGAGCGCTCCTTCCACGCGATGCTCGAGCGGCTCGAGGCCGAGCGCCGCGGCGCCGCGAACGCCGCGCTCAACGCCCAGGAAAGGGAGCGGGAGCGGATCGCCCGCGACCTGCACGACGAGGTCAACCAGGCGCTGACCGCGCTGCTGCTGCGGCTCGAGGCGGTGCGGAGGCAGACCGAGGACCCGGAGGCGGCCTCCGAGCTCGCCGAGATCGGGTCGCTGATCTCCAGCGCCATGAGCGAGCTCCTCGACCTCGCCCGGGGGCTGCGGCCGACCACGCTCGACGACCTCGGGCTGAAGGCCGCGCTCGCCACGCTCGTCGAGGGCGTCGAGAAGGAGGCCGGCATGCGGGCGGGATTCGAGGCCGAGGGCGACTTCGAAGACCTGCCTGACGACGTGCAGCTCGTCACCTACCGGGTCGCGCAGGAGGCGGTCACCAACGCCGTCCAGCACGCCGGCGCACGGCACCTCAGGGTGAGGCTGATCGGCGGGGGCGATGCCCTCGAGCTGCGGGTCAGCGACGACGGCGTCGGCTACGACGGCGGACGCGCGGCCGAGAAGCTCGGAATCGCCGGAATGCGCGAGCGGGCGCTCCTCTGCGGTGGGGCGCTGACCGTCGAATCGGAGCCCGGTGCGGGGACGCGGGTAACGCTTCGGGCCTGAGCTGCCGATGTAGGGGTCGATGAGCACCGACGGACACCGAGGGGACCGATGCGCGTCCTGATCGCCGACGACCACGGGATCGTCCGCTCGGGGCTGCGGAAGCTGCTCGAGAGCGAGGACGGGATCGAGGTCGTGGCCGAGGCCGGCGACGGCGTGGAGGCGTGTGATCGGGCGATCGAGTTCCATCCCGACCTCGCGATCCTCGACGTCAAGATGCCCCGGATGGGCGGCCTGGAGGCCACGAAGACGATCCGCGACACCGCGCCCGGGGTCTCCGTGCTCGTCCTCTCGATGCACGAGGAGGACCGCTATCTGTTCGAGGCCCTGAAGGCCGGTGCCTCGGGCTACGTACTGAAGCGGGCCGCCGACCGTGAGCTGATCGATGCGATCAGGGCGGTCGAGCGCGGCGAGCCGTTCCTCACGCCGGAGGCCCAGCAGGCGCTGATCCGCGACGTCCGCGACGGCGGCGAGGGGCGTGAGGAGGAGCTCACTCCGCGTGAGGAGGAGGTCGTCAAGCTGGTCGCCGAGGCCCACACGAACAAGGAGATCGCCGAGATCCTGGGGCTCGCCGAGAAGACCGCCGAGAACCACCGCTCCAACGCGATGCGCAAGCTCGGCATGCGGGATCGGGTCGAGCTCGTCCGCTACGCGATCAGGCGCGGGCTGATCGATCCCTAGCGGCGAGAGCCGGGCGGTCAGCCGCCGGGCTTCCGCAGGGTGACGACGTCCTGATAGGGGGCGCCCGGCCCGACCTCGCGGCCCGACCACCAGCCGCGCTCGATGCCCGCGACCTCGAAGCCGACGTCGGCCGCCGCGGCGATCAGCTGCGGCTCGAGGATCCCGACGCAGAACTCGGGCACGCGGGCGTCGGCGGCCAGATAGGGCGCGCCCTCCGCATCGACGAGGCGGTGGTCCAGCGAGAAGGCGGGACCGGCGGCGGCGAGCAGTCGCTCGGCCTCCTCGTCGACGAGGAAGAACGTGCAGACGAGCTCGGCGCCGGGCCGCAGCACGCGATGCGCCTCCTCCAGGTAACGGCGGACGCCGTTCGGCTCCATGTGGGTGAAGACCGATGCAGCGAGAGCGGCATCGAACCCGTCGTCGCCGAACGGGAACCGGTACTCGGCCGGCGGCACCCCTCCCCGCGGGTTGTACTGCCGGTTTCGCACGTCGGCCAGCCGGAAGCGGAAGCTCGGGTGCCGCGGGGTGATCTCGCGGGAGCACCAGTCGATGAAGCCGGGGACGATGTCGAATCCCTCGTAGGAGCCCTCGGTCAGCTCCGGGACGAGAGCGACCGCGACCCGCCCGATCCCGGAGCCGATGTCGAGCACGTCCGATCCGGGCCCGATCCCCTGGTCGCGGATCAGCCGATCCCGCCAGTCGGCCCCGACCGCAGCGAAGTCCTCGCGGCGGCCGACGTACTGCAGGCGTCGCGGCGGCACCAGGGGGTCGCGCCTGCCGCGGAGCCGGTCGAAGGCGTCGAGCGGCCCGAACGCGACGGTCCTCACGGCGGGCGAGTAGTAGGCACTCTTCATCGCCGAGCGGGCGCGCTCGCGAATGCTCTGCTTCTTGATCGCGCTCACCTTGAGATACCTTGCTGCGGAATTCCGACCGCTCCCGAACCGGAACCCCCGTGGCGGCTCCAGTTTCACACAAACCCACCCGCCGAACTCTTCGCGACGGCTCGGTCATCGAGCTCCGGGAGGTCCTCCCCTCCGACAAGGATGCGATCGCCGGAGGTTTCGCCCGACTGAGCCCGGAATCACGCTACCGGCGGTTCTTCTCCTCGCTGGATCACCTCTCGGCTTCGGACCTCGCCTACCTGACGGAGGTCGATCCCCGGGACCACGAGGCGGTGGTGGCCCTCGATCCCGAGGGCGGCGCCGTCGGGGTCGCCCGCTACGTCCGCGGCGACGATCCCGACTCCGCCGAGGTGGCGGTGGTCGTGGTCGACGACTGGCAGAACAGGGGTGCGGGGACGGCGCTGCTCGAGCGCCTCACCGAGCGCGCCTCCGAGAACGGGATCAAGCGGTTCGTCGCGCTCGTGCTCCAGGAGAACTCCGAGGCGATCGAGCTGTTCCGGTCGATCGACGCCGAGACGAGCGGCCCGCGCAGGACTCCCGACGGCTACCTCGAGCTGGTCCTCGAGGTGCCTGAGGGCCACGTGCACGGCACCCCGCTCGGACGGGCGCTCAGGACCGCCGCGGCGGGCCGGGTCGACATCCATCCGTGGCGGCTGATCAAGGAGCGGCTCCAGGCGATGCAGCAAAACCGACCTGATCGCTAGGATTTGATCCATGCTGTTCTCGACCAAGGCCGAATATGGAGTGCGACTGATGGTCGCACTCGGCCGGCAGGGCGGAGAGCGTCCGGTTGCGCTCGCCTCCCTCGCCGACTCGGAGACCCTCCCCCTCTCCTACCTGGAGCATCTGGTGGCCAAGCTCCGCGAGGCCGGCCTGGTCAGCTCGCAACGGGGTGCGCACGGCGGTTACCGGCTCGCGGTGCCACCCGAGCAGATCCGGATGCTGGAGGTCGTCGAGGCCCTGGAGGGCCCGATCGCCCCGATGGACTGCTTCGTCGAGGGCGCCGACGGCCGGGTCCTCTGCTCGCACGAGTCCGACGGCGACGCCGCCTGCTCGACGAAGCTGCTGTGGACGCGAGTGCACGGCGGCATCACCCGGGCGCTGTCCGGCACCACGCTGGCCGAGCTGATCGAGTTCGAGAGCCGCGACCGGAAGCTGAAGTCAGTCGCCGGCGCCGCCTGAGCGCTGCCGCGAAACCGAAAACGAACTGGAGTGGAAGTTGGCTGATCTCGAGATCAAGAACCTACACGTCTCCGCCGAGGAGAAGGAGATCCTCAAGGGCCTGGACCTTGAGGTGAGCCGCGGGGAGGTCCACGCGCTGATGGGGCCGAACGGCTCCGGCAAGTCGACGCTCGCCAACTCGATCATGGGCCACCCGGCCCTCGAGGTGACCGACGGCCGGATCGTCTTCGACGGCGAGGACGTGACCGATGCCGCGGCGGACGAGCGCTCGCGGGCGGGCCTGTTCATGGCATTCCAGTACCCGGTCGCGGTGCCGGGCGTGACCGTGGCGAAGTACCTGCGGATGATCGTGAATGCCAGGCGTGAGGCGCGGGGCGAGCCCGAGATCAAGCTCAAGGATTTCGCCCGGACCACGCAGGAGGCGATGGAGCTGATGGACATCCCGCGCGACTTCTCGAGCCGTTACCTCAACGACGGCTTCTCCGGTGGCGAGAAGAAGCGCATGGAGATGCTGCAGATGGCGCTGTTGGAGCCGAAGATCGCCGTGCTCGACGAGACCGACTCCGGCCTGGACATCGATGCCCTGCGCACGGTCGCCGAAGGCGTCAACCGCTTCGCCGGCCCCGACATGGGGGTGCTGATCATCACCCACTACCAGCGGATCCTCCACATGGTCGAGCCCGACCGGGTGCACGTGATGTACGAGGGACGGATCGTCAAGGAGGGCGGGCCCGAGCTGGTCTCCGAGCTCGAGGAGAAGGGCTACGGCTGGATCAAGGAGGAGGTCGCGGCGGGCGCCTGAGCGCGCCGCGACCGCAAGCGATGGGATCGGTCGCCTCGAAGAGCGCCGGGACGGAGAAGCTCGACCTCGAGCGGATCCGGCCGTCGTTCCCGACCCTTGCGCGGAGGATCGGCGAGGCGCCGCTCGTCTACCTCGACTCCGGCGCCTCGGCACAGCGCGTCCTGGCCTCGATCGAGGCCGTGGACCGCTACGAGCGCAGGCACCACTCGAACGTCCACCGCGGCTCGCACACGCTCTCGGCGGAGGCGACCGACGCCTACGAGGGGGCGCGAGCCACCGTGGCCGACCACCTCGGAGCCGGCGACCGGCGCGAGGTCGTCTTCGTCCGCAACGCAACTGAGGCGATCAATCTCGTCGCCCGGGCCTGGGGCGCTGCGAACGTCGGCGCCGGCGACCGGATCGTGCTCACGGAGATGGAGCACCATTCGAACATCGTGCCGTGGCAGCAGCTGGCGGAGGCGACCGGAGCGGCGATCGACTGGGTTGGCGTCGACGATGACGGCGAGCTGGTCCTGGACGAGCTCGCCGAGGCGCTCTCCCGGAAGCCGAAGCTCCTCGCGGTCACGCATCTCTCGAACGTCCTCGGCACCCTCAACCCGATCTCCGAGATCGCAGCGATGGCTCACGACGCCGGGACGCTGCTCCTCGTCGACGGCGCCCAGGCGATGCCGAAGCTCGGTGTGGACGTCCGCGAGCTCGGCGCCGACTTCTATGCGGTGACGGGCCACAAGGCCTACGGCCCGACCGGGATCGGCGCGCTCTGGACGAGGCTGGAGCTCCTGCGGGAGATGCCGCCGTTCCTCGGCGGCGGTTCGATGATCCGCAAGGTCACCAAGGCCGGCACGACCTACGCCGATCCGCCCGCGAAGTTCGAAGCGGGCACGCCGGCGATCGCTCAGGCGATCGGCATGGCGGCCGCGCTCCGCTGGCTCGACTCGCTCGGAATGGACCGGGTGCTCGAGCACGAGCGCGAGATCACCTCCTATGCGCTCGACCGGCTCGCGACCGTTCCGGGACTCCGGGTGTTCGGGCCACCCGCGACGCCGGACCGCGTCGGCCCGGTGTCGTTCGAGGTCGAAGGAATCCACGCGCACGACATCGCCGAGATCCTCGACCGCCACGGCGTCGCGGTCCGTGCCGGTCATCACTGCGCCCAGCCCTTGATGGAGCGCCTCGGAGTCGCCGCGACCGCGCGCGCCAGCTTCGGCGTCTACACGACCCGGGAGGAGATCGACGTGCTGATCGAGGGCATCGAGGACGCGAAGCGGGTCTTCGGGGTCTGACCGTGGACGAGCTGTACAGGGATCAGATCCTCGAGCACTACAAGCGGCCGCACAACTTCGGCCGGCTCAACTCCTACGACCTCGATTTCGAGGACACCAACCCGTTCTGCGGCGACGAGCAGCACGTCTACATCAAGCTCGACGAGGAGGGCAGGGTGCAGTCCGTCGCGTTCGAGGGGCAGGGATGCGCGATCTCGACCGCGGCGACGTCGCTGCTCACCGACGAGCTCGCCGGGATGAGCCGCGAGGAGCTCCTGAAGCTCCCGAAGGAGACGGTGCTTGACCTTCTCGGCATCGACATCTCCGCGACGCGGATGAAGTGCGCGATGCTCGGGCTCAAGATCGTCAAGTCGGCCGCCCTGGGCGAGGCCGCCGACTGGGAGGACGAGGGCGAGGCCGGCGACCCGGCACACGCCGACCGGTTCTAGGAAGGCCGGGCAGTCATCTGCCGGCGAGCTTCCGCCAGACGATTCCCCCGAAGACGACCCGCTCACGGGCGAGGGTGTCGTTGCGACCGATCCAGGGCCGGAAGGAGCGGCCCAGAAGCCAGAGGGCGGCAGCCGGCGAGCGCTCTGCGGCCAGGAGGCGCTCGATGTCGCGCCGGTGTCGCGGCAGGATCCGGTCGCCGCAGCGGAGGCGGAGGATCGCCCCGAGCTGCCGGATCAGCAGGTAGCGCCCGAAATAGGCGGAGCGCCAGCCGGGGCTGCGCGCAGCCAGCCGCAGGCGGCGGGCGACGCGGCGGGCGCGAAGCATCAGCCCTCCGAGCCGGCCGCTCGGCGGTGTGACCCAGTGGCCCTCGGCTTCGGTGAGCGTCACGGAGGCGTCGTGGCGGACGTAGTCGTGGGTCGGGCGGTCGACGTAGGTCAGCGGGCCGGTGGCCATCGCGCAGAGCGCGAGCCAGTGATCGTGGTAGAGCTCCTGGCCGGTGCCGCCGGGCGGAAACGGCAGTGCGACGTCGAGCAGCTCGCGACGGAACATCGATGCCGCCCCGGTGACGTTGTTGGTGATCAGCATCGAGGCCATGCTCTCGGGGTTGTTCCGGCGCTCGAAGAAGTAGGTCTCGGAGAGGACGGTGCCGTCGCCGTCGGCGATGCGGACGTCGCTGTAGGCGAGCGCCGATTCCGGTGCCGCGGCCAGCGCCCCGGCGAGGACGTCGAGCTTGTCGGGGTGCCAACGGTCGTCCTGGTCGGCGAGGGCGATCAGCGACGCCGAGACCGGCGCGAGTGCGATCGCCCGCTCGAAGTTGCGGAGGAACCCGAGCCGCTCGGGGGACCGGCTGACGAGGAAGCGCGGGTCCTCGCCCACCTGCCGCTCGAGCTCGGCGAACGCCCGCGGGGACGAGCAGTCGTCGCTGATCACGCAGCACCAGTCCTCGCGCGTCTGCGCCCTGATCGTCTCGAGCTGCACCCGCAGCCGCTCCGGGTCCGGCTCGTAGGTCGCCATGCAGATCGCGATCTCCGCGCCGGCGACGCCCGGGCCGGACACCGGCTCCTCGAACGGCGGGTCGGACGCCGCGAGCGCGGAGCCGCCGGGAACCGTCAGCATCGCCCACCAGAGGTCACCGCGGTCGTAGCTGCGCTCCTCCGGCATCGAGTGGGCGGCGAGCGCGGCCTCGACGTCACCGGCCCGGATCCGGACGGAGGCCGGATCGGTCGCCGGATCGAGCGTGCCGCCGACCCAGAACGCGGTTCCGGCGCCGACCCTGATCGGGTCCGGCGGCGCCGTCCTCACCTCTCCCCCTCCACCGACGATTTCGATCTCCGACCGTTCCATGCTCGCGGGCGCATCCTCGCGCTTCGCGACGGAGGCTGCCGCCGCGTCCTCGCTAAAATCCGACTCTCGAAGTAGGGATTGATGACAGACCACACCGTATGCACAGTCGAAGAGCTCCCCGACGGGGCCAGGAAGATCGTCGAGATCGACGGGATCGAGATCGGCGTCTTCAACTGCGGCGGCGAGCTGCTCGCGATCGAGGATCGCTGCTCGCACGACGACGGGCCCCTCGCCGAGGGCGAGTTCGACTTGGCGGCATGTACGGTGGAGTGCCCGCGGCACGGCTCGCTCTTCGACCTGAGGAGCGGCCGCCCCAAGACCCTTCCCGCCTTCGCGCCGGTTGAGACCTTCCCGGTCCGGGCAGAGGATGGGCAGATCAAGCTGGAGGTTGACTGAGATGAACCCGCCACCCGAGACCGCAACGATCGACCCCAAGCAGGCCGAGCGCGAGGCGATCAAGGACATCAACCAGGACTACAAGACGAAGTTCGGCTTCAACGACCCCGAGACGGGCTACGTGTACAAGGCCCCGAAGGGGCTGAGCCGCGGCCTCGTCGAGGACATCTCCGACTACAAGGACGAGCCCGAGTGGATGCGCGAGTTCCGACTGAAGGCCCTCGAGCACTTCCTCGAGCGCCCGGTGCCGCAGTGGGGCGCGAACCTGAACCAGATCGACTTCGACGACATCCACTACTTCGTCCGGGCGTCGGAGAAGGCCGAGCGGAGCTGGGAGGACGTGCCCGACGACATCAAGAACACGTTCGACCGGCTCGGCATCCCCGAGGCGGAGCGGAACTTCCTCGCCGGGGTCGGTGCCCAGTACGAGTCGGAGGTCGTCTACCACCAGGTCCGCAAGGACCTCGAGGAGCAGGGCGTGCAGTTCCTCGACATGGACAGCGGCCTGCGCGAGCACGAGGACGTGGTCCGCGAGCACTTCGCATCGGTGATCCCCGCCAACGACAACATGCTCGCCGCCCTCAACTCCGCGGTCTGGTCAGGGGGCTCGTTCGTCTACGTGCCGCCGGGCGTCAAGGTCGAGATGCCGCTGCAGGCCTACTTCCGGATCAACACCGAGAACATGGGCCAGTTCGAGCGGACGCTGATCATCGCCGACGAGGGCTCCGACGTGCACTACATCGAGGGTTGCACCGCGCCGGTCTACTCGACCGACTCGCTGCACTCCGCGGTCGTCGAGCTGATCGCCCGGCCGGGCGCACGGATCCGCTACACGACGGTCCAGAACTGGTCGCAGAACGTCTACAACCTGGTCACCAAGCGCGCCCGCGCCGAAGCCGACGCGACGGTCGAGTGGGTCGACTGCAACCTCGGCTCGAAGGTGACGATGAAGTACCCGTCGATCTACCTGATGGGCGAGCGCGCCCACGGCGAGATCCTGTCGATCGCGTTCGCCGGCGCCGGCCAGCACCAGGACGCCGGCGGCAAGATCATCCACGCCGCGCCGAAGACGACCTCGTCGATCTTCTCGAAGTCGATCAGCAAGGACGGCGGGCGCTCGACCTATCGCGGCCTGCTCGAGGTCGCGAAGGGCGCGACCGAGGCTCGCTCGAAGGTCGTCTGCGATGCGCTGCTGCTCGATCCCGAGTCGCGCTCGGACACCTATCCGACGATCAGGATCGACGAGAACGACGCCAACGTCGGGCACGAGGCGTCGGTGTCGAAGATCGGAGAGGAGCAGCTCTTCTACCTGCAGTCGCGCGGGCTCGACGAGGAGGAGGCGTCGAAGATGATCGTCAACGGCTTCATCGAGCCGGTCGTCAAGGAGCTGCCGATGGAGTACGCGGTCGAGCTGAACCGCCTGATCGAGCTGCAGATGGAGGGCTCGATTGGCTAGCGCGACGGCCCAGACGACCGGGGCCGACGCGACGGAGCCCGCCTGGCTGAGCGATCGCCGCAGCAAGGCGGTCGGCGCGGCCGGGGAGCTGGCGCTCCCGGGCCCGAAGACGCGCGGCTGGGAGTTCACCGATCTCTCGGGACTCGACCTCGCCGGCTTCGCGCCGGCGGAGGGCGGCGATCTCGACGCCGCCGCCGGGCTCGCGACCAGGCTGAGCCTTCCGGAGGGCTCGTCCGGGCTGACGCAGGTCGATGCCACCTGGCGATCCGAGCTGCGATCACCCTCCGGGAACGGCAGGCCCGAGGAGGTCACCGTGATGAGCCTCTCGGAGGCGGCGGCCCGCTTTCCCGACCTGATCGCCGGTCGCTTCGGGACGATCGTCCCCGGCGACGGCGATCCCTTCGTGGCGATCAACGAGGCCGGATGGAGCGGCGGCGCGCTGGTCTACGTGCCGCGGAATGCCGCGCCCGAGCACCCGATCTCGCTGACGGCGGTCCAGCAGGCCGGCGGGCGCAGCCTCAACTGGCGCACGCTGATCGTCCTCGAGGAGGGTGCCGAAGCGGAGGTTTGGGAGCGATACATCTCCAGCGACGACGCGGCGGAGGGGCTCTTCAACGGGGTCACCGAGGTCATCGTCGGCGAGGGTGCCAACCTGCGCTACGTCTGCGGGCAGGACCTCTCGGAGCGATCCTGGGTCTTCGCGAGCCAGCGCGCCGAGGTGGCCTGCGACGGGCAGCTCGACTGGGTCGCGCTCGGGTTCGGGTCAGCGAACGGCAAGGTCAGGATGGAGACGAAGCTCGCCGGGCGCGGCGCCGAGGCCCGGGTGACGGGCGCATACGTGAGCAACGGGCGCCAGCACCTCGACTACGACACCACCCAGGAGCACGCGGCCGAGGACACGACCTCGGACCTCGCGTTCCGGGGGGTTCTCGACGGGCGCTCGACGGCGGTCTGGCGGGGGATGATCAACGTCGACAAGGGCGCTCAGCGGACCGACGCCTTCCAGGACTGCCGCAACCTGCTGCTCTCGAAGCGGGCCCACGCGGATGCCATTCCCGGCCTGCAGATCGAGGCCGACGACGTCGCCTGCACGCATGCCGCGGCGGTCGCCCAGATCGATCCCGACCAGCTCTTCTACCTGACGTCCCGCGGGCTCGACCGCGACAGCGCGAGCGAGCTGATCGTCGGCGGCTTCCTGGCGGAGCTGGTCGAGCGCGTGCCCGGGGGCGCCGTCGCCGACGCGCTCGCCGGGGCGCTCGATGCACGGCTCGGCGAGCTCCTGAACGGCTGAGGCGATGCGGGCGAACTCGGCCGCGGCGCTCGTGCTGGCGCTGGCAGCGCCGGCGCTGGCCGCCGGATGCGGCGGTGAGCGGGAGTTCGGCGCCGCGGAGTTCGTCGACGCAGCCAACGGGAAGGGCGCCGCGCTCGCGCTCGGCGGTCAGGTGACGACGACCGAGTCGGGCGAGCCCGTGTACGCGGTCAGGTCCGAGAGCGGCTCCGATCCCAACCCGCAGCTCGAGGAGGGCCACGGCGGCGGGACGATGATCGTCGCCGCCGACGCCGGCGTCGCCGCGGACGAGTTCGAGCGCTGCGAGAGCGCCGCGGACCTGACGTGCTTCCGCGCAGCGAACATCGTCCTCAGGTTCGAGGAGATGGCCGCCGCCGATCGCGCCCGGATCAGCGGCGCGGTCTCCGCCCTCGCGTCCGCGGGCTGACGCCGGTCAGCTCGGGTCCTCCTCCTCCGGGTCGTCCCAGCTGTCATAGGCGCGCTCCCAGTCCTCGCCGGGAGCGTCGCCGTCGCCCGCCGGATGCTCGCGGCCGCGCTCCCGCAGCGTCGCGACGATCACTGCGACGAGGACGACCGCCGCCGGGACGACGTAGGGAAGCCAGTGGCCGGCATGTGCGACCGGGACGAGCATCTCATCCGTTCGCCTGCGACAGCAGGTAGAGGCCGAGGATGCTGAAGAACACCATCGTCATTAGCATCCAGACCTGCGAGTAGGCGGCGGTGCGCGTGTCCTTCCACAGGGCCAGGGCCCGGTCGTGCCCGAGCGCGAGCGCGACGACGTGGCCGACGACGATCGCCCCGAACTGCACGTACCAGATGGCCGTCGCCCCGATCACCGAGTAGTCGATCGCCGAGCCCGCGGTGCCGAACCAGTCCGATCCGTCGCCGAACGGGTCGGAGAGCAGGAAGGTGAACTGCGCCTGCTCCTGGTAGACGAAGAGGCTGAAGTAGTGGGCGACCAGGTACGCGAGCGCGATCGGGATGAAGGCGTGCGCGAACCTCCTGCCGAGCTCGAGCGCCGTTCGCCGCCCGTCGACTATCCGCATCCCGTAGATGCCGCCCCAGAAGATCGCCGCGACCGCGAGCAGGGTCCCAGCGAGGAAGATCGTGTTCGTCAGCCGCAGGGCAGCCACCGGGGAGAGGCCGGCGTCGGAGAACGTCTCGAAGAGCGAGCTGATCGGCTCCTTGAGGACACCCTCCTGGGCGCCGTCGAACGTCGTCGCGCCGATCGCGACGAGCACCAGGGCGAGCGAGCCGGCGGGGATCGCCCACTTCGTCGCCCCGGCCAGGAGCGGCCTCCGCCCGAGCCTGCCGTCACGGATCTCGAAGATCGCGAGGCTGCCGAACATCCCGAAGTACTGGGTGAAGGTCTCGCCCCGGTCGGTCCAGCGGTCGATCCCGAAGAGCCCCATGGCCATGAACGTGTAGACCGAGTAGACGATGGTCGCCGTCGCGATCGTCTTCGGCGTGACGCCGGCGGCGGCGAACCCGGTCTGCCCCCAGACCAGCTCGAGGAAGACGAAGCCGACGAGGCCGGCCACGGCGGGCCAGCGACCGAAGCGCTCCGGGTACCGGAACGGCGCCTTCCGCTCGCGGCCGGTCAGAGCGGTGGTCGCCGCGGCGACCGTGCGCGCGATCGCGCGCCAGGGGTTGAACGCCCGGAAGACGTTCCCGAAGAGGACGCTGAGGACGACGGTGCCGAGCCAGAACGTGACGTAGACGAAGGTGATCGCGAAGTTCCGATCGGGCGCCTCGACGCCGTCGATCCCGGTCCAGATGACGAACGCGAGCAGAACGGCCCCGATCGCACCGGCGAGGATTTGCGCCGGCCTCGAAACCAGGGCGGTCGCGATTCCGCCGGTGAACGCCCGCCAGTCGTAGTTCTCGAGCCTCACCGTTCGCCAGCCGAGCGTGAGCCCGACGAACGAGACGATCAGCACGATCGAGCTGCCCCACGCGAACAGCCAGTCGGGAAGCGGCAGGTCGGAGCGACCGACCAGACCGTGAGCTGATGCGGCCGCCGGCAGCAGGAGCGCGGTGACGATCGAGCTGAGCAGGACCCAGCCCGTCATAAGCGCGATCCGGCTGCCGGCGCCGCGGGTCATGGGTTGACCGTGAGCTCTGCGATCTGGGTGGCCGACCCCTCGAGCTCGACCTCGAAAACACCGTCGATGTCGGCCGGGAAGTCGAACTCCGCCTTCCCACCTGCCTCGACGTCTTCCATGATGTCGTAGCCGTGGACGTGGACCTCATCGGCCGTGTCCGAGTCGACGACGAACCGGACCTCGTCGCCCCTGGCGAACTCGAGGTCGGCGACGCCGCCCTCGGGCTGGCCGTCCACGATCGTGATCACCGGAACCGCCGGCCCGGAAGCGGTCGGCTTCTCGTTCTTGTCGCGCTCCTTCGCCTTGTCGGCGGTCGTCTCGTCCTGCGTGGTGGTTGCCGTCACGTCCGTGCCGGCGCTGGTGGAATCGCCGTCGTCGTCTCCACCCTTGAAGACGAAGAAGAGCACGACGACCGCTGCCAGCGTCACGAGCAGCGCAGCGATCCTGGTTCCATTCGATTGCATCCGATCCTCCTTCGAGGAGCTACTTCTGACCCGTCGGCACGGTCGTGGAGCCGGCGGGCTGAGAATGATCCAGCGAGGGAGCGTCGATCGTCTGGCCTGAGCCTCCGAACACGAACAGGATGAGCGCAACGAGGCCGATCACCAGGCCAAGGACGATGCCGATCGTGCGGTCGGTCCTGCTCACCGGGAGGAGGCTAGCCGATCGCCTCCCGGGCGCACCGCCGTTGAGCGATGAGCCCGAAGCGCGGCGGAGGGCCGCGATCGGCAAGCGAACGGATCGCCCGCGAGACGGGGCGGGGATCGGCGCTCGCGGGCCGCAGCACGCCGTGGTCCGGCCGCGACGCCCGCGGGAGCTCTGAGATCCGTCGGCACGCCTCGTCGAGCAACGCGAACCCGGGAACGATCCCGAGAACGAGCATCGGCACGACGATCGCGACCAGCGGTGCGAGGGCAACGAGGCCTCCCGCGGCGATGATCCCGACGACGAGCGGTGCCATCGCGACGATGAACGCGGCGGCGGCCCGACGTTCGAAGCGAAGCGAGTCCGTTCTCACCCGCTCAACGCTACAGTCCGAGCATGATCGGCGATCCACCGCCCCGCCAACGGATGGCTGCCGCGATGCTGGTCCTCGTTTGCGCCCCCGCGGTCCTCGCCGTGACCATGTCGGGAGGCGCGGTCGCGTTGCTCCCGCTCGCGCTCCTGATCCTCCCGATCCTGGCACTCGGGCGACCGGCCGGCATCGAAGCCCTCGAGCGTGTCCTTGCCGCCGAGCGGGCGCCGTCCGGATCCCGCAGCGTTGCCTCGGTCCGGGAACTGAGGGAATCCACTCCTCGGACCCGCAATCCCATCGCCGACGCGCTGGCCGAGCGGGCGCCGCCGACGGCGCCCGCCGCCACCTAGACGTACCCAGCCATCACCCGAAGGGGGTGCGCCGTGACACGGCCATTCCTGCTCTCGCTCGCGCTCGGGCTGCTGATCGCGGCGACGGCATCCATCCACGCCGATGCCCATCAGGGCAACCCCAACTACAGATCGGAGATCCGGGGAATCGCCCCCGAGGTTCCCGGGCTCCGGGCCGAGGTCCTCAACTACGACTCCGACATCGTCCTGACCAACGACAGCGACCGGACCATCGAGGTCGAGGGATACGAGGGCGAGCCATATCTCCGGTTCGCACCGGACGGGACGGTCGAGGCGAACCTCAACTCCCCGGCCTACTACCTGAACACCGACCGCTACGGAGACGTGGACGTGCCCGCGGCCGCGGACGCCGGCGCCGCCCCCGACTGGAAGGTCGTGGCCGCCGGCGGGGAGTTCTCCTGGCACGACCACCGATCGCACTACATGAGCACCTCGACTCCGCCCCAGGTCACCGACGAGGGACGGCGGACCAAGATCTTCGACTACGAGATCCCGCTCAGGGTCGATGGCAGGCCCGCCGCCCTCGAGGGCACGCTCTACTGGGTCGGATCGCCCGGCTTTCCGCTGCTCCCGTTCGTGCTCCTGGGCCTCTTCGCCGCCGGCTCCTTGCTACTGGTCGTCGTCGTCCGGCGGAGGCGGTGAGCTCAGACGCCGTCGAGCAGGCGCCAGTTCGCGGCGAACGCCGCCTCCGCGGCGGCGACGACGGCGTCCTCGTCGGCCGGGGTCGCGATCAGCTCCTCGAGGAGCTCGCGCCCCTCGGCTGCGTGTTCGACGTCGCGGCCCCGATGGACGGTGAAGTAGCGGGTGCCGGACTCCGACTCGACGCCGTAGTGCTCTGCGAGGCCCTCGAGCTTGGTCTTCGAGATCGCCGGCTGGCCGCTCTCGATCGCGTAGAGGCGGGCGATGGCGCTGAGCGCGCCGTCCTTCTCGGTCCAGACCTCGACGCACTCGCTCGTCTCGGGCGTCGCCGCCGCACCGATGTCGCCGCCGACGGCATCGACGAAGCCGTCCCACATCGCGACGTGGGCATGCTCCTCCTCCGCGTGGGAGGCGAGCTCGGGGTGATCCGGCAGCTCCCCGGCCGCCGTCGCCGAGAGCTCGGCGATCGCCGTCACGGCGTGCCGGTACTGGCCCGAATAGCGCGCCAGCTCGTCCGGGCTCAGCTCGCCGGCCGACCAGCGGACGTAGAAGGGGTGCTGGAGGACGTCGTGCCTCGCGCGTGCCTGCTCGATGCGGTCCCAGACGGTGTCGGCCATGTACCTGCTCCCTGTTCTCGTGACGTTGGTTACGGGAAAGCGAGCATAGCCGGACAGCGCGACCGCAGCGGGGGAACTCTGCGATGCTCGCGCCTTGCGCCCCGACCGCGACGACATCGCCATCCCCCCGTTCCCCCCCGGGACCACGTGGATCGGAGCCGAGGAGCCCGTCAGCGAGCGGATGACCGCCCGTTCGGCACTGCTCGTCCACTTCTTCGAGCTCGGCGAGCTGAGCGGAATCCGCACCCTGCCGTTCGTCGCCGGGCTCGCCCGCACCTACGCGGAGAACGGCCTCTCCGTGCTCGGCGTCCACTCGCCGCGCTCCGATCTCGCGGCGAGCGACGCCGCCCTCGAAGCGGGCCTCGCCCGGCTCGACGTCCCGTTCCCGGTCGGTAACGACGCCGAGCACAGGATCTGGCACGCATACGGCTGCCGGGGATGGCCCTCGACCTTCCTCTGGGGGCGCGGCGGGACCCTGCGCTGGGCCCACTTCGGCGAGGGCGCCTACCACGAGACCGAAGCAGCGGTCCGCACCGAGCTCGCCGGCGGCGAGGGCCACGATCTTCCCGAGCCGGTGGTCGGGCCGCCGCCCGACGGGCGCCAGCCGCGGATCGGCAGGCCGAGCGACGAGGTCTTTCCGGGCGGCGCCCACGACGCGCCCTGGACGCCGTCGCAACCGGGCGAGCCGCTGGAGGTCGAGTATGCGGGCGCCGGGGCTTGGGCTGCTCTCGACGGAGACGGGACGGTCGATCTCAGCGTCGACGGCGAGCCGACCGGTGAGATCGTCCTCGGCGGCCCCGGGCTCTACGAGCTCAGCGGTCATCCCGTGCACGGGATGCACGAGGTGCGGCTCGACTTCGACGGTGACGTCAGGGTCTGGTCGCTGGCATTCAGCCCGGGACCCGAGGGCTGACGCCGCTCAGGGGCTGACGACCATGGTCAGGCTGTCGTCCTCATGGGCCGAGCACTCGACCTCGTAGGTTCCGGCGCGATTGAGGGGGATCGTCAGCGTCTGGCCGGGATTGACGGGGAACCCGCTGACCACCTGAAGCTCGGCGTCGTGGTTGGTGACCTCGACGGTGTCGCCGACGGTGCCCTCGATCCGCTGCGGTACGCCCGGTACGTCCTTGCCCGCGTCGACGAGCTTCGACGCGCCCGCGGGGATGTCGAAGCGGATCGTCTCCCCGCTTTCCGCGGGCTCCTGCGAGCCGCAGGCGGCCAGCACCGCCGCGACGGCCACGAGGGCCGTCGCGGCGGCGGCCGCGCTCCTACTCAGCGCGAGCCGTCGCATCCACCTCGATCTCCCCGGCCTGCTCGAAGTCGAGCGTCACCGGGATGGTGTCGCCCTCCTCGATCGGCTTCGCCAGGTCGATGAGCATGATGTGGTACCCGCCCGGCTCGAGAGCGACGGACTGGCCGGCGGGGACGTCGATCTGATCGACCTCCTTCATTCCCATCATCGCGTCGCCCGAGTCCATCGAGTGGGTCTCGTCCATCGAGTCGGTGGAGTCCATCGAGTCGTCGGACCCCATCGAGTCGGTGGAATCCATCGATCCCTCATCGGTGGTCTCGTGCAGCTGCGCCTCGGCGGCGACCGAGCTCGGCACCGACGCGCCGGTCAGCGTGTCGCCGTCGGGGCTCTGAATCGTCATGTAGACGGCGCCCGCGGTCTGGGTCGGCGTCGTGACGCGCGTCCAGACGTCGGTCACGGTGGTCCCGCCCGAGGCGGAGCCGGTGCCGTCGGTGCTGTCGTCGCTGCCGCAGCCGGCGATGGCGATCGCACCCGCGACCGCGACGGACAG
Organism: Solirubrobacterales bacterium; assembly: GCA_020438445.1. Classification (GTDB taxonomy): domain Bacteria; phylum Actinomycetota; class Thermoleophilia; order Solirubrobacterales; family 70-9; genus RHKX01. The sequence goes on from JAGQUO010000009.1 coordinate 26,594, forward strand.
GAGGATTGCCTTCTTCATTCGTCTTACCTCTTTCGTTTCCGTGATCAGGCCGATTCGGGCCCGTCACCGCTGAGCAGCCGCTCGAGATCCGAGCGGATGTCGTCGGAGGGGGTCCCGAACGGCCACTCGACGAGCACTCTCCCCGTGTCGTCCACGGCGTAGACCTGTGCCGTGTGGGAGACGTCGTAGTCGCCGTGGCGGTCGGGCTTCCCGATCTTGCTGGAAGCCCCGAATGCCGTCTCGGCGCGAGCGAGCTCGTCCATGTCGGTGGTTCTGAACGAGTCGAAGCCGTCTGCATCGAAGAAGTGGCCGAGATAGCCGTTGAGGACCTTCGGCGTATCGCGCTCGGGATCGACCGTGACCATTCCGACCTCGACGCGGTCGGCCTGGTCCGCCGGCATCTCCTCGAGGGCCATGTGAAGGTCCGCGAGCGTGGTCGGGCAGACGTCCGGGCACGACGTGTAGCCGAAGTAGACGAGCATGAGCCCGTCGCCCTCTCCCTCGAGCCCGGTCATCCGCCCGTCGCCGCCGGGACTCTCGTCCGGCAGCGACACGGTGCCGACCTCGGTCGGGGGTGTCCGTGTCATTCCGTTCAGCTCGGCCTGCTCGTCGCCGCCGGAGCCGCAGCCCGAGAGGGCGGCGACGCACAGCGCCGCGAGGGCGATGACGCGCACCCGGCTCGCCGGGCGCGCTCGGGACGGTGTGACGACCCGATTCCACATCGGTTGACTCCATTCCTCGATTCGCCGTGCGGCATCGAACACCGCGACGGCGCGCTCCCGCCGCCGGCGGGAGCGTTGTCACGACTCGTTTGCGCGCTCCGTCTGGAGCTACGCGCCGGCGATCGCGGGCGGGCCGCGCAGCGGACGGCCGGCGGTGAGCAGGCTCAGCGCCGGTGCGTGATCGGGGGGCGTCGGGAACCGGCGGCGGAGCGGAGCGCGCCCGAAGGAGCGGCTGCGGTCCAGCCGCTCCGTGAGCGCCACCAGCGCCTCGACGCCGGCGCTCCTGCCCAGCACGAGCGCGAGGGCGACGAGCAACATCGGCAGGCCCGCGAGCGCATCGAGCGGGCCGCCGCTGAGCGCGCTGAGAAGCGACACTGCGATTCCCGTCGCGAGCAGGGGCAGCGCGGCGGTGCGCAGTCCCGGGGCGCCGGGTACGGCCGGCGATCGCGGGAATGTCTCGGGTCGGGTCATCGGATCGGGGCGATCAGCCGGCGGACGCAGCCAGCTCCGTGCGGATCTGCTTCGGCAGCATGAAGCGGACGTCCTCGTCGATCGCCCGCAACTCGGTGACGTCCTCGGTCCCGCGGGCGCGGAAAACGTTGACGAGCTCGGTCACCAGCTCCTCGGGCGCGCTCGCGCCCGAGGTGATGCCGAGCGTCTCGACGCCGTCGAGCCACTCCTCCTGGACCTCTGCGGCCTTGTCGATCAGGTACGAGGGGGTCCCGAGCTCGCGGGTGACGTCGACGAGTCGGTTGGAGTTCGAGGAGTTGCGCGACCCGATCACGAGCACGAGGTCGCACTCCGCCGCCAGCTGCTTTACGGCGAGCTGGCGGTTGGTCGTCGCGTAACAGATGTCGTCGGACTTCGGGCTCGTGATGTTGGGGAACCGCTCGCGGAGGCGGGCGATCACCGCCGCGGTCTCGTCGACCGACAGCGTCGTCTGGGTGATGAAGGCGACCTTGTCGGGGTTCTCGACCTCCAGCCGATCGACGTCGTCGGCGGTCTCGACGAGGACGATGGAGTCGGGCGCCTCGCCGGTCGTTCCCTCGACCTCCTCGTGGCCCTCGTGCCCGATCATGATGATCGTGTAGCCCTGCTCGGCGAACTTACGGGCCTCGACGTGGACCTTGGTGACCAGCGGGCAGGTCGCATCGATCGTCCGCAGCCGGCGCTCGGCGGCATTCGCATGCACGGCGGGCGAGACGCCGTGGGCGCTGAAGACGACGAGCTCGCCCTCCGGGACCTCGGTCTCCTGGTCGACGAAGATCGCGCCGCGCTCGCTCAGCTGCTCGACGACGTGCTTATTGTGGACGATCTCCTTGCGGACGTAGACGGGCGCGCCGTGCAGATCGAGAGCGTGCTCGACCGTCTGGACGGCGCGATCGACGCCGGCGCAATAGCCACGCGGGGCGGCCAGCAGCAGGCGCCGGGGGACGTTCTCGGACGCTTCGGGCATGGCCCTGAAGGGTAGCGGCGGCGGCCGATCGCCTCAGCCGGGTTGGCCGGGGACGAGATTGCGTGACCAGGGCGCGAGGATCCGGTTCTCGCGTTTCACCACCACGGTCCCCGAGATCCGGTCCGGGAATCCGGTCCGGTTGTCCCGGAACAGGATCGGCACCAGGCCGAGGCCGAACGGGATCACGGCGAGCACCGTCGCCCAGAGCCGGCGGAAGGCGCGCCGGACGCCGATCTCGGGCCTGCCGTCGTGCTCGAGCTGGATGCCCGTGAAGCGCATTCCCGGCGTCTGACCCTCGAACGCCCAGAAGCCGACGAAGTAGATCGCGATCGTGACGAACCCGGCGAGCGAGAGCAGGGCCGCGAGCCACGCGGGGATCTTCTCGTCGGTGATCAGCTGCAGGGCGCCCGAGAGCATCGCCGTGAACAGCGCAAAGCCGGCGGCGATGATCCCCGCGTCGGCGGCGAGGGCGACGCCGCGCCCGATCAGGCCGACGTTCTCGGTCGGCTCGTCCCGCTGCGGCCGGCGCAGGATCCGGCGGACGATCCGCTCGAGGAAGTCGTCGACGGCACCCGCGGCCCGCGAGATCTGGCGTCCGAGGTCGGCGACCAGACCGACCCCCTGCGAGGCGAGTGCGGCTCGGACCTCGGGCGCCTCGGCAATCCGCTCGACGAGCATCTGCGCCTTGTCGCTGGCGAGGATGTCCTCCCAGATCCGGTCGGCGACCTCGCTGTCGATCGCTCGCTTCACCGTGGCCTCGATCCGCTCCTGGTCGAGCGAGGACTCGACCGCGTCGGCGAGCCTGCCATCGTCGATGACCCGGGCGACCGCGCGCTCGACGGCGGCGCTCTCGAGCGCGCGCACGATCGCCTCCTCGACGGCCACCTCGACCGTCCGGTCCATGCCGGTGGCGCCGGCGAGGCGACCGACACCGCGGGCACCGCCCTCGAGCAGACGGCCGCCGATCGGCACCTCGGGTCGCCGGCGACCGTTCGAGTCTCGCTCCGTCACAGCGCCGGAAAGGCTACTCCGGTGAGGGGCGTTCGCCGATTCCGGGCAGCGCCTCGAGCACGGCGCCGCCGATGCGGTCGAGGCTGCCGGGGCAGACCTTGCCGAGATCGTCATCGGACGTGTGCCACCAGTCGCCGGGGCTCGCCCCGGGCCCGTAGGTGAAATCGATCAGGTCGACGGCGGGTATCCCGGCCTCCAGGAAGGGGGTGTGGTCGTCGTCGATCCCGCCCGTCCGGCCGTCGAACAGGCCGGGGTCGGCGGCGGCGAACTCCGCGAAGAGGCCTTCGTCGGAGTTCTCCTCCCGGGGAACGGACAGATCACAGTCGCCGACCATGTCCAGCAGGACCATCGCCTCGATCCGCTCGATCGGCGGGCTCCCCCGGCGGCCGGTTCGGGCGTAATCGAGGTACTGGCGACTGCCGCGCAGCCCGCTCGCGTCGAAGTCGCGGCCGGGGAGCGCCTCCTCGCCGTCGAACAGCGCGATCGCGACGGAGGGGCCGGGCATCGGGTTCGGCAGCGCCCGCGCGAGCTCGAGGACGGCGGCGACGCCGGACGCGCCGTCGTTGGCGCCGGCGAACCCGGGAATGCCGCGGACGGTGTCGTGATGGGCGCCGAGTACGACGTAGCCGTCGCCGCGACCGGGAATCGTGCCGACGACGTTGCGCAGCGGGCGCTGGATCCTCACATCGCGGACGCCGGCTCGCCGCAGCTCGCGCGCGAGATCGGCGGTCAGCCTGCGGCTCGCAGCCGAGCCCGCCGGGCGCGGGCCGAGGCCGACCTGGGCGCGCAGGTCGGCGAACGCCCGGCCGCCGTCGAAGCCGTCGGAGGCGTATCCGGGAGGCCCGGACCCGGTGTCGTTCCCGCAGCCACCCGTCGGCAGGGCGAGCAGGGCGGCCGCGAGAAGCCCGCAGACGGCCGCTCGGGGGCGGTGGCGGGGCTCGGACATGCGCGATACGTTAGGGCCATGCCCCAGGGACACATGGATCGTCTGACGGCCATCGACGCGTCGTTTCTGAGCAACGAGTCGTCGACGAGCCACATGCACATCGGCGGGGTGACCATCTTCGAGGGTCCGCCTCCGAGCTACGAGGACCTGCTCGACCACGTCGAGAGCCGGCTTCATCTCGTTCCCCGCTACCGCCAGAAGCTCGCCGTTCCCCCGGTCGAGACCGGGCGGCCCTTCTGGATCGACGATCCTCAGTTCAACCTCACCTACCACGTGCGCCATTCGGCGCTTCCCCCGCCCGGAGACGAGACGGTGCTGCGACGGATGGCCGCTCGCGTCTTCTCCCAGCAGCTCGACCGCACGAAGCCGCTGTGGGAGCTGTGGCTCGTCGAAGGGCTTCGCAAGCGCCGCTTCGCCCTGATCTCGAAGACCCATCACGCTCTCGTCGACGGCGTCTCGGGCGTCGACATCGCGACGGTGCTGTTCGACGTCAAGCCCGTCCCGGAGCCGATCAAGGCGGAGCACGACTGGATCCCGAGCCCGAGCCCGTCCGGTGCCGAGCTGGCGGCGCGCGGGATCGGCGCGGTCGCCCGCTCGCCGATCGGTGCCGCCCGGCGGGTCGCCGACGCGGTCGGCTCGCCGAAGGCGGCGGCCCGCAGCGTGCAGGACGCAGCCGAGGGCCTGGGCGAGGTCGCATGGGAGTTCGCCAATCCGGCGCCGGACCTGCCGCTGAACGTCCCGATCGGGCCCCATCGCCGCTACACCTGGGTCCGCGGCGACCTCGCCGAGTTCAAGCGGATCAAGTCGGAGCTCGGGGGCACCGTCAACGACGTCGTCCTCTGCGCTGTCGCCGGCGCACTGCGGCGCTGGCTCAGGGCGCGCAGCGTCCGCACCGAGGGCCTCGAGCTGCGGGCGCTGGTGCCGGTCTCGATCCGCGCCACGGACCAGCGAGGCGAGCTCGGGAACCAGATCGCCGCGGTCCGCGGCCCGCTGCCCGTCTACGTCGAGGACCCGGTCGCCCGGCTGCGAACGGTCCGCGAGGCGATGGACGGCATCAAGTCGTCGAAGAAGGCACTCGGGGCCGAGGTGATCTCCCGCTTCAACGACTTCGCGCCGCCGACGCTGCTGGCCCAGGCGTCGCGGATCAACTTCTCCACCCGGCTGTTCAACCTGATCGTCACGAACGTGCCCGGCCCCCAGATCCCGCTCTACGTCCTCGGGCGCGAGCTGCTGGACGTCTTCCCGGTCGCGTTCCTGCCGCAGAACCACGCGCTGGCGATCGCGATCATGTCCTACAACGGCAAGATCGACTTCGGCCTGCTCGGCGACTACGACGGGATGGAGGACATCAACCTGATCGCCGAGGGGATCGAGGCCGAGGTCGCGCAGCTCCTCGAGGCCGCCGAGGAGTCGGAGAAGCGCAACCGGCAGCGGCGCCAGAAGCAGCGCCGGCGGGGGCCGGGGCAGGCGACGCCGTCTGCCTGACGTGAGCGAACCCGGCCCGAGCCCCTTCCGCTACCACCTCGAGCTGACTCCCGCCCAGCTCAAGCTCACCCACGACGCGCTCCGCAGCATCGCCGCCGAGGCGGAAGCCGACGGACAGACCCGGCGGATCGCCGGCGAGATCCTGGAGATGCTCCCCGACGAGGAGCACATCGCCCAGATCAGACCCGACGACGACGGGCGAAACAGGCCCGACGACGCAGGGCCCGAGGACGAGCCCGAGGGTCCCGAGCCACCGGACCTGCTCGCCTGATCGCTCCCGGCCGGCGTCGTCCGGTCGCTAGCCTGCCCGCTCCGCATGAGCATCTCCGTCCAGATCGGCCTGCTGATGGCGATCGCGACCGCGTTCCTCGCGGTCGTCGGCTTCCTCTACAAGCACAAGGGCGCGGTCGGCTCGCCGCCGGTCGAATGGAGCCGCCCCGTGCGCACCTCGCTGGCGCTCTTCCGCAACCGCTGGTACGTGCTCGGCATCGTGATCGCGATCGGCTCGTGGGGATTCCACGTCGCGGCGCTCGCCCTGGCACCGATCTCGCTCGTCCAGTCGGTGATCGCCGGCGGACTCGTGTTGCTCACCGTCGTCGCCGATCGCCTCTTCGCCCACCATGTCACCCGCCGTGAGTGGATCGGGGTCGCCCTCGCGGCGCTCGGGCTCGCATTCCTCGCTGCGACGCTCGAAGGCTCCGCCGAGGGGGCGCACTCCGACTACGATCCGGCGACGCTCGCGCTCTTCCTCACCGCGGTCGCCGGTCTGGCGCTGGCGGTCGCCGTGATCGGCTGGCGCACCCACCACCCGGGCGTCGCCCTCGGCGCCGCGGCCGGCCTCTGCTGGGCCGTCTCCGACACCGCGATCAAGGCCCAGACCGGCACGTTCGGCGAGAGCGTGATCACCGTGTTCGTCAGCCCGCTCGTCCTGATCATCATCGTCGCCTCGTTCGTCGGGCTGACCGTGTCCGCGAAGAGCCTCCAGATCGGCAAGGCGGTGCCGGTGATCGCGATGACCTCGGTCGCCGCCAACGCACTCACCATCCTCGCGGGCCCGGTCGTCTTCGGCGACCCGGTCCCGGACGACGCACTGGGCTTCACCACCCGGATCCTTGCGTTCGTGCTCGTGATCGGGGCCGCGGCGCTGACCCCGGCCCCGGTCCGGGCGGCGAAGGCCACGTAGGCGGGCTGCGTGCCCTCCGCCAGGCCGTCAGCGGCTGGGCCGGATCAGCGGTCGCCCGCTCGCCAGCGCTCGGCGAGTGGCCCGGGATCGGGCACGAACAGGTCGGCGTGACCGCAGGCGACGCAGATCCGCGCCCGCAGGTCGGCGCCGGTCTCGCGACGGATCATCCCGCCGGTGGAGACGACGGTCTGGACCTCGTCCACCCCGCCGGTCGATGGCGGCTTGAGCCGAACTCCCTCGAGGACCTCGGGGGTGACCGCAGCGCGAGCAGGGCTGGTCGCTCATCGGAACCGACTCTAGCGCTGCTGACGGGCTCGCTGCCGGCAGGCGCTGCGCCGTTTCGGACCGGAGAAGCGGCCGGCCTCCGCGTTGTCCCTGGAGGCCCCCCGGGCAATCCTGGGATACTCGTAGACGGGAGGAGGCGCGTTGTTCAGATTCAGGCACTGCGTGATGGTTGCGGCCATCGCCCTCGCGGCGATCGCGGTCGGTGCGTGCGGCGGCGAGGACTCGGACGAGTCGACCGAGCTCACCGTGATGAGTTTCAACATCTACGGCGGCGGCGTCAACAGCGGCAAGACCGACCTCGCTGACACGGCCGCGGCGATCGAGGCCGCCGACGCCGACATCGTCGGCGTTCAGGAGACCCGGGGCGAGAGCCGGCCGTGCACCGCGAACGTCTGTCCCGCGGCGGGCCCAAGCATCGCCCAGGACCTGGCCGACGAGCTCGGTTACGAGGTCTACGAGCAGACCGCCGAGAACGACGCGCTGTGGGCGAATGCAATCCTCAGCCGTTACCCGATCGGCGAGTCCACCCCGAACGACACCGGGGTCGAGATCGACGTCGACGGCCGCAGCGTCCACATGTTCAACGTTCACCTCGACGACTCGCCGTACGGGCCTTATCAGCTGCTCGACATCGACTACGGCGGCTTCCCGGCCCTCAGCACCGAGCAGGCGGCGATCAAGTGGGCCCAGCGGACTCGCGGCCCGGCTCTCGATCTCCTCTTCGAGGACATGGACGCCGCCGGCGATGCCGATGCGACCTTCGTGACGGGCGACTTCAACGAGCCCTCGGGGCTCGACTGGACCGAGGAGGCCGTCACCGAGGGCGGCTACCAGCCGATCGAGGTCGACTGGCCGACGACCCGCGCGATCACCGACCGGGGCTTCGTCGACACCTACCGCGAGATCCATCCCGACCCCGTCGCCGACCCCGCATTCACCTGGACCCCGAGCGGCGACCCCGACGATGAGTTCGACCACCACGACCGGATCGATTTCGTCCTCGCAAAGGCGGAGGACGGACTCGAGGTGACCGGCGCATCGATCGTCGGCGAGTCGAAGCAGGCGGCGGAGATCGTCTCCAAGCCCTGGCCCTCAGACCATCGCGCCTCGGTCGCGACCGTTCAGTTCTAGGCAGACGACTGCGCCGTCGATCGACCTCGGCTCACGGCGCCCGGTCGAGCCGCCGAGCGCTCAGAACCCGAGCGCGAACTTGGCGTCCTCGGTCATCATCTCCGGGGACCACGGTGGATCGAAGATCATCTTCGGGTAGACCGCGCTGACGCCGTCGATGTCGCCGACGAACTCTTTCATCTGCTCCGAGACCTGGGGGCCGATCGGGCAGGCTGGGGTGGTCAGCGTGAAGGTGACGTAGACCTCGCCGTCGCCTTCGATCTCGACGTCGTAGACGAGCCCGAGGGAGACGAAGTCGAGCCCGAGCTCGGGGTCGATGACCTCCTCGAGCGCCTCGTAGACGTCCTCCTCGGTCACGGTGATTGCTTCCGCCATGCGCTCACCGTAGCGAACCGGGCCACCGGCTCAGTCGTTTCGATGTATGGTTAATTAACCGATGCCTGAAATGCCGCCCGCCGACCTCGACAGGACGTTCTCGGCCCTCGCCGATCCGACCCGCCGCTCGATCCTCGTGCGGCTGGCGCAGGGCGAGGCGACCGTAGGGGAGCTGGCGGAGCCCTTCGCGATCAGCCTGCCCGCCGTCTCGCGGCACCTGAAGGTCCTCGAGGGCGCCGGGCTGATCAGGCGAGGCCGCGACGCCCAGTGGCGACCGAGCCGGATCGAGGTCGGCCCCCTCGACGAGGCGATGAGTTGGATCGAGGAGAGGAAGCGGGCATGGGAGTACCGGATGGACCGACTCGATGCGCATCTGCGCGAAGGAGACCGAGATGACAGATAGCCGCACCGTCGAGATCGTTCGCCGCTTCGAGGCGCCGCCGAGCGAGGTGTTCGCGGCCTGGACGCAGCCCGGACGGGTCGCCTCCTGGTACGGGCCCGAGGGCTGGGAGGCTCCCGCCGACCGGATCACGATCGAAGCCCGGGCCGGCGGGCGCTGGCAGCTGACGATGATCGCCGGGGAGCGCGAGATGACGATCGGCTACGAGATCCTCGAGATCGACGAGCCGCATCTGCTCGTCATGCGATCCGACCCGATGCCGGGAATGGACGATCCGACCGTGGTCAGGGTCGAGCTCTCGGAGGACGGTGCCGGCACCCTGCTGACGCTGACCGACGGACCGCTGCCGGCCGCCGGGCGCGACCCGGCCGCCGCCGGCTGGGCCGGGGCCCTGGACAAGCTCGGACGAGTGCTCGGCGGCTGACCGGAGGCGAAGTCCGTCGAGCCCCCGGGCCGCGACCCGGGGTGGCTACGCTGAGCACGTGTTCGTGTTCCTGATCCTGCTCTTCATCGTGCTCCCGCTCGCGGAGCTCTGGGTGATCATCGAGCTCGGCGGTCTGATCGGCATCTGGCCGACCCTGGCGCTGCTGTTCCTCGACAGCGTCCTCGGCGCGGTGCTGCTGAAGTCACAGGGGACGGCGGCCTGGCGGCGTTTCCAGACCGCGCTGGGCGAGGCGCGGGTGCCGGCGAAGGAGATCTACGACGGTGCCGCGATCGTCTTCGGCGGCGCCCTGTTGCTGACTCCCGGGTTCATCACCGACATCGTCGGATTCGCGCTGCTGATCCCGCCCACCCGAGCAGCGCTCCGCCGCCTCCTGGTGGCGGTCGCGCGGCGGGTCGGACCGACGAGGTCGGTCTTCTTCCTCTATGACCGCCGCCCGAGCGGCTGGCGCGGCGCCGGCCCGACCGGTCCCCGGGATCCGGGACCCTCCACCCCGCCCCGCCGCCCGAGCCGCGACTACGACTTCGACGGCAGCGCCCGCGAGATCCCGACCGAGGGCCAGGAGCTCGACCCCGGGCCGGAGCGTTCGCGATGAGGCTGATCTCGTTCATCGACGGCGAGCGCGGCTACTGCGCCCTCGCGGACGGACCGGAGGGCGCGGCCGCGCTTCGCATCGGCGACGGCGATCCGATCCGCGCGACCGCGGACGGGCCCGGCGAAGAGGGCCGGGCGACGCTGGAGGGCGAGCACGGGGGGATCGAGGTCTCCTGGAGCCCGGCCGGCCCGGTGCTCGAGTTCGGGATCGACGACGCGGTGCTGACGATCTACGGCGTCGCCGCCAGCGGAACCGATCCCGCCGGGCCGATGTCGGGACCCGGCGTCGCCTGGGAGCTGCCCGAGCGCGGCTGGTCGGTGGCGCGATTCGTCTGGGCGATAACGGCCAAGAGCGGCCTGCTGATCCTCGTCTCGCTCCGGCCCGAGGACTCGCGCGAGCATGGCGAGGAGATGGTCGGCGCGGCGCGGATCGCCCCCCGGGAGGATCCGCTCGCATACGTGGAGCCGCTGCTCTCGACCGAGTACGACGAGTCCGGCGCGCAGACGCGGGCGACGCTCGAGCTCTGGGCCGAGGGTGAGGACTACGCGCAGCGCGGAGCCGGCAAGCGGGTCACCGGCGGCACCGCGCCGACCCCCTACGGCCGGCTCGAGGCGGCCCGGTTCGCGTGGGGCATCGGCGGCGAGGCCGCCGTCGGCGGTTACGAGATCCTGACGCCCTGAGCGCCGCCCGCGTCACCGTTTCGGGCAGAATCCCGCCCGTGCCGATCCGCGCCGTCATCTCCGACTTCGGCGGCGTGCTCACCTCGCCGCTGCTCGGTGCGTTCGCGCGCTTCCAGGAGGACACCGGCGTCACGCTCGAGCAGCTCGGCGTCGCGATGACGGCGGGCGCCGATCAGCTCGGGGGCGAGAACCCGCTGTTCGAGCTCGAGTGCGGGCGGATCACCGAGGAGCGCTTCCTCGACATCCTCCGCGATGGGCTCGAGCCGCTGATGGGCGAGCGACCCGCCCTCCACCGCTTCAAGGAGACCTACTTCGACGGGCTCGACCCGAACGAGGAGATGATCGGCCTGATGTCCGAGCTCTCCGGTCGCGGGCTGCGAATGGCGATCCTGACCAACAACGTGCGGGAATGGGAGCCGATCTGGCGGGCGAAGCTGCCGGTCGACGAGATCTTCGAGACCGTCGTCGACTCGGCCTTCGTCGGGATGCGGAAGCCGGACCCGAGGATCTACGAGCTGACGCTCGAGCGCCTCGACGGGATCGAGGCCGGCGAATGTCTCTTCGTCGACGACACGGAGGTCAACTGCGAGGCGGCCGCCGGACTCGGCATCCGTGCGGTCCACTTCCGCGACAACGCACAGGCGGTCGCGGAGATAAGGTCGGCGACCGATGGCTGAAGTCAGCGTAACCCCGGTGTCCGGACGATCGGACCTGCGCGAGTTCATCATGCTCCCGTTCCGGCTCTACGAGGGCGTCGATCAGTGGGTCCCGCCGCTGATCAGCGAGCGCCGCCGCCATCTCGACCGCAGGCACAACCCCTACTTCGAGCACGCCGAGGCCGAGTACTTCCTCGCGCGCCGCGACGGGCGCATGGTCGGCAGGATCACCGCGCAGATCGACGAGCGCTTCAACGAGTTCCAGCAGAACGACTGGGGGCAGTTCGGGTTCTTCGAATGCGAGGACGACACCGGGGCGGCGCGGGCACTGCTCGACGCCGCGTTCGACTGGCTTCGCGAGCGCAAGCGCGACCACGTGATCGGCCCGCTCGACTTCTCGACCAACCACGAGTGCGGCCTGCTCGTCGCCGGTCACGAACTGCGCCCGCAGATCCTCGAGAACTGGCACCACCCCTACTACGCGGGGCTCCTCGAGAGCTACGGGCTCACCAAGGCCATGGACCTCTACAAGTGGAGCCTGCACGTGAGCGGGCGCAGCGAGGTCATGCCGGTCCTCTTCGAGCTCGCCGAGAAGCTGGAGCCGGAGCATGGGATCACGATCCGCGGGATGCGGCGTAAGGACCTCAACGGCGAGATCGCCCGCTTCATGGAGATCTACAACGCCGCCTGGGAGAGGAACTGGGGGTTCGTCCCCCTCACCGACAACGAGATCCGCTCCTACGCGAAGGAACTCAAGCCGATCCTCGACGAGAACTGGGCGATGGTCGCCGAGACGAAGGAGGGCGAGACGGTCGGCGTCGCGCTCACGCTTCCCGACTACAACCAGGTGCTCAAGAAGCTGAACGGGCGCCTGCTGCCCTTCGGCTGGCTGACCGCGCTCCGTGAACGCAGGAAGATCGACTCCGTCCGGGTCTTCGCCCTCGGGGTCAAGCCCGAGTACCAGCACACCGGCGTGGCCGCGGGCCTCTACGCGCGTCACTACGACATGGCCGCCAGGACGCCGCAGAAGGGCGGCGAGACGGGCTGGATCCTCGAGGTCAACAAGCCGATGAACCGGGGCATGGAAGCCATGGGCGGCGAGATCGTCAAGACCTACCGGATCTTCGAAGCGGACCTCTGAGCTCATCGCCGGTGCTCCCGGCGGGCTGTTCCTCGCGGCGGGTCCTGTCGCGGGGCCGCGCCACCCGCCGCCCGGGAACGGGTCAACCGACGTGTACCGATCCGGATTTTGACGGTATGCGGGCAAAATCCCGATCGCTGCCCGGTCTCCGGCCCGCGAGAGGATCTGGCGAGGCCGGGAGCCGTCGGATCGGGTGACGCAGGAGGCGCAGCGGCCTTCAGGGCCGTAAGCCGACGAGGAGCCCGAGCCGGCGGCTCCCGGCCCGCCAGAGATCTGGCGAGGTCGGGAGGCGTCGGATCAAGGAAGAGGCGCGCGAAGCGGCCGATTGGCCGTGAGCGCGCCGATGACGCCGAGCCGGCGGCTCCCGGCCCGCCAGATCAGTTGTCGGAGCCGGCGCGGTCCCAGAGATACAGCTCCATCGCCTCCACCGCCAGCTCCTCCTGGCGTTGGGGCGAGAGCCACTCGAGGACCGTCTCGAGGGCGCGCTCCTCGGTGAGGCCGCGATCGACGGCCTCCTCGCCCCGGAACCCGGCGGCGAGCTTCAGCGCTTCGCGCCGGTGGCGCCCCAGCGAACCGAAGGCGTTGATGAGGAAATCGCGATTCGGGATCGGGTGGGCGATGTCCATGGAGGCGTGCCAGGCGGCGAGCATCGAGATGTCGTGCTCGTCGAGCTCGTGGATGGCCTTCGAGTAGTGGGCCTCGAGCTCGTCGTCGGGAATCTCGTCGACCCACGCCCTCACGGCCTCCCCGAGCAGTTGGCGCCTGGCCTCGCGCCCGACGGAATCGGCGACCACGCGGATCGCATCGGCGGGTTCGATGAAGCAGAGCGGCACGAGGCGAAGATAGACGTGGGTCCCGACGGCAAAAGGGTGCATGCAACGACGTGCCCAGGACGGGCGCGGAGAGCCCCGGAGAGTCAGCTCGACCGCCCGCCGCGCGACCTATGCTCAGACGATGAGCTGCGATCGGGACACGAGGCGCCCGGAATGAGCCTCGAGGTGATCGCCGGGCCTCCGGGGTCCGGCCGCGGGGCGATCGTCGTCGCGCGCTTCCGCGACGCGCTCGGCCTCGACCCGGTCCTCGTCGCCCCGACCAGCGACGACGTCGACCGGCTCGAGCGCGAGCTCTGTGCCACCCCCGACGGCGTCCTCGGAGGGACGATCACCAGCTTCCCGGGACTGTTCGGTGAGGTCTCGAGGGCCGTCGGCGTGGAAGCACCGCCGCCGCTGACTCCGATCCAGGTCATGTGGCTGGCGCGGCAGGCGACGCGCGCGACGAGGCTTCGCCTGCTGGCTCGTTCGGCCGCTCGCGAGGGGTTCGCGCCCGCGCTCGCGGGCCTGCTCGGCGAGCTGCAGTCGGCGGGCCTGGACGCGAGCGCCTTCGCAATCGCGGTCGCGGACGCCGAGGCCGGAGCGTACGAGCGCGAGCTCGCGGCGCTCTTCGAATCCTACGAGCGCCTTCGGGACGGGATCGGCGGAATCGACGAACACGGGCTCGCCGCCCGAGCCACCGCCATGCTGCGAGCCCGGCCGGATGCGTGGAACCATCGCCCCGTCCTGCTGTACGGGTTCGACGATCTGACCCGGGAGCAGGTGGAGCTCGTCGACGCGCTCGCTGCGGCCGCCGCGGTGACGGCGACCGTGACGTTCGAGGATCGCAGCGCCCTCGCCGCCCGGGCCGAACTGCTCGCAGTCCTCCGCGACGAGCTCGGCGCTGCGGTGACGGAGGTGCGCCCCGGCACCGAGGAGGCCGACCCGCTGCTGCGACACCTCGAGCGCAACCTGTTCGAGACCGCACCGACCCGCCTGCCCGCCGGCGACTCGGTGCGGATCCTCGAGGGAGCCGGCGAGCGCGGCGAGGCGGAGATGATCGGCCGGAAGATCGCGAGGCTGCTGGCCGACGGAATCGACCCCGGCGAGATCGCCGTCGCCGTCAGGAACCCGGACCGACAGGCGCCCCCGCTCGCCCGCAGCCTCTCCCGCATGGGAATCCCGGTCGCAGCCGAGGCCGGCATCCCGCTTGCGACGACGGCCACGGGCGCCGCCCTCGACGAGCTCCTCGCCATCGCCGGCGGCGAGGCAGACTCCGCGA
>JAGQUO010000108.1 GCA_020438445.1 Solirubrobacterales bacterium
TCCTCGTAGCGGGGGAGGAGGTCGGGCCGGTGCTGGCGCAGCCAGTCGAGGAAGATCTCCCGCACCTCGCCGCGGAGGTGGAGCGCGATTCCGGTGACGCTGGTCGCGCCGGCTTCGCCGCAGCGCTCGAGGATCTCGCTCACCTGCGCCGGCGAATCGTTGATCCCGGGCATCAGCGGGGCGATCAGCACCCCGGTCCGGATCCCCGCCGCGCTCAGCGCCGCCACCGCCTCGATCCGCTTGCGCGGGTTCGGGGTCGCCGGCTCCGTCGCCCGCCACGCACGCTCGTCCAGCGTCGGGATCGAAAGTGCGGCCGCGAAGCCGGCCCGCGCGTCGAGCTCGCGGAAGAGGTCGAGATCACGGAGCAGGAGCGGCGACTTCGTCAGCACCGAGCAGGGGTTGCGCGCCGCGAGGAGCTCCTCCCAGATGCCGCGCGTGATCCGGTAACGCCCCTCGACCCACTGGTACGGATCCGTGTTGGTGCCGAGCGCGATCAGCTCCCGTTTCCACGACGGCCGCCGTAACTCCGCCCGCAGCACCTCGGGCAGGTTCACCTTGACGACGATCTCACGCTCGAAGTCCTCACGGGCGTTGAGATCGAGGTAACGGTGGGTCGGGCGGGCGAAGCAGTAACTGCATGCATGCGTGCAACCCCGGTAGGGGTTGATCGTGTAGCGGAAGTCGACGTGGCTCATCCCGCCGACCTCGTTGATCGCCGAGCGCGCTTCGATCTCATGGAACCGGATGCCGACGGCCTCGGGCGCATCGAAGGTCCTGGTCACCGGCCCGATGTCGAAGCCGGGCAGGGTGGCGGCCTCGCCCGCGTCCTTCCTGAGGTTGTCCCACCGCACGAACACATGTTCGCAGGCGGCGGCGACGGATCGTATGGTGCGGGGCCCGTCCTCGGGTCCGGCGGCGCCTACGCCCGGCCGTTGGCTGCGAGCGGCCGGCCGCCGCGAAGGCGGGACTGACCATCCGGCTGTTTACCCACGTCCGGTGCGGGAAGGCCGAATCTGACCGGCCGGACGCGGGCGCCGGCGCGCCGGCGGCGGAATTGACCAACGGAGGGAATGCGTGAGGGACAGTCCGAACAGGGAATCGACCGGGGGCCGGATCGCGGGCCGCTTCGTGGGCCGGGTGAGGGAGGCCTTCAGCGAAATCCGGGCCGACGATCGGCTCGGCCGCGAGGGACGCCCGCGCGGAGACCAGGGCGGCTCGCAAGTCTTGAGCGCGTCCGAAAGCCACACCGAAGGAGGACGAATGGGCGAGCACGAGAGCGATGTCGATCCGGACGAGGTCGATCGCCGCGCCGAGGAGCAGACGCCGGTCACCGAGGCCGGCGGGGGCGAGAGCGAGGGCTTCGAGCTGGCGGAGGAGGACCTGGTCGACAACGCGGAGGGCTCGGGCGGCGATCCGCTCGAGGACCGGCTCGAGCCCGAGGACGCCGAGTCCGAAGGGATCGCGAGCTACGGCGAGCCGGATGAGATCGAGCCGACCGAGGTCGTCGAGGACGACGGGGGAGAAAGCGGCGCCTGAGTTCGCTCAGCGACCGAGGAACGCGGTGATCAGCGTCGCAACCCGCTGCGTTCAACCGTCCTCGATCAGGCGGACGACGGCGCGCTCGATCGCCTCGCGGTCGGCGAACCGGCCGTCACCGGTGCGGCTCTCGATCCGGCGGACCGCCGGGGCGATCGTCTCCCCGGAGTCGAAGCGGTCGAAGACGCGCGGATCGATGTAGGAGGCGCGGCAGACGGCCGGGGTGTTGTTGAGGAACTTCGCGACCTCGCGGCAGGCGGACGTCACGGTCCGCTTCCGGGCGGCCTTGCTCATCTGCTCGCCGTCCCGGAGGGCGAGGACCTCGGCCGCCACGACGGTCGCGTTCCAGGTCCGGAAGTCCTTGGCGCTGAAGTCCTCTCCGGCCGTCTCCTTGATCCAGTCGTTGACATCTTCGGGGTCGAGGTCCTGCCGGCTCCTGCCCCGCCGGTAGGTGAGCAGGTAGTCGTCCGGCTCACCGCGCCTGACCAGAGCCTGCAGCACCGGGATCACGACCGGATCGCTGATCGCGTGGCTCGCGAGCTGCCCGGACTTGGCGGGGTACTCGAACTCGACGGCGCCATTGCCGAAGGACACGTGACGGACCTTCAGGGTCGTCAGCCCGTAGCTCTCGTTCTCGCTCTCGTAACGCTCGCTGCCGATCCGGAACAGGCCGAGGTCGAGCAGGGCGACCGCCGCAGCGCAGACGCGATCGAAGGCCAGGCCCCGCTCGGCGAGACCGGCCTCGACCCGCTCCCGGAGCCCGGGCAGCCGCAGCGCGAACCGCAGCATCCGGTCGAACTTCTGGCGGTCGCGGTGAGCGCGCCAGTCGTCGTGGTAGCGGTACTGCTTGCGGCCGGCGGCGTCGATGCCGGTTGCCTGGACGTGTCCGCGCGGGTCACTGCAGATCCAGACCTCGGTCCAGGCCGGCGGGATCGCGAGCGCCGTGATCCGCTCGATCACGGCCGGGTCGACGACCTTCTCGCCGCCCTCTTCGTGATAGCTGAAGCCGCGTCCGCGACGGACCCGGCGCAGGCCGGGACCGGTGCAGTCGACTCGTCTGGTCCGTGGCATCGGACCATCCGCTTACCTCGGCCGGGGCCGCGGTAAACAGGCGGTGGCCGGTCAGCGAAGCTCGGCCAGGGCCTCGTCGACGCTGTCGGTGATCGAGATCGCCTCGTATGCGCCGGCGATCCGCAGCAGCCGCTCGACCTGGTCGGTCGCGCAGCACATCGCCAGACCCGTTCCCTCCCGGTTCTCCAGGTCGCGCCACGCCTGCACGATCAGCGCGAGGCCGCTGGAGTCGATGAACTCGCAGTCGGAGAGGTTGAGAAGCACCGACGCATCGGCTTCGCGCGCCTCCCGCAGCCGCGCCTCGAGAACCGGGGCCGTGTCGAGGTCGAGCTCGCCGACGACCGAGATCGCGTGGATCGGGCCGTCCATCTCCTCCGTTGTCGCGGCAAAGGGGGTGGGCATCAGGCGCCCCGATCCTAAAGGCCAAACACGATGCGTGCATCAACCCGGCACAATCGTGGGTGGAAGATGGGAGACGGGGCCACATTCGCGATCCGCCGGGATCAGCTCGGGTTCCACTCGTGGCTCTGGACGGGGCTCGTGCCGGCCCTCGTCGCCCTCGGTGGGCTCGTCGCCCTCGATGCCCGATCCGACGTGATCATCACCGGCTTCTTCGCGATCGTCCCGTTCGCGACGGCGATGAGCGGCGACGTCCGCGTCACCGCCGTGGTCGGGGTCCTGGCCGTCGTCGCATCGGGCATGAGCGGGCTCTGGAACGAGAACTTCGACACCACCAGCTTTTGGGTCCGTTTCGGGCTCGGACTCTCGGCCTGCCTCTTCTCGGTGTTCATCGCGTTCGTCCTGGAGCGCAGCAATCGAACCTCCCGGCGCCTGCAACTGCTGAACGAGGTTGCGGAGGAAGGCGGAGAGCGGCCCTCCCTCGCCGACACGCTCGGCCGGATCCTCGACCTCGCGGTGCCCGAGCTCGCCGACCTCTGCGTGATCGACGCGATCTCCGGCGGCGATTCGATGGAGCGGATCGCGGTCCGCGCGCACGGGCCCGACAGGGAGCGCATCGAGCGCTACCTGGAGTCACGCGAGCAGACGGTTCAGGCGGACGTCGCCTTCGGCGGCGACGGGCTGATCCTGAACACTCACGTCGGCGACTCCGACCTCGAGCGGTTGGCCGCGGACGCGGAGGACCTGGAGCGACTGCGAGGGCTCGGGGTCCGCTCCTACGTGGTCGTCTCACTCCGCTCGCGCGGGCGCCGGATCGGCGTCCTCTCCCTCATCCTCGCCTCGTCCGGACGCCGGCACAGCAGAGAGGACGCCCGCTTCAGCCGCGTCCTCGCCGACCGGATCGCGCTCAGCCTCGACAACGCCGGCCTCTTCTCCGATCTCGAGAGCGTCGAGATGAGGATGGACACGGTGATGGGCGTCCTCGACGAGCCGGTGACGATCACCGAGCGCAGCGGCCGGCTGATCTTCGCCAACGAGGCGGCCCTCGAGCTGGCCGGGGCCGGCGATCTCGGCGAGCTGGCGCAGGCCGAGGCGGGCACGGCCGAGTTCGACCTCTACGACGAAGGCGGATCGCTGCTCGGGCGCGGGACCCTGCCGTGGCAGCTGCCCGAGCTCGAGCGGGGACGGATCGTCCGGATGGTCCACGCCGAACACGGAGAGGAGACCTGGCTGCGGATCCGATCGCGCGCGATCCCGGCCATCGACAACCGGCCGATGTATCTCGTCACGGCGTACGAGGACGTATCCGAGATGAAGCTCGCCGAGTTCGCCCAGTCGGTGTTCGCGAGCACCGGCGAGCTGCTCGCCGCCTCGACCGACCCGGAGCTGATGCTCCAGCGACTGGTGAGCCTCCTGACGCCGCGCCTCGCCGACTCCTGCGCGGTGCTGATGCCGCGCGGCGACGGTGGCCTCGAGCTCGCCGCGGTCGCGGACGCCGAGCTGAGCCGCGAGCGGATGCTCACCGCGGCGATCCACGCGCATCCGATCCACCGCGACGGCCCCGGCATGCCGGAGCTCCTGTCCGCGCGCGAGCCGGTCCTGTTCGACGCCGCCGACCCCGGCGGCTGGCCGGACGCGGCGCAACCGCTGGCGGCCGGTATTGCGGCGCTCGGGCTCGGCTCGGTCATGGCGCAGCCGCTGCGCGTCGGCGAGCGCCTGATCGGGATCATCGGCTTCGCCAACAGCGCCGAGCGACGGCCGTTCACCGGCCTGGAGCAGCGCATCGCGCTGCGGATCTCCGAGCGGGTTGCGCTGGCGATCGACAATGCCCGGATCGCCAGCGAACGGGCCGAGATCGCCGAGACGCTGCAGAACGGGCTGCGCCCGTCCGCCATGCCCGAGCTCCCCGGCTGGGCGCTGTCGGCGCTCTACAGTCCCGCCGGGGCCGAGAATCGCGCCGGGGGCGACTTCTACGACCTGCTCAGGATCGAGGGCGGGTGGATGGTCGTGATCGGCGACGTCACCGGCCATGGCGCCCGGGCCGCCTCGCTGACCGCCCTCGCCCGCTACACGCTGCGGGCGGCGAGCGCGATGACCGGGGACCCCCGACGGGCCCTCGCCGAGCTCAATCGCGCGCTCCTCCGCCGCCCCGGCGCGGCCCTCTGCAGCGTCGCCGCGCTGACGCTCGATCAGCCCGCGCGCGGGAGGGTGCGGGTGGCCGTGGCGGGGCACCCGCCGCCCTTGATCGTGCACGAGGCCGGGACCAGGGAGGTCGATCCGCCCGGCCCGATCCTCGGAGCGTTCGAGGACGCCGACTGGGAGCTGGAGACGCTGTCGCTGGAGCCGGGCGACCAGCTCGTCGTCTACACCGACGGAGTCGTCGAGGCACGCGGGCAGGGGGGCCGCTTCGGCGCCGACCGGCTCTGCCGGTGCCTCGGGGACTGCTCGGACCCCGACGAGGCGATCCAGCGGATCCGCTCCGAGCTCGCGCAGTTCGCCGTCGGCGAGCTCCAGGACGACGCTGCGGCGCTCGCGATCATGCTCGAGGACCTCGGGGAGGGTTCCGTCCCTGCGGGGTCGCGGACGGCGGCGGGAGCGGGAGTTTCGCTCTCGTGAACCGGGGTAGCGGTGCCGACATGGCGGATCACGAGCCGCGACTGTGCCTGACGGTGCCTGCGGAGGCTGCGAACGTCGCGCTGATCCGGCACGCGCTGGCCGGTCTGGCGGAGGGCCTCGGGATGGACCGTGCCGGCATCGCCGACCTCAAGACCGTCGTCACCGAGGCCTGCATGAACGCCGTCGTTCACGCCTACCCGGAAGAGCCGGGTCCGATCGAGGTCGAGGCGTGGCCGTCACAGGAGGCCCTCGAGCTCCGCGTCGTCGACCACGGCGTCGGATTCCAGCCGCGGCCGGACGTCGAGTCGCCGGGATCGAGCCTCCGGCTGGGTCTCTCGCTCGTGGCCGCGCTCAGCGACCGGTTCGCGATCGAGGGCAGCTCCGACGGCGGCACCGCCGTGACGATGGTGCTGCCGCTTCACGGCTCCGGCGAAATCCCGCAGCTGCGCGAGCAGGGAGAGGTCGACGCGGCGCCGGCGGAGGTCTCGATATCGGCCTCGGCCGCCGAGCTGCTGCCCGGCGTGCTCTCACGTGCCGTGAGCGCCTTCGCGCTGCGGCGCGACCTGACGATCGATCAGGTCGCCGACGCGATCCTGCTCGCCGAGACGGTCTCGGAGTCCTCCGGCGAGGCCTTCGGCGAGGAGCTGCCGAGCTTCGCCCTCGCCGACGGCGAGGGGGGGATCGAGATGACCGTCGGGCCGCTCGCCCGCGGCGGCGGTGAGCGGCTGCGCGAGGGGCTCGTCCTGCCCGAGGACAGCGGGACGGTGGAGACGCTGGCCGACAAGGTCGAGATCGACCGCCGACCGGAAGGCGAGTTCGTCGTCTTCGCGATCGCGGCCGGCGACTGAGCCGGCGCCTCAGACCCGCTCGCGGAGCTTCGCCAGCGCGCCGCGGAGGATTCGCGACACCTGCATCTGCGAGCAGCCGATCTCGGCGGCGATCTGCGACTGGGTCATGTCCTCGGCGAAGCGGAGCTCGATGACCCGGCGCTCGCGCTCGTCGAGGTGTGGCAGCTCCTGCTCGATCGTCAGCCGCCCCTCGACCAGCTCGAAGCCGCTGTCCTCGGTGCCGATCCGCTCGGAGGCCGGCGCCGAGTCGTCCTCATCGGTCCGCATCGTCCGGTCGATCGAGACGGGCCGCCGGTTCAGGTTCGCCTCGAGGACGTCGAGCACGTCGGTCTCGCTCTTGCCGAGCCGTTCGGCGATCTCCCGGATCGAGGGCGATCGCTGCAGCTCCGCCTCGAGGTCGGAGGTGGCGGTCTCGACCTCGGCGATGCCCTCCTGGACCGAGCGCGGGACGCGTACGGTCCACACCCGGTCGCGAAAATGCCGCTTGAGCTCGCCGAGGATGGTCGGGCTCGCAAAGCCCTTGAACGGGACGCCCCGGCCGGGATCGAAGCGGTCCACCGCCTTGACCAGGCCCATGCTCGCGACCTGCTCCAGGTCCTCGTGGGGCTCCCGCGCCGTCCGGTAGCGCTTCGCCATCGCCTCCGCGAAGGGGAGATAGTGGCGGACGAGGTCCTCGCGCGCCCGCTCGTCCCCGTCGCCGACCCGCTGCCAGAGCCGCCGTTCCTCGGCCGGATCGAGCGAATCGTGGTTTGGCTCGGCGCCGTGCGGGTAGCTCACCAACCGGTCACCTCCACACGAGGCAACCCGGCTCGATCGACTACCCCCGGTCCGGCTGCTGGGGGTGCGACACGGCCGGCTTTCCGCCGTGTCGTGCCCCGCTGCGTCCGCACGGCTCGTCTCGTCCCTGCTGTCGTCATCCCGACGCAGCGTAGGGGACGGCCTCCCCGCGCCCATCGACAGCACCCGAGCCGATCCGTGCACCGGGGACCAGCCCTCAAGGTCGGAGGGACATCGGCCGATCCTAAGTCCTGTGTGGGCATTGGACATATTGAGGATCCGGTGAACGCGACCGAGTCGCTTTCGCACGGGGTCCAGCGCCTGGTCGCCGAGTCGCGCGGCCGGCGCCCCCGAGCCGTGGCGGCGAGCGAGCGGCGGGCGGAGCTGCTCGCCGGCGGCCTGTTCCTGCTCGCCGCGGCCCTGATCGCGGTCTTCCTGACGACCGACCGGACCCTCGAGTGGACCGACGCCGTCCTCGCGACGGTCGCCCTCGCCGCCTCCTCGCTCGTCGTCTTCGAGGTCGGATCGGTGCACACCTATCCGACCCAGGTCGCGTTCGTGCCGATGCTCTTCGTCCTCCCGCCGGAGCTCGTGCCGCTGTTCGTGTTCGCCGGGCTGATGCTGGGCAAGATCGTCAACGCGCTCTCCGGCCAGTTGGCACCGGGCCGGATCCTGATGGCCGCCGCCGACTCGTGGTTCGCGATCGGGCCGTCCCTCGTGCTGATCGCGGCCGGCGCGCCCGCGGCGACGACCGCCGCCTGGTACGTGCTCATCGCCGCGCTCGCCTCTCAATTCCTCGTCGAATCCGGGGCCGCTGCGGTGCGGGAGCGGCTGCACGGCGACGCCTCGTTCGGCCAGCAGGTCGCCGAGAGCCGCTGGATCTACGTGGTCGATGTGCTGCTCGCCCCGGTCGGCTTCGCCGTCGCGCTCGCGGCCACCGGAAGGCCCTGGGTGTTGATGCTCCCGCTGTCCCTCTTCCTGCTGCTCCTGATCTTCGCCCGGGAGCGATCCGCCCGCCTGCAGTCGCTGCTCGAGCTCAGCAGCGCCTATCGCGGAACCGCCCACGTCCTCGGCGACATGATCGGTCACGACGATTCCTACACCGGAAGCCACAGCCGCAGCGTCGTCGAGCTCGCGGTC
>JAGQUO010000109.1 GCA_020438445.1 Solirubrobacterales bacterium
GTGACCAGTGCCTCCTTGACCGCATCGGCGCCGACCGCGGGCGGCGGAACCACGTCGACGGCGTTCACCCGCCCTCCGAGCCCGAAGGTCCGGGCGGCGGCGCTGCTCATGTAGGCGGGGAAGCGGAACGGATCCGGATGGGTGCCGCTGACCACCACCTCGGTCTCCCTCGTCAGGAAGCGGTCCGGGCCGGTGCGGACCGGATGGACCAGCGTGACGTCGTCGCCGGCTTCGAGCCCGAGATCGTCGGCCGCGCTCTCGGCGATCAGGATCTCCCGGGGGCCGGTGGGGAGCGCACCGCTGGAGGCACGTGGGGTCCAGACCGGGTGCCGGCTCGGAATCGTGTCGACGACGACGTCGATCTCCCCGTCCTCCGACCGCAGGGTCGCCGGCAGCGTCAGCCGCGAGTCGGTCGCCGCCGCGGGCGGCGAGGCGGCGAGGCGGCGCAGCGGCGGGGCGTCCGCCGGGACGAAGCCGGCCAGGGTGACCGAAAGCCGGTCGGGAGCCACCCGCTCCTGCTCGGCGGTGTTGGCGTCGACGGTCGCTCGGAACGAGTCGAGCATGCCGGACATCGAGACCGCGACGGAGATCACCGCCGCACTCGCGAGCACGGTCAGCAGGGTGCGGCGGGGGGCGCGCAGGACGTTGCGGGCGGGCATCTGCGCGAGGCTCCTCCCGGGAATCGGCACCCGCGCGAGAAGCGGTGCCAGACCGCCTCCCCGGGCGGACCGGAATCCCGCCTCGATCGCCTCGATCGGCCGGATCCGGAGCCCGCGCCAGACCGGCCAGGCGGCGGCGAGGAGGGGGATCGCGAATCCGATCGCCGAGCGGGTCGCGAACCGTCCCCAGCGCAGGTCGGTGTCGACGAAGGGGAGCGGGAGCTGATCGGTGAGCAGTCCGCGGAGCCAGTCGTTGACCGCCAGGCCGACGAGGACGCCGAGAAGGACACCTGCGACGGCGATCTGCAGGCCCATGAGCAGAGGGCGGATCGCGAGCCTGCCGGGCTCGACTCCGAGTGCCATCCCGATCCCGATCTCGCGCCGCTGCGACTCGATCGTTCGGCTGATCAGATTGAACGCTCCGAAGGCGGCGCCCGCGAGGATCAGGAAGGCGAACACGTCGAACAGCTGCTGGTCGTTCTCGGCATCGTCGTAGAGGATCCGGCGGCCGTCGATGTCCGCCGTATCGGTCACCTCCATCCCGAATCCGGGCACGTCGCGCGCGATCCGGGCCCGCAGCTCGGCTGCGACCCGGTCGGCGTCGGCGCCGGGAGCGAGCTCGATCGCCAGGTCGTTCACCCTTCCGGGCAGCCCGGCGGCACGTTGGGCCTCCGCGAGCGGGAGGAAGACGGTCCCGAAGTCCGCCTCGCTGCTGAAGCTGCCGCCGGGGCCGATCACGATGAAGGTCTCGGGGCTGTTCCCGAGCCCGGCCACGTCGATCTCCTTTCCGCCCGCGATCGTGATCCGCGCCGGAACCCCGATCCCGTTCTCCTCCGCGTACTGCGGATCGAGGATCCCCGCGGGCCGGCCGGAGACCGGCCGGAGCCCGTGGCCGTCGGCGACGGCGATCGAGTCGACGGGGGGCCCGGTGACGGTGACGCCCGCGACCGTGCGGCTCGGCCCGGTCTCGACGCCGATCACCTGACCGGGCGTGATCACGGTCCCGCCGGATGCCGCCGATGCGTCGATCTGGGTCGGTGCGATGAGTCGCTCGCTCGCGGCCACGATCGAGTCCGCGTCCGGGATCCGGGCCGCGGCTCGTGCGAGCGAGCCGGTCGGGGCGTACGAGCCCTGCTCGGCCTCGACCCGCAGGTCGTGCACGTTCAGCCTCGAGAAGCTCTCGTCGTTCGACGCGATCCGCCAGTCGCGCATGCTCGCGAGGCCCGCAGCGAGCCCGACGCCGCCGGCGAGGAGCAGGCCGATGGCGAGGATCAGCGGCCAGCGGCCCCGCAGGTCCCGGTAGGACCAGCGCGCCCAGAAGCGGGCTCCGCTCATCCCCTCACCATCGGAGGTCGCTCATCGCCGCCGGCACGTTCGCCTCGTCGGAGACGATCCGGCCGCTGGAGAGCTCGACGATCCGGTCGGCGACGCGGGCGATCTCGCGGTTGTGCGTGACGACCAGCACCGCGGTGCCGGACGTGTGGGTCACGTCGTGAAGGAGCTCGAGGATCTGCACGCCGGTCTCGAAGTCGAGCTCTCCGGTCGGCTCGTCGGCGAGCACGATCGGGTTCCCGGCGGCGAGCGCCCTCGCGATCGCGACCCGCTGCTGCTCGCCCCCGGAGAGCTCGTGCGGGAAGTGCCGGGCCCGATCGGCGAGCCCGACCTGCTCGAGCACGCGGCCGGCGGCGGCGCGGGCATCGCCGCGGCCGGCGACGTCGGCGCCGAACTCGACGTTCTCGAGCGCGGTCAGGCCCGGGAACAGGTTGAAGCTCTGGAAGATGAACCCGATCTCGTGCCGCCGGAGCGCGAACAGCTCCCGCCGCGAGGCCCCCGTGACCTCGTTGCCGCCGATCTCGATCCGGCCGGCGGTCGGGACGTCGAGGGCGCCGATCACGTTCAGGAGGGTCGTCTTGCCGCTGCCCGATGCTCCGAGGATGACCACGAACTCGCCGGCGCCGACCTCGAGGTCGATCGCGTCGAGGGCCTTCACGATGCCGCCGCCGATCTCGTAGTGGCGGCTGACGCCGTCGAGGGAGATCAGCGGCTTCCGGCCATGCGCTGCGGTGTCGCCGGCACCCGCCATGTGCGCACCGTAGACCGGGGCCGATTCGTCGATATCCGCGCTGACCACGGATTCGCCCCCGCCGCCGTTGCGGGAGGCTGCCCGCATGGCCGTCCTCGTCGCCTATGCCTCCAAGCACGGGTCCACCGCCGAGATCGCCGAGGCGATCGCGGCCGAGCTCCGCGAGCGCGGCCTCGACGCCGACTGCCTCGAGGCCGCCGAGGCCGGCGATGTCGGCGCCTACGACGCGGTGGTTCTCGGCAGCGCCGTCTACATGAAGCGCTGGCAGGGGGATGCCCGCCACTTCCTCCGCAGGCACTCCAAGGAGCTCTCCGGCCTGCCCTTCTGGGTCTTCAGCTCCGGCCCCACCGGCGACCCGGCGGAGGACGACGCCGCGTGGGAGGAGCCGAAGCGGACCATCGCCAAGGCCGAGAAGCTCGGCGCCCGCGACCACGTGGTCTTCGGCGGCCGGATCTCGCCGGAATCGGGCCGGATGGCAAAGGCCATGGCCGAGAACACTCCGGAGGAGTTCCGCGACCGGCGCGACTGGGCGGAGATCCGCAGCTGGGCGGCCGGCATCGCCGCCGAGCTCGCCGGCTGAGCTCCGCCGCGACCGGACCGACGGCGCCGGGCTCCTGCCGCTCGGGATATTGCCGATATGCGGGCAATATCCGGATCGGTGACGCCCTCCGGCTGCGCTCCCGCCGGCTGCGGCCTTCGCTCCCCGCGCGGGCCTTTGCACGCCGCCGGGCCCGTGCTAGCATGCCCGTTCGGCCTCAGGGCCGTCCGATACTGCCTGCCATCCGGTTCCTGGGATGACGCGGGCCACCTCAAGTCGATAGAAAGCCGGAAGCGATGAAGGTTCGAGCCTCCGTAAAACCGATGTGCGAACGATGCCAGGTCATCCGGCGGCGTGGTCGCGTGCTCGTGATCTGCTCGAACCCCCGTCACAAGCAGAGGCAGGGCTAGATGGCACGGATCGCAGGAGTGAACCTCCCGCTGAACAAGCGGGTCGAGGTCGGTCTCACCTACGTCCATGGGATCGGCGACTCGACCGCGAAGAAGATCCTGGCCGACACCGGCGTCAACGCCGACACCCGGGTCGGCGACCTGACCGAGGACGAGGTCATCAAGCTGCGCGAGGCCGTCGAGGCGAACCCGGTCGAGGGCGACCTGCGGCGGGAGCGCTCGCAGAACGTCAAGCGCCTGATGGAGATCGGCTCCTATCGCGGCCTTCGTCACCGGCGCGGCCTTCCGGTCCGCGGCCAGCGCACCAAGACCAACGCCCGCGGCCGCAAGGGCCCGAAGAAGATGAGCGTCACCGGCAAGAAGAAGGCGCCGACGCCGAAGTGATCAACGACCGAACGAGGACTTCCTAGATGCCGCAACCAAAGCGAGGCGCCGGCCGCTCCAAGCGCCGCGTGCGCAAGAACGTCCCGATGGGACAGGCGCACATCAAGACCAGCTTCAACAACACCATCGTCACCCTGACCGATCCCGAGGGCAACGTGATCGCGTGGGAGTCCGCCGGCAGCGCCGGGTTCAAGGGCTCGCGCAAGTCGACTCCGTTCGCCGCTCAGGTGACGGCCGACAACGCCGCGCGCAAGGGAATGGAGCACGGCCTCGAGCGCGTCGAGGTGCACGCCAAGGGCGCCGGCTCGGGTCGCGAGACCGCGATCCGGGCGCTGCAGGCGGCCGGGCTGCAGGTGACGAGCGTCAAGGACGTCACGCCGCAGGCCCACAACGGCTGCCGGCCGAAGAAGCGGAGGCGCGTCTGATGGCCCGCGACACCGGTGCCCAGTGCAAGCAGTGCCGCCGCGAAGGCCAGAAGCTCTTCCTCAAGGGCGAGCGCTGCCTGACCGACAAGTGCGGCGTCGAGCGCCGCTCCTACCCGCCGGGCGAGCACGGCCGCGGTCGCCTGCGCGCTTCCGAGTACCGCCAGCAGCTGCGCGAGAAGCAGAAGGCCCGCCGCTTCTACCAGGTGCTCGAGAAGCAGTTCCGCTCCTACTACGACAAGGCATCGCGCCAGGACGGAGTCACCGGCGAGAACCTGCTGCGGCTGCTCGAACGGCGCTTCGACAACGTCCTCGTCCGCCTCGGCTTCGCCGCCTCGCGCCGCCAGGCCCGTCAGCTGATCCGTCACGGCCACTGGCAGATCAACGGCCGCCGCGTCGACATCCCCAGCTACCAGGTCAAGCCCGAGGACGTCATCTCGATCAAGTCGGGCTCCGACGCCGAGACGACGGTCCGCGGCGCCACCGAACTGATTTCAACCGTGCCCCCCTGGCTGCAGGCCGATCACGACTCGCTCACCGCCAAGGTGTTGCGCCTTCCCGAGCGGGACGAGATCGACTCGCCGATTTCCGAGCAGCTCATCGTCGAGCTGTACTCGAAGTAGGGGCTCCGAAAAACCTGCGACGGAAGGAAGCGCTATGACCACCCTGCCCGATTTTCAGACGCCGACGATCTCCGCGGAGGAGATCGACGACAACCACGGCACGTTCACGATCGAGCCCCTCGACAAGGGCTTCGGCTACACCTACGGCAACAGCCTCCGCCGGGTGCTGCTCTCCTCGCTGAAGGGCGCCGCGATCACGAGCGTCCGGATCGAGGGCGTCGCTCACGAGTTCTCGGCGATCCCCGGGGTCAAGGAGGACGTGACCGACATCATCCTCAACCTCAAGGACATCGTCGTCCGCATGCACACCGACGCCGACGTCGTCGAGGTGCCGCTGGTGGCCACCGGCCCGGGGGAGATCACCGCCGGTGACCTCGAGACCCCGGCCGGCGTCGAGATCCTCAACCCCGAGGCCCCGGTCGCGACGCTCGAGAAGAAGACGAAGCTCGAGATGTACCTCACGGTCGGGCGCGGGCGCGGCTACTCGCCGGCCGAGGACAACAAGACCGAGGACCAGCCGATCGGCGTCATCCCGATCGACTCGATCTTCTCTCCGATCAAGCGCGCCTCCTACCGGGTCGACTCCTCGCGCGTCGGTCAGCGGACCGACTTCGACAAGCTGTCGCTGCAGCTCGAGACCGACGGCTCGATCGAGCCCGGGGCCGCGCTGCGGGAGGCCGCCGAGCTGATGATCGCGAGCCTCGCGATCTTCACCGACGCTGACCGCGTCGAGGAGCTGACGCAGACCAACGGCGCCGAGCCGGAGGCCGCCGAGGAGGCGGGCACCGGCGGCAGCGGCGACGACCGGTTGATCGAGGAGCTCGAGATCGGCGTCCGCGCCTACAACTGCCTGAAGCGGGCGGGCGTGCAGACGATCGGCGACCTCCAGGCGAAGTCCGAGTCCGAGCTGAAGGCGATCCCGAACTTCGGCGAGCGCTCGATCGAAGAGGTCATCGAGGCGATGCACGGCCTCGGGCTTTCGCTGCGCGACGAATAAACGCACCGATCACCGACGGGAGCCGAACACGATGCGCCACAAGAGGAACCGACACAAGCTGAGCCGGGACGCGTCTCACCGCAAGGCGCTGAAGCGGAACCTGTCGCGGCAGCTCTTCGAGCACGAGCGGATCCAGACGAGCCAGGCGAAGGCCAAGGCCGTCAAGCCCGAGGTGGAACGGATGATCACGATCGCCAAGCGCGGCGACCTGCACTCCCGCCGCATCCTGCTCTCGCGACTCGGTCAGGACAAGTTCATCGTCCACAAGCTCGTCGAGGAGATCGCGCCGCGCTACAGCGAGCGCCCGGGCGGCTACACGCGGATCGTCAAGCTCGGCCCGCGTCGCTCCGACTCGACCGAGATGGTCTACCTGGAACTGGTCTGACGGTCTCCGGGGCACCGGATCCGGCGAGCTCGCCGGTTCGCGACCTGAGGACCTACCGGCTCGACGTCGCCTACGACGGCCGGCGCTTCAGCGGCTGGGCCGCGCAGCCGGGGCTGCGCACGGTCCAGGGTGAGCTCGAGGAGGCGATGGCCCGCGTCATCGGCGAGCAGATCCCGCTGACGGTCGCCGGCAGGACCGACGCCGGGGTCCACGCCCTCGGCCAGGTCGCCTCCTTCGAGACCGCGCGGCCGGTCGCCGACACGCTGCCGCGGGCGCTCAACTCACTGACCGGGCACGATCTCGCGATCACCGGCCTCGCCGAGGCCCCCGGTTTCGACGCCCGCCGTCATGCGGTCTCCCGCCGCTACCGCTATCGGGTGGAGGCGGCATCGCCCCCGAGCCCGTTCGAGCACGGCCGCGCCCTGCACTGGCCCTATCCCCTGGACCGCGAGGCGCTCGGCGGGTGTGCAGCGATGCTCTCGGGAACCCACGACTTCACCGCGTTCACCCCGACCGAGACCGATCACGTCCGCTTCGAGCGCGAGGTTCTGGAGGCCGGCTGGTCGGACGAGGACGACCGGATCGTCGCCTTCGAGATCGAGGCCGATGCCTTCATGCGGAACATGGTGCGGATCCTGGTGGGCACCATGCTCGAGGTCGGGGGCGGGCGTCGGGGCCTCGCCGATTTCGAGCGACTGCTCGCTGGCGCTCCGCGGCCCGAGGCGGGCCCGACCGCCCCCGCCCACGGCCTGTACCTGCTGGCCGTGAGCTACTGACGGCGGTTCGGGACCGGTCCACGACGAGCTCGACTCAGGGTCCGGAGACCGCGCCGGCCGGCATCGGGGACCGGCACTGCCGCCCGTAGAATCGACGCGGTGCGGGTTCTGCTCACCAACGACGACGGGATCGGTGCCTCGGGACTGCAGGCGCTGCGCCGAGCGCTGCTGGAGATCGACGGGATCGAGCTCCACGTGATCGCGCCGGACTCGAACCGGAGCGCGACCGCCCGCTCGATCACGACCCGCTCCCCGCTGTGGGTCGAGGAGGTCAGCTTCGAGGACGGAACCACCGGGTACGCCACCGACGGCACGCCGGTCGACTGCGTGCGCTTCGCCCAGCTCGGGCTGCTCGGCGAGCCGCCGGAGCTGATCGTCTCCGGGATCAACCACGGCTCCAACCTCGGTGACGACGTCACCTACTCGGGTACGGTCGCGGCGGCCCTGGAGGGAATCGTCCTCGGGGTTCCCGCGATCGCGGTCTCCCAGCAGTCGGTCGGGCGCGAGATGGGGTTCCAGCCGGGTCGCGAGTTCGACTTCAGCGTCTCGGCGCCGCTGACTGCTGCGCTGACGAGGATCGTCGGCGACGGCCATCTGCCGGAGGGCACGCTGCTCAACGTCAACTGCCCGGGGATGATCCCGACCGGGATCGAGGTCTCGCGGCTCGGCAAGCGCATCTACGACGACGAGCTCAAGCAGGTCGACGAGGAGGAGGGCGGCCGGCGCCGGTTCCGGATCTACGGGTACCTGCCGGGCTTCGAGGACGAGCCCGGGACCGATCTCGCGGCGGTGGCCGCCGGGAGGGTCGCGATCACCCCGATCCATTTCGACCTCACCGATCACGCCGGCTTCGCGCGCGTCGGCGAGATGGGACTCGAGGGCGCCCTCGAACGGGTCCTGGAGGCCGTGCGCGCGTGACCGCAGTCACCCCCGAGCGGGCGGCCGAGCTGCGCGAGCGGATCGCGGAGCTCGATCACG
>JAGQUO010000110.1:0-1373 GCA_020438445.1 Solirubrobacterales bacterium
TCGGCTCGGGGTTCGACGGCGACCTCGTCTCTTCGACGACGCGGATGGACGGCTACGTGCTCGGGACCGACATCCTTCCGACAGTCCTCGCCCGCTACGGGATCGATCCTCCCGAAGGCATCACCGGACGTGAGATCGAGGGCAGCGGCGGCGAGGCGGATCCGGCAGCGGTGAGCGCCGCCGGCGACCGCCTCGGCGTCGTCCGCGAGCGCCGCTCGGCCGTGCTCGGCGTGAACCTCATGGTCTGGGTCGGCCTGACCTTGCTGGCGAGCGCCATCTGGCGCCGCCGCGGTGCCCGCGTGGGCCTGACGCTGATCGCGACCGCCATGGCGCTCGTCCCGGCGATGCTGCTGCTCACGGCGGCGCTGGCGCCGTCGCTTTTGACCGAGCGGCTGATCGTCGGCATCGGCGCCCCGGCGCTCGCCGCGCTGCTGCTGCTCACGGCGCGGGCGCTCGGCGTCGAGCGGCCCGGCTACCTCGCGTTCGCCGCCGCCTCCGGACTCTCGGTCGGTGCCGAAGCGCTCGACATCGTGGCCGGGTCGCCGCTGACGGCGCGCTCGCTGATCGGTCCCAATCCAGCGCTCGGCGTCCGCTTCTTCGGGATCGGCAACGAACTCGAGGCGACGATCGGCGTCCTGCTCATGCTCGGAACGGGGGCCGCGCTGAGCTCGCTGGCGCCGCGGGCAACGCCTTCGCGGATCGCCGCTGCCATCGTCTTCGTCACGGTCCTCGCGGTGCTGGTCTTCGCCCCGGGCCGGCTCGGTGCCGACGTCGGCGCGGCGATCACCTTCCCCGCCGGCGCCGCGATCGCGGTGATCGTGGCGCTGCGCCTCGGCTGGAGGCAGTCACTGCTCGTCCTGCTGGCGCCGGTCGCCGCCGTCGCGCTCCTGCTGCTGATCGATCTTGCCACCGGTGGCGACGCCCACCTCTCCCGCTCGGTTCTCGGCGCGGGTGGCATCGGCGACCTCGAGGACGTGCTGACGCGGCGGGTCAAGGCGGCGCTGCGCTCCTTCCCCAACTACAGCGACTCGCCCTTCTTCATCGCGGCGGTGTTCGGGATCGTCGCCGGCATCCTGCAGCGACGGCGCATCGCCTCCTGGCTCAGCGGCGACCGCGCAGCGCAGGCGGGCCTCGCCGGCGCGATCGGCGCGACCGTGATCGGCACCGTCGCCAACGACTCGGCCGCGCTCCTGCTGATGGTCGGAACCGGCTTCATCGCGGCGTTCTGCGGCCTCGCCTGGGCGGTCGGAGACCCGGCAGACCACCGCTCCGGCCGTTAGGCTCCGCCCGAAGAAGATGCGCATCGCCCTCGTCAGTCCCTACTCGTGGACGTACGAAGGGGGCGTCAACCGGCATGTTCAGGCGCTCGCCGA
>JAGQUO010000110.1:1380-2551 GCA_020438445.1 Solirubrobacterales bacterium
AAGATGCGCATCGCCCTCGTCAGTCCCTACTCGTGGACGTACGAAGGGGGCGTCAACCGGCATGTTCAGGCGCTCGCCGAGCACCTGATCGGACGGGATCACGAAGTCCGCGTCCTTGCACCCTGGGACCCGCCGGACCGCCTCAGCCGTACGTTGCACCGCGGCGCCGAGCCTCGGGAGCGCCCCATGCCCGATTACCTGACCTCGCTCGGGCGCACGGTCGGGATCGGCTCCAACGGCGCCGTCTCGAACCTGTCCGTCTTCCCCACCGGAGTGAGCCGCCTGCGCACCGAGCTCGCGGCCGGCGACTTCGACGTCGTGCACGTGCACGAGCCTCCGGCGCCCGTCGTCGGCTGGGACGCGTGCTCGTTCCGAGGCGCGCCCGTGGTCGGCACCTTCCACGCCTACGCGCCGAAGTGGGTCCCCAACAACATCGCCGTGCTGATGGGCGCGCGGCGCAAGTTCAACCAGCTCAGCGCCCGCATCGCCGTCTCCGAGGCGGCGGAGTGGACGGGGCTGCGCTGGTTCGGCGGCAACTACGAGATCGTCCCCAACGGCGTCGACCTGACCGCGGCCCCGCCGCCCGAAGCCGTCGAGCGCATCCACGCCGACCACCCGGGGACCGAGCTCCGAGTTCTCTTCATCGGCCGCGCCGAGGAGCGCAAGGGCCTCCCGATCCTGCTGCGCGCATTCGAGGCGCTCGCCGAGCAGGTGCCGGCGCGGCTCGCGATCGTCGGGACCGAGCCGGAAGAGGTCGCGCGCTCGATCGCCGACCCGGAGGCGCTCGCCTCGATCGACTCCCTCGGCCGGGTGAGCCGCGAGGAGCTCTGGCACCAGCTCGTCGCCGCGGACGTGCTCTGCGCGCCCTCGCTCTCGGGGGAGAGCTTCGGAATGGTGCTCACCGAGGCCTTCGCCGCGGGTACGCCCGTGATCGCCTCCGACATCGCCGGCTACTCCGACGTCGTCAGCGACGGCGTCGACGGTGTCCTGATCCCGCCGGGCGACCCGCAGCGGCTCGCCGAGGAGCTGCAGCGCATGCACCTCGAGCCCGAGCGCCGGATCGAGATGGGCGCCCGGGCCCGGGCCAGCGCGGAGCGCTTCGGCTGGGAGCGGGTGACGACGAGGATCGAGCGCGTCTACGAGCGCGCGATGCACGTGCCGCAGCCCGCCG
>JAGQUO010000110.1:2559-8060 GCA_020438445.1 Solirubrobacterales bacterium
ACTCTGCGCGAGGACGACGTGGAAGGAGTGGATGTCGCTCAGGGAGGGGCTCTGGCTGACGATCAGCAGGTCGGTGTCGCCCCGGGTCCCGACCGTCGAGTAGGCGCGCAGGGGCCGGTCGGTGGCGTAGTCCTCGCAGGCGGCGAGGAACTCGCGCTTATCCTCCGCCCTGCGCTCGGCGTCGAGCCGCTGCCAAGCGGGGTCGACCTTGAGGAATGTGAACTTGATGAACGTCCGGTCGGCCATCACCGCGATGCTAGCGCTCGCCCTGCTCTCGCCCGCGGTTGCGGGGGCCGCCGACGCGGACATCGATCACGCGGTCGAGACGCTCGGAGCACCGCGCGTAACGATCGCGATCCTGCCCCCGGACACCGACCTCGAGCAGATCACCGAGGCGGCGCCGGGGATCGCGCCCGGCCTGCTCGGCGGCGGCCTGGGCTCGGTGCCGGTCGCCCAGAGCTACCTCGACATGACGCAGGGGAGCCGCCTCGCCCAGAGCCTCTACCCGAAGGTCCTGCCGCCCGTCTACGTGACCGGCGACCGCGTGCCGGAGCGGATCTGGCGCCAGGTCCGGACCCGCGCCGCCAAGGCTCCGGCGGAGATCGTCCCCGGGCTGCTCGCCGAGGAGCTGCGGGCGAACGACATCCCGATCGCCGCGGCCCCGGACTCAGGCTCGGCGGCGCTGATCGCGGTCGACCGGCGCGGCCGGATCGAACGGACCAGCGGTTGCGAGCCCGGGGAGTGCCCCGGGGTCAGCGTGTTCAGCACCGACCTCAGCGGCCTCGCCGCGATCGCCGAGCGTGTGCGGGACGACGACATGCTGATCGCGATCGAGCGCCCGATCGGCGCCGCGGGTGCGAATGAGCTTCTCTCCGCCGGGATCCTCGGCTCCGGCTTCGACGGCGACCTCGTCTCCTCGACGACGCGGATGGACGGCTACGTCCTCGGCACCGACATCCTCCCCACGGTTCTGGCCCGCTACGGGATTGACCTTCCCGACGACATCACCGGGCGCGAGATCGAGGGGGGCGGGGGCGAGGCCGACCCGGCGGCGGTGAGCGCTGCCGGCGATCGCCTCGGCGTCGTCCGCGAGCGCCGCTCGGCCGTGCTCGGCGCGAACCTGATCGCCTGGATCGGCCTGACCCTGCTGGCGACCGCGATCTGGCGCCGCCGGGGCGCTCGCGGCGCACTGACCCTGCTCGCCACCGCGATGGCGCTCGTCCCCGCGGTGCTGCTGCTGACCGCCGCGCTCGCTCCCTCGCTCCTCGCCGAGCGGGTGATCGTCGGAGTAGGGACCCCGGCGCTCGCGGCTCTGCTCCTGCTCGCAGCCCGAAGGCTCGGGGTGGAGCGTCCGGGCTATCTCGCGTTCGCCGCCGCGGCCGGGATCTCGGTCGGCGCCGAGGCGCTCGACATCGTCGCCGGCTCGCCGCTCACGGCGCGTTCTCTGATCGGCCCCAATCCGGCGCTCGGGGTTCGCTTCTTCGGGATCGGAAACGAGCTCGAGGCGACGATCGGGGTGCTGATCATGCTCGGCACCGGCGCCGCCCTGAGCTCGCTGGCGCCGCGGGCGACGCCCGGACGGATCGCCGCCGCCATCGTCTTCGTGACGGTCCTCTCGGTGCTCGTCTTCGCGCCGGGACGGCTCGGCGCCGACGTCGGCGCGGCCATCACCTTCCCCGCGGGCGCCGCGGTGGCGGTCATCGCGGCGTTGCGACTCGGCTGGAAGCAGGCGCTGCTCGTCCTGCTCGCGCCGGTCGCGGCCGTCGCGCTGCTGCTTCTCATCGACCTCGCGACGGGGGGCGACGCCCACCTCTCCCGATCGGTTCTCGGCGCCGGCGGGATCGACGACCTCGAGGACGTCGTCACGCGGCGCGTCAGGGCGGCGCTCCGCTCCTTCCCCAACTACAGCGACTCGCCGTTCTTCATCGCCGCGGTGCTCGGGATCATCGTCGGGATCCTCCAGCGGCGACGGATAGCCTCCTGGTTGCGGGGAGACCGGGCCGCGCAGGCGGGCCTCGCGGGTGCGATCGGCGCCACCGTGATCGGCACCCTCGCCAACGACTCCGCCGCGCTCCTGCTCATGGTCGGGACCGCCTTCATCGCCGCGTTCTGCGGCCTCGCCTGGGCGGTCGGAGACCCGGCAGGCGCCCGGTCCGGCCGGTAGGCTGCCCCGCAAGCAGATGCGCATCGCCCTCGTCAGTCCCTACTCGTGGACGTACGAAGGGGGCGTCAACCGGCATGTTCAGGCGCTCGCCGAGCACCTGATCGGACGCGATCACGAAGTCCGGGTCCTCGCACCCTGGGACCCGCCGGACCGCCTCAGCCGTACGTTGCACCGCGGCGCAGAGCCTCGGGAACGCCCCATGCCCGATTACCTGACGTCGCTCGGGCGTACGGTCGGGTTCGGCTCCAACGGGTCGATCTCCAACCTCTCGGCGTTCCCGTCCGGGGTGAGCCGCCTCCGCGCCGAGCTGAAGGCGGGCGACTTCGACGTCGTCCACGTCCACGAGCCGCCGGCTCCGGTCGTCGGCTGGGACGCCTGCTCCTTCCGCGGCGCTCCCGTCGTCGGCACCTTCCACGCTTACGCGCCGAACTGGGTGCCGAACAACATCGCCGTGCTGATGGGCGCGCGGCGCAAGTTCAACCAGCTCAGCGCCCGCATCGCCGTCTCCGAGGCCGCCGAGTGGACCGGGCTGCGCTGGTTTGGCGGCAACTACGAGATCGTCCCCAACGGCGTTGACCTGACCGCCGCGCCGCCGCTCGACGCGGTCGAGCGCATCCACGCCGACCACCCCGGCACCGAGCTGCGCGTCCTCTTCGTCGGCCGCGCCGACGAGCGCAAGGGGCTCCCCGTCTTGCTGCGTGCCTTCGAGGCGCTGGCCGAGCAGGTCCCGGCGCGGCTTGCGATCGTCGGCACTGAGCCGGACGAGGTGACCCGCTCGGTCGCCGACCCAGAGGCGCTCGAGTCGATCGACGTGCTCGGCCGCGTCAAGCAGGAGGAGCTGTGGCGCCAGCTCGTCGCCGCCGACGTGCTCTGCGCGCCGTCGCTCTCGGGGGAGAGCTTCGGCATGGTCCTGACCGAGGCGTTCGCGGCGGGGACGCCCGTGATCGCCTCCGACATCGCGGGCTACTCCGACGTGGTCAGCGACGGCGTCGACGGGGTCCTGATCCCACCCGGCGACCCCCAGCGCCTCGCCGAGGAGCTGCAGCGCATGCATCTCGAGCCTGAGCGGCGGATCGAGATGGGCGCTCGGGCGCGGGTCAGCGCCGAGCGCTTCGGCTGGGAGCGGGTGACGACGAGGATCGAGCGCGTCTACGAGCGCGCGATGCACGTGCCGCAGCCCGCCGACGGGATCGCCCGCGCCTTCCGCCGGTTCGGGATCGTCTCCGCCGACGGCCTTCCCCGCGTGCCGGCGGAGCGGCTGCCGTCGCCGGACCCGGCGCCGGTCCAGGTGGGCTCGAAGCGGCGGCGCATCGCCCGCCGGGCCGGCCTCGCCGCGGCCGCCGTCGTCGGCCTCGGCCTGACGGTGCTCGCCGCGCAGAAGATCGGCTTCGACAGCGTCGTCGAGAGCGCGGTCCGCTCCAACTTCGCCTGGATCCTGATCGCGTTCGCGCTGATGTGCGCGTCGATGTTCTTTCGGGCTGGAGCCTGGTACCTGGTCTCGCGCTCGGCCCTTCCCGACGCGCGGCTGCGGCAGCGCGACTTCACCTCGGCGACGATGATCGGGGTGCTGATGTCGGCGACCCTGCCCGCCCGCGTCGGCGAGCCCGCGAGGGCGATGATCATCTCGCGCCGCATCGGCCGCTTCCGCGAGACGTTCCCGGTGCTGCTCGGAACGCTCGTCTCCCAGACGGTGCTGAACATCGTCGCGCTCGTGCTGCTCGGCCTGATCATCGTCTCGACGACCGACCTCTTCCACCGCAGCTCAGAGCACCTCTTCGTGGTCAGCATCGCGCCGGCGCTGCTGCTGCTCGGGTTGATCGCGGCGCCGTTTCTGGTCCGCCGCTCCGGATCCGGGCGGCTCGCGCGGATGATCCGCTCGGCCCGCGCGGGGATGGTCCGCGTCCGCCGCGGCCTCTACGTCTTCCGCGATCCCCGCCGCGGGCCCGCCGCCGCCGCCTCTCAGCTCTGGGCTTGGGTGATCCAGGTCGCCGCGTGCTACGCGCTCAGCGTCGCGATGGGCCTCGACGCGCAGATGGGCATCGGCGGCGCCGCGGCCGTCCTCTTCGCGGTCAACGTCACCGCGATCGTCCCCGCGACCCCTTCCAACATCGGCGTCTTCCAGCTCGCGATCATCAGCGTGCTCAGCACCGGCTACGGCGTCGATTCCGCCGACGCTCTCGCCTACGGGATCATCCTGCAGGCCGTCGAGATCGCGACCGCGGTCGGGCTCGGCATCCCGGCCCTCGTCCGCGAGGGCATGAGCTGGTCCGACGTGCGCCTGCGCGCGATCAGCGCCGCCCCCGTCCGCCTGCAGCCGCCCGCGCGAGTGAAGGCGGCCGCGGCCGCGAAGGAGGGCGTGGGCGAGGGAGCGGCGGGGTAGGCGCGCTTCGCCTTTGCCCGCGCCGTGAGCGGCTCGTAGCCCCCGCTATCCTTGAGCGCTCAAGCCATCCAGAGCGGCTGAGGGACCCGGACCTCTGAGGCCGCCGCAACCGGCGAAGCTTCCGAGCCGAGCACGGTGCGACAGCCGGGATCGATGGAGGACCACTTGAACGCCACGCCGAACCACACCCCCGAGCAGGACCCGCACGCATGAGCGCCGAGCGCGACATCCTCGCCGCCGCGCGCGAGCGGATCGTCGTCTACGACGGCGGCATGGGCGCGACGCTGGAGCGCTTCGAGCTGTCCGAGGAGGACTACGGCGGGCTCAAGGGCAAGTGCCACGAGGCGCTGGTCCTGCATCGCCCCGATGTCATCGAGGGCGTCCATCAGTCGATGCTGGATGCCGGGGCGCAGGTCGTCGAGACCGACACCTTCCAGGGCTCCCGCCTGAAGCTCGACGAGTGGGGGCTCGCCGAGCACACGGTCGAGATCAACCGCAAGGCGGCGGAGATCGCTCGCGAGGCCGCGGGCGCCGACCGCTTCGTCGCCGGCTCGATCGGCCCCACGGGCTTCCTGCCCGCAAGCGACGATCCGACGCTTGGGAACATCACGTTCGCCGAGCTGGCCGAGGTCTTCGACGAGCAGGCGGGCGCGCTCGTGGAGGGCGGCGCCGACCTGATCATCATCGAGACCGCGCAGGACATCCTCGAGGTGCGCGCGGCGATCGTCGGCGCGCGCGAGTCGTTCAAGCGGGTCGGGCGCAGCGTCCCGATCCAGGTCTCCGTCTCCCTGCTTCCCAACGGCGGCAAGATGCTCCTCGGCACCGACATCCAGGCCGTCCTGACGATCCTCGAGGGGATGAGGGTCGACATCGTCGGGCTCAACTGCTCGACCGGCCCCGAGGACATGCGGGACGCGATCCGCTACCTCGGCGAGACCGCGAGCGTCCCCGTGCACT
>JAGQUO010000111.1 GCA_020438445.1 Solirubrobacterales bacterium
ACGAGATCTGGACACACCCGGACTCCCCGCGCGTGCCCTGGTTGCCGGACGTCAGAGCGACACGGTCCCCGCAGGGACCCTTCAATCCCTGGGGCCCCCGCGGAACCCCTACTTCAGCGTCACCTTCAGCGTCTTCTCGGCGAAGTTCCCCGCGTCGTCAGCCAACCGCACCGTGAAGCTCGCCTTCACCTTCTTCCCGGCGCCGATCGCCGCGAGGATCTGCTTCGTCCCCTTCTTCCCCGCCGGCTTCAGCTTCAGCTTCTTCAGCTTGCCCGCCGCGACGTCGGCCTGAGGCACCTTCTTCAGCTTCACCTTGCCGGCGCCGGGGACCTTGACCTTGCCGCTGCTGACGGTGAGGAGCACCTTCTCGGCCGCGCCCGCCTTCGCCTTGATGACGACCTTCCCCTTCTTGGGCTTCTGCTTCTGCGTCTTCTTCGCCTTGAACTTGGCGCCGCTCAGCACCGTGTCGACCGTGACCGGCTGGACGAGCGTCGCCGGGCCGCCACCGTTGCAGTAGAGCATCTGGCCGTTGTAGACCGGGGT
This sequence comes from Solirubrobacterales bacterium, assembly GCA_020438445.1. Taxonomy (GTDB): domain Bacteria; phylum Actinomycetota; class Thermoleophilia; order Solirubrobacterales; family 70-9; genus RHKX01. The sequence goes on from JAGQUO010000111.1 coordinate 544, forward strand.
GGGGCCGCAGCCCTCGCTGTCGGTCGCGGTCAGCCGCACGTCGTAGGTGCCGTCGGCGGCGTAGGTGTGGGTCTGGGTGGCGTCGGGGCCGGTCGCCGTCGCGCCGTCGCCGAAGTCCCACGAGTAGTCGGCGATCGGGCCGGCGCTGTCGGGGTCGGTCGTCGTCGAGGTGAAGGTGACGTCGTGGCTGTTCGAGATCGTCGGCTCGAAGGCGGCGTTCGGCGGCTGGTTCGGGGTGATCGCCGCTCCCGTCGCGCCGTTGCCGGCGGCCTGGGGTGGCGGCACCGCCGTCAGCACCCCCGTCCCCGAGTTGCGCGCGTAGCGGCTGACGTTGTCACCGGTGAGGTTCGCGGAGAACACCGAGCTCCCGTCGGCCGTGACGGCGATCGTGCGGGTGCCCGCTCCCGCGGCGAAGGGAGCGCCCAGCGACACCAGCTGCCCGGAGATCTGGTTGATCGCGTAGCCGCTGACGCTGCCACTCAACTGGTTGCCGACGTAGAGGTGCTTGCCGTCAGGTGAGACCGTCGCCCCCCAGGGACCGCTGCCCGCCGCGAAGGGGGAGCCCACGAGCGTGCTCAGCGAGCCGTCGTTGTTCACGAAGAAGGCGGCGACGCTCGTGGTGCCGTTGTTGGCGACGTAGAGGAACCGGCCGCCGGGGGCCACGCCGATGAATTGGGGCTTGGTCGCGCCCGCTCCGGTCGAGATCGGCGAACCGGGGGCCGGCGACAGCGAGCCGTCCGCGTTCACGTTGAAGCCCCAGAGGTTGTTGCTGGTCGTGCCCGAGGCGTAGAGATGCTGCCCGTCGGGGGTCAACGCGACGCCGAACGCGAACGTGCCCCCGATCGCGTAAGGGGAGCCCGGCAGCGCGCTCGGTGTCCCGTCGGCAGCGAGGGCGAAGCCGACGATGGTGTTCGAGGTCCCGCCCCCCGCATACAGGCGCGAGCCGTCCGGCGTGATGGCGAGTTGATGGAAGGACTGGTTGCCGAACGGGGAGCCGGCCATCGGCGTCAGCGAGCCGTCGGCGGCGATGTCGTAGGCCTGGAGCTTGAAGCTGCCGACGTAGAGGTGCTTGCCGTCAGGGCTGATGACCGCGCTGTCGGGGAAGGCGTCGGCGTTCTCGGTGGCGTCCGGGATGGGGGTCAGCGAGGAGCCGGAGCCGATCGTGAAACCGCTGGTGGTGCCGAACGCGTCGTCGTTGGCGGTGTAGAGGTAATGGACGGCGCCGGCCGGAGTGGCGAGCACGAGAACCAGGAGGGCGGTTGACGCGAGGACGGCGGCGATCCGTCGGGGGATCCGCATGACACGAACCTACCCCGGGCACTCGGGACGGTCAAGCGGCGCGGACGGGCGGTGGGCGGAGTCTCCGCTCCATCTGGTCGTCGACGAGTGGGGGGTCCTGCGCCCGGGCCCGGACGCCCTCGCTCAGGTCAACGGCAGCGGCCCCCACGCGGGGCGTGCGTATAGGCTGCCACCCCATGGACACCATCTTCTGGATCCCGATCGGGGTGATCAGCCTCTCGGTCCTCCTGGGCCTCTACCTGGGCGCCCGCTCGACGACCGCGACCGCCAAGACCGGCTTCTTCGTCGCGCTCTACCTCTCCGTGATGGTGACGTTCCCGCTGATCGCGGTCGGTCTCGCGACCGTCTGAGCGAAGCGGTCCAGGCGCTCAGCGCGCGCATTCGAGCCCGAAGAGGCACTCGAAGCTGGACGCTCCGCACGACGTCCCCGGGGCACGGACGCCCGCCCCGGGGTTGACTAGGGCATGCCGCCACTCGTCGAACCGATCGAAGGGCCCGAGCTCGACCGCCTGATCACCGCGCTCCTGAACGCGACAGGTGCCGTCCACCGGCTCGTCGATGACGAGCTCGCCGCCGGCCGCCATGGGCTGGAGGCGATCGATCGCGCCGCCGAGCGCCTGCGCGCGATCCTCGTCGTCTTCGAGGAGCACCACACCGACGACGAGCTCGCCGACATCACCGAGTTCCTGGCGGTGATGACCCTGTTCGTCGCCAGGGACGGAGGCTTCGACCAGGTCTTCCGCCCGTTCGGGCCCCCGCGTCCCGACGACGACGTGCTCCTGTGATGGGCGCGCGCTTATCGGCCGCAGGGCGCGATGCTACGGTGTCGCACATGGATGTCGGGGTGCGTGATCTTCGCAATCGGACCGCAGAGGTGATCGCCGCAGTCGAGGCGGGCGAGCGGGTTACGCTGACGGTTCGGGGAGCGCCGGTGGCGGACATCGTCCCCCATGCCCGGCGTACACGTTGGCTCGATGGTGCGTGGCTGGAAGAAGAGCTGATTGAAGCCGCAGCCGACCCCGCTCTTGCCGACGAGCTCGATGCGGCGGTTGGCCGGACGCTCGAGGAGGACTTCTCCTTCGATGAGCGCTGAGCGGTCGGGTCAGCGGGCACCGGCCGGGTTAGCCGACACCTCGGTCTTCATCGCACGCGAGAACGGGCGGCCCGTCGGACGGCTTCCCGACCGTATTTCTGTGTCCGTCGTCACCGTGGGCGAGCTCCAGCTAGGTGTGCTGCTGGCGACGGACCGCCGAACCCGGGCTCTTCGCGGTGCGACGCTGGACGTTGCCCGGCGCTCGGACCCGATCCCGCTCACCGAGGCCATCATGCAGAGTTGGGCCGTGATCGCCCAAGCCTGCACGGTGTCGGGGGTCGCGAAGCGCATTCAGACGTTCGACGCGCTCATCGCCGCCACGGCGCTCGAGCACGGGCTACCAGTCATCACGCAGGACAGGGACTTCGACCTGATCCAGTCCGTCGAGCCGCGGCTCGACGTGATCAAGGTCTGAGCCGTCTCCGGTAGGCGAGCTCGACGGACCTACCTGATGATGCCGCCGGTCACCCGCGTTCTGGGCGGTTGGCTGTACCCGGATGGGAACCGCCGCTGAGCGCCCCCGAGGGGAGTAGGTTCCCGCGCATGAGAAAGCGCACCCTGCTGAAGACCCTTGTCCTCTCCCTCGCCGCAGTGACGGCGCTGACGGCCGCGCTCGCCACGCAGGCGTCGGCCAAGCGGTTCGTCACCGAGGACGGGAACATCGCCTGCATCCTGCGGAGCAAGTTCGTCCGCTGCGACGTGAGCAAGCACAAGTGGAAGGCGCCGCCGAAGCCGAAGTCCTGCGAGTTCGACTACGGCAGCAGCCTCTACCTCGACCAGAAGAAGGCCGGGTTCGCCTGTGTCAGCGACGCCACCGGCGCGACCGTGATGTACCCCGCGGGTACCAAGTTCGTGGCCGGCCAGAACTCCTGCCGCCTGCGCAAGAACAGCAAGATCAAGTGCGTCCGCAAGGACGACGACGGCGCCGTCCTCTGGGGCTTCACCGTCGGGAAGAAGAGCTACAGCGTCTTCTAGGCGAGCGGTCGAGCGCCGCATCGCCTCCAACCCGCCGGGCGCGGCGGTGCCGGGTGCTCCGGCGCCGCCGCGGCGGCGGCTGGAAACAGACGGCTACGCTGGGTTCGCCGTGGCCGATCTCGCCAGCGAGCTGCACCCCTTCGCCGAGTCCCTGCTCGAGCCCGGCGAGGAGCTGCTCGGAGCGTGCGTCGCCTCCCAGCAGCGGCGCTTCAAGGGGTGGATGGTGGCTGTGGCCGTCACGCCGGAGCGAATCGTCATCCAGCGGATGGCGAAGGGCCGGGAGTTCAAGGCGGACGGCGAGCCGATGTCGCTGCGGCCGGAGGACATCGCGAGCGCACGTGCCGGTGGCGCCGGGACGTGGGGAGCGTCACCGACCTCGGAGATCATGGAACGGACCACGATCGACCTGAAGATCCGCACCACCGCCGGCGAGAAGCTGCGGCTGATGATGATGCGCGGCGAGGGCAAGGTGGTTGGCAATCTCGGCGGCGGCGAGATCCAGTCGGCGGGCGTACAGGCGCTCGCTGAGTGGTTCGAGCGCAACGCCGCCTGAGGTCACCGCACACCGAGGCGGCGATCTCGCCGCCAGGCTGGAGGTCCGTGCCCTCGCTCAGCGCAGGCGGATGCCGTGGCGGTCCTTGAAGAGGTTGCCCGCGTCGTCGGTGGCTGCGACCTTCAGCCGGGCGACGGCCCGGGTCGCCTCGCTCGCGAGGCGGACGCCGCGGTCGGAGAGCTTCAGCTTCAGCGTCCGCTTCTTGCCGGCGCGCAGCTTCTTCGAGGTGCCCTTGAGCTTCGTCTTCTTCGCCCTCACGCCCTTGCCCGAGAGCTTCACCCGGCCGACGACCTTGACGCGGCAGTCGCTGGGACAGCGCAGGCGCAGCTTCACGATCCGCGCCGCACGCTGCTCGGGCTTGCCGAGGAACGTCGGCGCGAACGGCTTCATCGTCACGGTCGCCGCGTCCGAGCCGTTGCAGTAGGGCGTGTGGCCGGCGGAGATGAACGCGGTGGAGCAGCCGTCAGGGTCGGCGACCGTCAGCGTCACGGCCGGGTGCTTGCTCCCCTTGCCGTAGCGGCGCGTGAGCTGCGCACCGCCGTTGGGCGCGGTCGTCCCGTCGCCGAAGTCCCAGTCGTAGCGGGCGACGAGGTCGCCGTCGGGATCGGAGGAGCCGAGCGCGTCGAAGCTGACGCGGCGGTTGTTTACCGCGGTCGTGAAGGCGGCGGTCGGGGGCTGGTCGGGCGTGATCTGGATCGTGCCGCCGAACTGGCCCGAGGCCTGCACGTCGAACGGTGAGCCGGGGAGTGCCGTTGGGATGCCGTCGGCGCTCAGCGAGAACCCGGAGGCCTGACGAGCGGCGACGTCGTGGGCGTACAGCCACTTGCCCGCGAAGTCGGCGGCAAGCCCGATCGGACTGCCGCCCGTCGGCACGTCGGGGATGCCCATGGTCGGCGAGCCGTCGGCGGCCAGGGTGAACCGGCCGATCCCGCCTGTGCTCGCGTTGGCGACGTAGAGGAAGCGGCCGTCGGGGGAGACGAGGAGGTCGTAGGCGCCGCTGCCCGCCGTGGGCTGGGGGCCGCCGACCTGGCTCAGGGAGCCGTCGGGGGCGATCGCGTAGGTGCGGATCGAGCTGCCCGCCCCGATCGAGCCGACGTAGAGGAAGCGGCCATCGGGGGAAACGGCGGTCGAACCTGGGCTCGCGCCGGCCGGCAGGTCGGCGCCGGGAGTCAGGGAGCCGTCGGAGGCGATCGTGAACGGCCGGACCGATCCCCCGGTGATGCTGGTCGCGAACAGGTGGCGGCCGTCGGGAGCGATCGCGAGCCCGGCCGCGCCGGCGTAGTCGCTCCCGCTCCCGAGGGTCTTGGGGACCCCGTCGGCGCCCCGGGTCCAGGTGCGGACGCCGCCTCCCCCGCCGCCCTGCGTCGCGTAGACGAACCGGCCATCGGGCGTCACCGTCGCGACGAGCAGGTTCGCCGGCCCCGCATCACCGGCGATCGGGGTGACCGACCCGTTCTCCGCGAGCGCGAAGGAGTGCAGACCGGAGCCGGCGGAGGCGACGTACATGCTGCGGCCGTCAGGCGAGATCGCCGAGCCGAAGAACGGGTCGGTCCCGGCCAGGGCGCCGTCGATCGGCGCGAGCGCGCCGTCGGAGGCGATGGTGAAACCGAAGACGCCGGACTGCGCTGGCGCGGCTCCGGCCACGTAGAGCCGCTGGGCTCCGGCGGCGGTCGCCGCGGGGAGGGCCAGCACGGTGGCGGTCAGGACGATCAGAAGCTTGCGCATCACGTGCATGAGAACACGGATCCGGCGTGCATGTAGCGGTGCCGCGTCAATCGTCGCAACCAGGCGCGGTCGGCCTCCCAGCGAGCCGTACGGGTCGCGGCTGCCGTGGGGAGTCGCCCCCTCTCTCGCCAACCCGAGGTGGTCAGCCCCCCACACCCGGGGCGCGTGAGGCGGGTGCGGGATTGGTGGTTGTGAAGCGAACCTCGCCCCAGGCGGAGCAACGATGTACGATCTATACACCGTGCGTAGGACCCAGATCTATCTCGACGAGGATCAGGGTGAGCGCTTGGCGGCGGCGGCGGCCGAAGCCGGGACCACCGTGTCGGCTCTGATCCGCGACGCGATCGACCGTTATCTCGGTGCCGAAGCCTCCGGGTCCCTGCGGGCAGCGCTGACCGAAGCCGCCGGCTGCGCGCCGCACCTCCCGAGCGGCGCGGACTACGTCGACGCGATCCGCCCCGACTACAGAGAGCGGGAGCGGGAGCTGTGGAAGCGCGGCGGCTGATGCAGCGGCTCCTCGACACCTCGGTTCTGATCGATGTACTGCGCGGGGACGAGAGCGCCGTCGCGTTCGTCGCAGCCCTGGACGATGTACCGCTTTGCTCGGAGATCACCCGCATCGAGGTCCTGCGCGGCCTGAGGTCCGCGGAGCGGGGGGCGACCTCGCGCCTGCTCGGCGAGCTCGAGTGGCACCCGATCGACCGGCTCGTCGCGCGGCGGGCCGGGGAGCTCGGGCGCCGCTGGCGTCGCAGCCATCCGGGGATCGACACCGCGGACCTGGCCATCGCCGCGACCGCCGAGCTCACCGGAGCGGAACTGGCGACGGCCAATGTCCGGCACTTCCCGATGCTCGACGGCCTCGAGCCTCCCTACTGACGTAAGCCTCTCGGGGCGAGGGCGCCGGTCGGCTACTTAACTTGGATTGACCATGAACGCCGCACCGACAGAGCAGGAACGGCTCCTCGACGCGGGGCCGGCGGCGGGGGACGATTTCGAGGGCGAGGTCGGGGTCGTCTTCCAGCGCTGGTGCTCCGACGACGGCCAGTTCGCGGTCGTCGTCGTCGAGCTCGAGAGCGGCGAGGAGATGGTCGCGGTGGGGCCGATCGGCCACCTCGAGGAGGACACGCGGGCGCGGCTCGTCGGCACCTATGAGCTCCACCGCAAGCACGGCCTGCAGCTCGCGGCGCGCGAGGCGGAGCCGCTCGACCCGACCGGGACCGACGGGATCCGCCGCTACCTGAAGACGATCCCCGGGATCGGCGGCAAGCGCGCCGACGACTTGGTGGCGAGGTACGGGGCCGACGTCTTCGAGGTGATCGACCGCGACCCCGAGGCCGAGTTCCTGAAGATCCGCGGCGTCAGCGAGGCGACCGCGGCCGAGGCGGCCGAGGAGTGGGCGAACCGCCGGGCCGAGCGCCGTCTCTACACCCTGCTCGCGCCGCACGGGCTCGCCCGCTACGTCGGCGAGCTGATCGCGCTGCACGGGATACACGCCGTCGAGGAGGTCCGCGACGACCCCTACGCGCTCACCGACGTCCCCGGCATCGGCTTCCTCGGCGCCGACAAGGTCGCGCTCGCCTCCGGCGTCGCCCCCGACTCCCAGCGCCGCGTTCGCGCCGCCGCCGTTCACACGTTGCGTGAGGCCGAGAACCACGGCCACACCTACCTCCCCCGCGGGGAGCTGATGGAGGAGGTGCGGCGACTGCTCGGGGGTACCGAGCCGGAGATGGCGGAGTTGCGGGCGGCGCCGGAGCTGCACGTCGAGGAGGTGCCGACGCTGAGCCCCGAGGACCCGCGCATCTACCGCGGCTGGACC
>JAGQUO010000112.1 GCA_020438445.1 Solirubrobacterales bacterium
CGCGCCCCGGGGGCGACGATCTCGGTGTGCTCGGGTGCGAGCGCCTCGGTGAGTGCGATCCCGGCCTCGAGGTCGACGGCGGAGACGAGCTCGAAGGTCGCATCGCCCGGGTCGGGCCGCCGGGCCTGCACGCGCTCGATCTCCGCGGCGAGCCGCTCCAGCCAGGTCGGGTCGGTACCGATCGCGACCAGGAGCCCATCGTCGCCGTGCTCGGCCTGCGCGCAGAGGTCGAGCGCGATCCACTCGCAGGGAACGTCGGCGGCGACGAGTGCGACGAGCTCCGAGGGGCCCGCGTACCCGTCGATGCCGACCGCGCGCGAGCACTGCAGCTTGGCCTCCTGCACCCAGGGGCTGCCGGGCCCGGCGATCACGTCCACGGCGGGGATCGATTCCGTCCCGTAGGCCAGGGCGGCGATCGCCTGCGCGCCGCCGACCGCATAGACGGCATCGGCACCTGCGATCGCCGCGGCGGCGAGCACGGCGGGCGGCGGCTCGCCGGAGCCGGCGTCCGGCGGCGAGGCGACGACGATCCGCCCCACCCCCGCCGCCGCGGCGGGGACAACGCCCATCACGACGCTCGAGGGATAGGGCGCGCGCCCGCCCGGGACGTAGACGGCCGCCGCGCCGACCGGCACCTCCGCCACCTCGACGACCTGTCCCGCTCCGGGCTCGACGGTGACCGGCTCCCCGATCTGGGCCTCCGCGACGGCGCGGACGTTGCCGGCGCTCTCCTCGATCGCCCTCCGCAGCTCGGCGGGGATCTCGCCGACGGCTTCGGACAGCCTCGCCCCCGGCACCTCCACCGGATCGGCGGCGATGCCGTCGAATCGCTCGCTCAGCTCGGCGACCGCTGAATCGCCATCCCGCCGGACCCTCTCGATCGTCTCGGCGACGGCGGCTCTGAGCCCCTCCGGCTCGGAGATCGCCGCTCGCAGCGAAGCCGCGAAGGCCGCCGGGTCGCCGCCGTCCCAGCTCTGGGTCCTGATCCTCATCCCGCGGCCGATTCGCGCAGCAGCTCGACCATCTCGTCGACCTCGGTGGCCCGGAGCTTGTGGGCGACCCGGTTTGCGACGAGCCTCGCAGTGCTGACTGCGATCTCGTCGACGATCTCGAGCCCGTTCTCGGCCAGCGTCCGCCCGGTGTCGACCAGGTCGACGATCCCGTCGGCGAGCCCGACGAGCGGCGCCAGCTCGACCGACCCCTTGACCTCGATCACCTCCGCCTGCCTGCCCATCCGCTCGAACCAGCGGTTTGCGGTCCGCGGGTACTTGGTGGCGATCCTCATCAGGCCGAGCCGTCGCTCCGCCCGCTCGAGGTCCGCCCCGCCGGCGCGGGCGGCGAGTGCCATCCGGCAGCGGCCGAACCCGAGGTCGACGAGCTCGTAGACGTCGCGGTCGTTCTGCTCGCTGAGCACGTCCTTGCCCGTGATGCCGAGATCGGCTGCTCCGGATTCGACGTAGATCGGCACGTCCGAGGGCCTGACCGTGACGATGGTGAGCCCTTCCAGCGCGAAGATCAGCGCTCGCGAGTCGCCGCGGGGCTCGCCCGTGTCGAACCCGGCCCGGTCGAGCATCGACAGGCATTCCCCGAAGAGCGATCCCCGGGGCAGCGCGAGCGTCAGCGCCCCTTCGTTCCCGCGCGCGCGGAGGCCCGGCATCATCATCACGGTCTCCCGAGCTCCTGCTCGGCGGCCTGCGCGACGTGGAGGCGCTCGAGGTAGAGGGCGAAGCCCGCCGCGGGCCGCGGGCTGCCGAACCGCCCGAGGAGGTCGTCGTAGCGGCCGCCCCCGCCGATCGCCTCGCCCACGGCGGGGTCGTAGACCTCGAGGATCGCGCCGGTGTAGTAGCCGAGGTCCCGAAGCAGGCCGAAGTCGACCTGGACGCGGTCGGCGACGCCCGCGGCGGCAAGCGTCTCGAGGGTCTCCGCGAGGGTCGCGGAGGCCCGTTCGATCGCCGGCCCGCCGAGGGCCCGCGCCCGGTCGAGCACCTCCGGGCCGCCGCGGAGGTTGCTGAGCGCCACGATCGTCGCCCGCTCGGCCTCGCCGAGCTCGGCCAGATCGCCGGCTTCGTCCTCGATCGCGACGAGGTCGTGGTCGGCGAGGCGCTCGAGGATCCGGTCCGCTGCCGGCCCGTTGACACCGAGCTCGCCGAGCAGCGACGGGAACAGGTCCGCGTCGCCGAGCCCGATGACGGCGCGCTGCAGGCCGATCGCATCGAGCGAGGCGACCAGGAGCTCGACCAGCTCCGCCGTTCCCGCCGGGGCTTCGGCGCCGATCAGCTCGACGCCGATCTGGCGCATCTCGCGAAGCTGGCCGCGCTGCGGGCGGACCCGGCGGTAGACGCTGCCCGAGTACGCCAGCCGGAACGGTCCCGGTGCGCCGGCGAATCGTCGCGCCACGAGACGCGCGATCGGAACCGTCATGTCGTTGCGCAGGGCGAGGACCGAGCCGGACTCGTCGAGGAACCGGTAGGTCGCGGTTCCCTCGGGGCCGGCGCCCCGGGCGAAGGCGTCCTGGTACTCGATCGTCGGTGTCGCGACCTCCTCGTAGCCGCGCGCGCCGAACAGCGCCAGCAGCGACGTTTCGATCGCCCGCAGCTCGCGCATCTCCTCGGCGAGGACGTCGCGGGTGCCGGTTGGCAGTGGCTGGGTGCTCATCGTCTGCCTTCGGGGCTAGAGGGACGCCGGCACCGGGTCGCTGGCGACCCGCTCCACGCGGGCGCCGAGCGCGCGCAGGCGCTCGTCGATGCGCTCGTAGCCGCGGTCGATCTGGACGATGTTGCCGATCTCGGAGGTGCCCTCCGCGGCGAGCGCCGCGATCAGCATCGCCATGCCGGCGCGGATGTCGGGGCTCTCGAGCCTCTCCCCGTGCAGCCGCGATGGCCCGTTGACGATCGCCCGGTGCGGGTCGCAGAGGGTGATGCGCGCTCCCATCGCCACGAGCTTGTCAGTGAAGAAGAGGCGGTTCTCGAACATCTTCTCGAAGATCAGGATCGTCCCGCTCGCCTGCGTCGACAGGGCGAGAGCGATCGACGTCAGGTCCGCCGGGAAGGCGGGCCACGGCCCGTCGTCGATCTTCGGGATCGCGTCACCGAGGTCGTCGCGGACCGCGAGCTGCTGGTCGGGAGGGACCAGCAGGTCGCGCCCCTCGACCAGGCTCTGGAGCCCGAGGCGCTGGAACTGCCGGCGAATCATCAGCAGGTCCGCGGGTTCGACGTCGCGGATCCGGAGCTCTCCTCCCGTCGCGGCGGCCAGGGCCATGAAGCTGCCGATCTCGATGTGGTCGGGCCCGATCTCGTATTCGGCTCCGCCGAGACGGTCACGGCCGTGGACGATCATCACGTTCGAGCCGATGCCCTCGACGTTCGCCCCCATCCTCGTCAGCAGGCGGGCCAGATCCTGCACGTGGGGCTCGCTCGCGGAGTTGGCGATCACCGTGCGTCCCGGCGTCAGGGCCGCGGCGAGGAGCGCGTTCTCCGTGCCCATGACCGACGGCTCGTCCATGAAGATCTCGCAGGCGGTGAGGCCGCCGGGCGCCTGGAGCTCGATCATCCGCGACCCGGTGACCGTCGCGCCGAGATCGCGGAATGCGTCGAGGTGAGGGTCGAGCCGGCGGCGGCCGATCGTGTCGCCCCCCGGTGGCGGCATCCGCACCTCCCCGAACCGCGCCAGCAGCGGCCCGGCGAGCAGGAACGAGGCACGGATCCGGGCCGCGAGCGCCTCGTCGACCTCGTTCGAGCCGACGTTCGCAGCGCACAACCGCAGATCGTTGTCCCCGAGCCATTCGACCTCGACGCCGAGCTTGGCGAGGATCGCGATCTGGGCCTCGGCGTCGCGGATCCGCGGGATGTTCCGGAGAACGAGGTCCTCTTCCGTCAGCAGGCAGGCCGCGAGGATCGGCAGGGCCGCATTCTTGTTGCCTGCGGCGGTGATCTCGCCGCTGAGCGGGACGCCGCCTTGAATCACGAACTTCTCCAAAGCTTGGCTAGGGTAGACGACGGTGAGCGAGCCCACGATGAACGCCGCCGGGCGCGAAGCCGCCTGGGAACTGCTTTGCGAGTGGACTCCTTCCGACTCCCTGCGCAAGCACGCACTCGCGGTCGAGGCATCGATGCGCGCCTATGCCCGGATCGAGGGCGAGAACGAGGAGCAGTACGCGATCACCGGCCTGCTGCACGACCTCGACTACGAGCGCCACCCGGACCCCGAGACGGGGCACCCGCGGATCGGCATGGACGAGCTGCGACGGCGCGGCTACCCGGAGGAGGTGATCGACGCGATCGCAGGGCACGCGGACTACCTCGGCGTCCCGCGGGAGACGATGCTCGCCAGGACCCTGTATGCGGTCGACGAGCTGTCCGGCTTCGTCATGGCCTGCGCCCTGGTCCGCCCGACCGGAATCGAGGGGATGAAGGTCAAATCGGTCCGCAAGAAGCTGAAGCAGCCCTCGTTCGCCGCGAAGGTCGACCGCGAGCAGATCGCCCGCGGGATCGCAGAGCTCGGAGTCGATGAGGGCGAGCACATCGGGATCGTCATCGCGGCGCTCGCCGAGAACGCGGAGCCCTTGGGCCTGACGGCGGCGCAGATCGAGGCCGCCGGGTCGTGAGAGGTGCACTGAAGGCGCTGATCGTCCTCCTCGTCGCCCTGGTCGTGCTCGGGGTCGTCAACGCCCTGGTCCTCGACAGCCAGACGAAGCCGGCCGAGGTGACCGCAGCCGGCGGCAGGATCGAGTCCGCCTCGTCGGTGGATCTCCAGGTGTTCGACTCCCCGGCGACCGGGCCGGGGCCCGAAGGAGCGCCGATCGTCCTGATCCATTGCTACGGATGCTCGTCGCAGTGGTGGAACCCGATCCTTCCCCTCCTGAACGAGCGCCACCGCGTCATCCGGATCGACCTGATCGGTCACGGCGGTTCCGAGAAGCCGCAGAGCGGCTACGAGATCGAGTCGCAGTCGGCCGCCGTCGCCGAGGCGCTGAACGCGCTCGGGGTCCAGGGGGCGACCGTCGTCGGCCACTCGCTCGGTGGGATCGTCGCCACGTCGCTGGCCGAGCAGGCGAGCGAGCTCGTCGACCGGCTATTCCTGATCGGGGTCCCCTCGGAGTCGGACGACGCATCGCTGCCCTTCACCGAGAAGGTCATATCCACCCCCGGGATCGGGCAGGCCGTCTGGAGGCTGAGGCTCGACGGAACGATCGAGAGCGGATACGAGTCGGCGTTCGCGCCCGGCACCGACGTCAGCACCGTCTTCCCCGACGACCCCGACCGTGTCGTCGAAGACAACCGGGCGATGACCTACGACTCCTTCACGAAGGCGAGCGCCGAGGCGGGCGACTTCCTCGACGAGCGGTCCGCGGCCTCGCGGCTGACCGCGACCGGAGTCCCGATCATGTGGATCGACGGCGTCGAGGACCAGATCCTCGCCGCCGCCGCCGTCTCCGACGAGTTCCACGCCGTCCCCGGTGCGATCACGAAGCTGATCGACGAAGCCGGCCACTCGCCGAACGTCGAGGTCCCGGGGGTCACGGCGCGGATGATCCTCGACTTCGCCGGCGTCGCGGCGCCGGCGGGGCGGGGCACCGGCGGCCAGGGCGGCGGGCGTGGCGGCTGACCCGATCCGGATCGTCGTCCTCGAGGGGGACGAGACGGGCCAGGAGCTGCTCGAGGCGTCGCTCGCGGTCCTCGACCCCGGCGTGATCGGGCTCCCGGTCGAGCTCGTCCGCTTCGACCTCTCGCTGGGCAATCGGCGTCGGACCCGGAACGAGGTCTGCACCGAAGCGGCGGCCGCCATGCGTGAGACGGGCCTCGGCCTCAAGGCGGCGACGGTCACGCCCGAGGGCGCGGACGACGTGGGCAGCCCGAACCGCCTGATCCGCGAGGGCATCGACGGCTCGGTGATCGTCCGGACCGGCCGCCGGATCCCGGGCGTCACTCCGATCGCCGGCATCCACCACCCGATCACGGTCTGCCGGATGGCGGTCGGCGACGCCTATGGCGCCGAGCAGTGGCGCGAGCGGAGCGACGGCGACGAGCTCGCCTTCCGGACCGAGCGGATCAGCCGCCGGGTCTGCCGCGCCGTCGCCGAGCACGCGTTCCGGCTCGCCGCCGGGCCGGGAGCGCCCCCGGCCCGGGTCTACGGCGGCCCGAAGTGGACAGTCAGCCCGGTCTACGAGGGCATGCTGAAGGAGGAGATGGATGCGGCTGCCGACCGCCATCCCGGGGTGCCCTACGAGCCGGTCCTGATCGACGCCACCTATGCCGGGCTGGTGAGCGGGGCCGCGAACGCTCCGCTCGTCATCCCGACCCTGAACCGCGACGGCGACCTGCTCAGCGATCTCGTCATGCCGATGTTCGGCTCGATCGCCGGCGCGGAGTCGATTCTGCTCAGCCTCGACGAGGACCTGCGGCCGGCGGTGGCGATGGCCGAGGCGCCGCACGGCACGGCCCCGGCTCTCACCGGCAAGGACATCGCGAACCCGATGGCGATGATCCTCGCCTGCGCGGCGGTCCTCCACTACGCGGGCGATCGCGGCCGCGAGGGAGCCGAAGCCGCCTCCGCCGCCCTCTACGAGGCGACCCTCGGCGCCGCCGGCGACGGCATCCGCACCCCCGACCTCGGCGGCGACGCATCGACGTCCGCCGTCTGCGCCGAAGTCGTCCGGCGCCTCCGGGATCGGCGCTGATCAGACCGCGGTGCCGCCCTCGCCCGCTCCGCCGGGCGTCGGCGCGTCGTCGACGCGGCGCCACTCGACGATCTTCCCATCCTCGATCTCGAAGGTGGTCGAGGCGGTTGCGCCCGCTCCGGCCCCGCAGTCGCCGCCCGGCCGGTCGGAGAGGACGAAGGTCGCGGTCGTCAGCTCGCCGGTGGTGCGCGCCGAGACGACCTCGGCTCCGCACGGCAGGGCCCGGTTGAAGGCGACCGCGTCCGCCCGCGACTCGATCTTGACCAGGGTCGGGCCGTTCTCGGCGACGCTCGGAATCGCGAAGTAGCCGGCGGCGCCCTCCTCGTCGCCGGCGGCGAGGGTCCGCGCCCAGGCCTCGATCACCTCGACGTCGCCGGCGTCCGCCGCGGGCGTCGAGCTCTCCTCGGAGCCGCCGCCGCATCCGGCCACCGTCGCCGCCGCGATCGCGGCGAGGACCGCCCTCCGCCTCCTCGATGCCGCCGGTCCGCGCGCGAACATGCGGACGAACATACGTTCGCCTAGACTGAGGCGACCGCGATTTGCACTGATGATCATCGGCTCCGTTCTCATCCCCCGCTTTGCATTGCTCGCCGCACTCGGCGGCCGCAGGGAGATGCTGACAGAGCCGGTCGCCCTGGCACCCGAGCCGGGCCGCGAGCAGGCGGTGGGCGAGGCCAGCGGGGCCGCCGAGGCGTTCGGGATCCGCTCCGGCATGCCGGTGTCCGAGGCGCTGGGACGCTGCCCGCAGCTGGTCCTGCAACCGCCCGACCCGAGCCGGGCGGCGAACGCGTGGGAACGGATCCTCCGCCGGATCGAGTCGATCGGCGCCGAAGTCGAGAGCAACCGCGCCGGCGAAGCGTTCTTCGCGGTCGACGGGCTGCGGGGTATCTGCGGCCCACGCCGCGCCGACGTCCTCGCCCGGGCGGGGCAGGCGATGGGGACGCCCGCCCGGATCGCCGGCGGCCCCAACCGGTTCTGCGCGCGCGCGGCCGCGACGATGGCGCGCGGCCGGGGTCGCCGCGCGATCAGGATCGTCGCGCCCGGCAGCGAGCGCGACTTCCTGGCGCCGCTCGGGATCGGGCTCCTCGATCGTGCCCTTCGCGATCGGGCCGGCCGCGACGATCCCGCCGCCGGCCGTCTCGTGACGACGCTCGAGCGGCTCGGGGTGAAGACGCTCGGTGACCTCGCGGGGCTGCCGCGGGTCGCGGTCGCCGACCGCTCCGGCCCCCTCGGCCTGCAGGCGCAGGCCCTCGCCCGGGGAGCCGACGCGCCGCTGCGGCCGCGAACCCCGCACGAGGACCTGGTCCAGGCG
>JAGQUO010000113.1 GCA_020438445.1 Solirubrobacterales bacterium
GCTCGGCGACCAGCGAGTCGAAGCGATGGACGTCGCCCTCGTCGGCCGAATAGCGGCCCGCCGTATACCCCTTGGCCCCGACCCCGCGCTGGGTCAGCTCGCAGACGTACCAGTCCTGGCGATTGGTCAGGTCCCAGAAATCGGCGGCGTCGCTGGGGTCGAAGTCGTCACGGGCGATCGTCTCGGGCTCGAAGAACCACTCGCAGGTGACCTCCGTGCGGCCCGGCTCCTTGGGCCAGAGCGTGTGCAGCATCACGTAGTCGGGGTGGAGCGAGACCAGCGCGTTCGGGAACAGCGAGAAGTAGTAGACCGAGTTGATCTCCCGCTCGGTCAACCCCTCCATGGGCGGCCGGGTCGTTGCGTGGCCGTCGCCGGTGCCCATCGTCTCCGCGCCCTCGTTCAGCGTCATCGAGCCACCGCACCAGCGGCCGGCGCCGAACTGCGAGTCGCCGCTGCGGTAGTCGCTGAGCGCGTTCAGCTGGGGATGGACGCCCGGGCAGTGCAGGCACTCGTTGTAGTTCTCGGCGATCCCCTTCCAGTTCGCCGCGACTTCGTAGACGGTGCCGCGGGCGCGCTCGAGCGAGCCGACGTGCCAGCGGTCGAGGTAACCGAGGAGGTCGCCGACGTGCTCGGCCGGCTCCGGTGCCTCACCGCTGAGGTCGGCGAGCACGAGGCCGCCGACCACCGCGGACCGGACCTCGATCAGCCCGAAGCATCCGCGGTCGAAGTTCTCGATCTCGTCCATGTGAGGAGCGGCGACGAGGCTGCCGTCGAGGTCGTAGGACCAGGCGTGGTAGGGACACTGGAGGCGCCGCCGCACCTTCCCCTCGGTCTCCTCGACCAGCTGCGCCCCGCGATGCCGGCAGACGTTGAGGAAGACCCGGGTGACGCCGTCGGCGCCGGTCATCGCGAAGACGCCCGTCGGTCCGATCCGGCGCATCAGCCAGCTCCCCGGCTCGGCGACGACCGACTCGTGGCCGAGACAGATCCAGCCGCCGCTGAAGATGTTCTCGATCTCCCAGTCGAGCACCGACTGCTCGACGAACGCGGCCGGCGGCAGCATCGACGCCCGTTCGACGGGCTGCAGGGTCGCCCGGATGTCGGCGGGATCGAGCTGGAGGTCGCCCTTCGTCGCGACTGCGGTCGTCGCCATGTCCTGTCTCTTCCTCTCTGTCGCTGCCGAAATCGTATCGGTTGACCTTGTAGTCAATCGATCAATCTATGTTAGTGTGCCGGTCAAGTTGGAGAGCGCCACCTACCAGACGACGGGAGCCCTTGGCATGGACGAGATTCCCTTTCAGCTCGATGACCGCGCCAGGGACATCCAGTCCCGCGCGCGCACCTTCACCGAGGACGTCCTCTTCCCCCTCGAGGAGGAGGCCGAGCGGCGCGGGGGCATCCTCCCCGACGACGTCATCGAGGACGTCAAGCGGGCGGCCACCGAGGCGGGGCTGACCGGCGGCCTTCACAGCCCCGAGTACGGCGGCCAGGGCTGGAGCCGGATGGAGTGGGCGCTGGTCGAGGAGCAGTGGGGGCGCAGCACCAACGCGATCCACTGGCACGTGCCGAACGCCTACAACGTCTGGCATCACGCCTCCGAGGAGCAGATCCAGAAGTGGCTCGTGCCCGCCCTGCGGGGGGAGATCCGCGACGCCTACGCGGTCACCGAGCGCGACGCCGGATCCGATCCGAGCCGGATCGCGACCGTGGCCGAGCCGACCGCCGACGGCTTCCGGATCAGCGGCGAGAAGTGGTTCGTCACGACCGGCGACGTCGCCGCCGTCTACATCGTCATGGCCAACGTGATCGACGACGGCCGAAAGCTGCCCACCCTGTTCGTCATCGACCGCGATGCGCCGGGCGTCGAGATAATCGACGACCCCGCGTTCACCCACTCCTACCCCGACGGTCACCCGACGATCGTCTTCCGTGACGTCGAGGTGAGCGCCGACGACGCGGTCGGGGGCATCGGCGGGGGCGACGACCTCCAGCGCGCCTGGTTCCTCGAGGAGCGGCTCGGGATCGCGGCCCGCTGCGTCGGGGCGATGTGGCGGCTGCTCGACGAGACCGTCGCCTGGGCCGCGGGCCGCGAGCAGGGAGGAAGTCGGATCCTCGACTATCAGGGCGTGTCGTTCCCGCTCGCCGACTCGGCGGCCGACGCGGCGGCCGGGCGGCTTCTGACCCTGACGGTGGCCGAGATGGCCGACCGCGGCGTCGACCTCAAGGTCGTCCACGGCAAGGCCTCGATGGCGAAGCTCTTCACGAGCGAGAACGCCTGGCGCTGCGCCGACCGCTGCGTGCAGGCGTTCGGGGGCCGCGGCTACCTGCGGTCGAACGTGGCCGAACGGTTCCTGCGCGAGCTCCGCGTCGACCGGATCTGGGAGGGGACGAGCGAGATCCAGCGGCTGGTGACCGTGCGCGGGCTCGAGCGCCGCGGCGTCGAGCGCATGCTTCACTGATCGGGTGCCGGTGTACACGGAGGGCCTCTCCCGCCTGCTCGCCCCGCGATCGATAGCGGTCGTCGGGGCCACCGATCGCGAGGGCGCCTACGGCGACACGCTGCTGCGGAACCTCGAGCGGCTCGGCTACGCGGGGGAGCTCTGGGGCGTCAACCCCAAGCGCGAGCGGATCCGCGACATCGACTGCGTCCCGGCGCTGGGCGACCTGCCCAAGCCGGTCGACGCGGTCGCCGTGGCCGTCCCCGCTGCGGCGGTGCCCGATGCGATCGAGTCCGCGGTCGCGCTCGGCTGCGGCGGCGCGGTCGTCGTCTCGGCCGGCCTCGGCGAGGTCGAATCCGGGCGCGAGTACGAGGAGCGACTCGTCGCGACCGCGACGGCCGCCGGATTTCCGGTCTGCGGGCCGAACGGCAACGGGATCGTCAACTTTCCCGCCCGCGCGGGGCTCTGGGGCGACTCCGTCCAGTCGCTGCCGGTCGGTGGCGTCGCGATGATCTCGCAGAGCGGGAACGTCGCCGTGAACGCGCTCGGGTCCCGGCGCGGAGTCGGGTTCCACACCGTCGTCTCGACCGGCAACCAGGCCGTCTGCGATGCCAGTGACTGGCTCGGCGCCCTCTGCGAGTCCGAGGGGGTCCGCTCGATCGCGATGTTCCTCGAGGAGGACGGTGACGGAGAGCGCCTCGCGGGCGCGCTCGCCCGTTGCGCCGAGCGCGGCATCGGCGTGGTCGTGCTCAAGGTCGGCTCCTCGGAGGCCGGCGCCGGCGCGGCGGCGGCCCACACGGGCTCGCTCGCCGGTGACCAGCGCGTCTTCCGGGCGCTGATCGAGGAGTCGGGGGCGTGCTGGGCGCGCGAGCCGCACGAGCTCCTCGAGATCGCACGCGTGCTCTCCGAGCCCCGGGCACGCCCGGACCGCACCGGCGGCCTGGCCTTCCTCACCTGCTCGGGCGGGGACTCGGGGATCGCCGCCGACGAGGCCGACCGCGTCGGTCTCCCCCTCCCCCGCCTCGCCGAGCACACCCGCGAGCGGCTCGGCGAGCTCCTCACCGAGGCGGCGACCATCGGGAACCCGCTCGACTACACGTCGCAGATCTGGGGCGAGCGCGAGCGGCTGGCCGCGATCGTCGCGGCGGTGGGAAACGACCCGGGCATCGACCAGATGATCATCTTCCACGACACCCCGGAAGAGCTCTCGGGCGAGACCGAGCCCCACTGGCGGGCGACCCGGGAGGGCCTCGCCGACGGCGCGGTCTCCTCGTCCGCCGCACCGCTGTTCGCGGCGACGCTGCCGGACCTGATCGGCGACTCGATCATCCGCGAGCTCTCCGCCCGCGGGGTCGCGGCCATCGGCGGCCTCCACACCGCGGTTCGCTGCGCGGCGGAGCTCCGGCGGCCACCGGGTGATCCGGCCCGGCTGCGCGCGATCGCCGCGGCCGCGGCTCGCGCCGCACGGGGAGACGGCGAATGGCTCTCGGAGGCGGAGGCGAAGGGCCTGCTCGCGGCGGCCGGGATCCCGGTCCCGCCCGCGGCGACGGCCACCGACCCGGCCGGTGCCGCGACCGTCGCCGGCGAGGTGGGCTACCCGGTGGCACTGAAGCTCTCCTCTCCCGCGATCCAGCACAAGAGCGACGCCGGAGCGCTGGTCCTCGGGCTGGAGTCGGCCGGCGCGGTCGCCGACGCGGCCGGGCGGCTGCTCGAGCTGCCCGCCGCGACGGGGGCCGAGCTGCTGGTCGAGCGGATGGCGGAGCCCGGAGTCGAGTTGCTCGTGGCGGCCCGGGGCGACGGAGTCGTCCCGGCTCTGGCCGTCGGCATCGGCGGCATCTGGACCGAGGCGCTCGACGACGTCGCGATCATCCCGCTGCCGGCGACGCCCGACCGCGTCGAGCTCGCCTTCCGCGGCCTGCGCGGGGCGACGCTCCTGACCGGCGGCCGCGGTCGCGAGCCGGTGGACCTCGTCGCGGTATCGCGTGCTGCCGTGGCCGCCGGCGAGCTCCTCCTCGACGAGGGCCTCTCGCTGCTGGAGCTCAACCCGGTGATCGCCGGGCCCGGCGGCTGCGCGATCGTCGACGCGGTCGCGCGCCGCGGCGCCTGACTAGGAGGGAACGCCCGACTCGAGCTGCTCGGCCGCGTGGGTCAGGCCGACGCGGAGGATGTCCGTGATCTCCTCGAACAGGCCGACGTCGGAGACGAGCGGCGGCGCGATCTGCACGAACGGCTCGGCGCGGTCGTCGAGGCGGCAGATCATGCCGTTCTCGAAGAGCTTGTCGGAGAGCACGTCCTTCAGCAGCCAGCCCGCCTCCTCCTCGGTCAGCGGCTCGCGCGTGTCCTGGTCCTTCACGCACTCGATCGCGAAGAAGTGGCCGAGGCCGCGGACGTCGCCGACGATCGGGATGTCCTTGAGGCCCTCGAGCAGCTCGAGCGCCCGCGGCTCGTTCGAGCGGACGTTCTCCAGCACGTTCTCGCGCTCCATGATCTCGATCGCCTTCAGCGCGATCGCCGACCCGACCGGATGCCCCCCGAAGGTGATCCCGTGCAGGTAGTCGGCGCGGCCGGTGAGGAACGGCTCGGCGACCTTGTCGTTCATCAGCAGGCCGCCCATCGAGAAGTGCGCGGCGGTGAGGCCCTTTGCGAACGTGATCATGTCCGGCTGGGACCCGAGCCGCTGGGCTCCGAACCACTCGCCGATCCGCCCGTAGGCGCAGATCACCTCGTCGGAGACGAGCAGGATCCCGTACTTGTCGCAGATCTCCCGCAGTCCGTCCCAGTAGCCGGCCGGCGGGACGATCGATCCGCCGGCGTTCTGGACGGGCTCCATGATGATCATGGCGATCGTCTCGGGCCGCTCGAAGTCGATGACCTCCTCGATCTCCTCGAGCAGCGCCTTCGTGAACGCGGCTTCGTCGCCGCCCGCCGGATGGCGGTAGGCGTTGGTCGAGGAGACGTGGCGGGTCGGGACCGCCGGGGGCTCGAACGGCGTCCGGCAGACGGGGATGCCCGTGAACGACAGGGCTCCGAGCGAGGTGCCGTGGTAGGCGTCGCGGCGGGCGATGACCTTCTTGCGCTCCGGCTCGCCGTTGGCCTGGTGCCACTGGCGGGCGAGCTTGTAGGCGGACTCGACCGACTCCGACCCGCCCGACGTGAAGAACGTCCGCTCGAACCCCGGCGGCGCCAGCTCGGCGAGCTTGGCCGCGAGCTCGATCGCCATCGGATGCGCCGTCGTCCAGTTCGTCGTGAACGGGAGGGTCGCCATCTGCGCTGCGGCGGCCGCGCCGATCTCCTCGCCGTGGGAGTGGCCGAGGTTGGTGCAGTAGAGGCCGGAGAGACCGTCGATGTAGCGGTTGCCGAGGTCGTCGTAGATGTGGCATCCGTCGCCGCGAACGAGGACGGGGATGTCCTCGGCTTCGAGCGTCATGTCGGAGAAATGCAGCATCAGGTGCTGCTTGGCGAGTGTCTGGAGTTCTGTCATCGCGAGGGAGTGTAGGGGCTGGAGGGGCGCCGGTTGACCTTGTAGTCAATTGTACGATCTGTTAGCTTTCCGGCGATGGAGACCACAGGGAGCACCACCGCGTCCGCGTCCACCTCGACCAACGGGAGCGGCCCCGCCCCGGCCGCGGGAGGTGGAAACTGGGATGCGATCGTCGTCGGCGGCGGCCACAACGGCCTCACCACCGGCGCCTACCTCGCCCGCGCCGGGCTGCGGACCCTGATCCTCGAGCGCCGGCCGATCCTCGGCGGCGCCTGCGTGACCGAGGAGGTCTGGCCGGGCGCGCGCGTCTCCCGCTGCTCCTACGTCGTCTCGATGCTCCAGCCGAAGGTCGTCGCCGACCTCGAGCTGAAGCGCTACGGCTACAAGGCGTATCCGCTCGATCCCGCCTACGCGGCGATGACCCCCGACGGCCCGATCATCTTCCACGACGACGTCGTCAAGACGCAGGAGTCGATCGCCCGCTTCAGCAAGAAGGACGCCGAGGCCTACGGCAAGTTCGAGGAGCTCCTGTTCATGGCGGCCGACTTCGTCCGCCCGATGATGATCAAGAGCCCGCCCGCTCCCGGGTCGAAGGCGCCGGCGGACGTCGCCGGGCTGCTCCGCGAGGCGGGGCGGATCGCCGGCATGTCCCAGCGCGATGTCCAGCAGCTCATCCGGATCTTCACGATGTCGGTCGGCGATTGGCTCGACAGCCTCTTCGAGAACGACTACCTGAAGGGCTCGATCGCCTCGACCGGGGTCGTCGGCGTCTGGGCCGGTCCCTACTCCCCCGGCACCGCCTACAACCTCCTGCACCACGCGCTCGGCGAGCTCGACGGCCAGGTCGGCTCCTGGGGCCAGGTGGTCGGCGGCATGGGAGCGATCAGCGAGGCGATCGCCGCGAGCGCCCGCGCCGCCGGCGCCGAGATCAGGACCGACGCCGAGGTCGTCAGCATCGACTCGGTCGGCGGCCGGGTCACCGGGGTGACGCTCGCCGACGGCAGCGTCCACCGGGCGCCGATCGTAGCCTCGGGCGCGCACCCGAAGACGACCATCCTCGACCTGGCCGGCGGCGAGAACTTCCCGGACGAGATCCGGGAGGACATGGAGGCCTACCGGACCCGCGGCGCGTCGGTCAAGATCAACATGGTCCTCTCCGAGCCCCCGGTCTACGAGGGCCTCAGCGAGGAGGACTCCAAGCACCTCCTGACCGCCGGGGTCAACTGGTGCCCGTCGCTCGACTACCTCGAGCGCGCCTGGCAGGACGCCGTCCGCGGCGTCCCGGCCGAGAACCCGTACGTCGAGATGGAGGTCCCCTCCTCCGTCGATCCGTCGCTGACCGATGACGACCGCTGGATCGCGACGATGTTCACGCAGTACGGCCCGACCGAGCACGAGCAGTGGCCCGAGGGCTCGCGCGAGAAGTACGCCGACACCTGCATCGCCAGCATCGGCCAGTTCGCGACGAACCTGGAGGGAGCGATCGTCGAGCGCGAGGTGCTCGCGCCGCCGGACCTGGAGGACATCTTCGGCCTCGTCGACGGCTCGATCTTCCAGGGCGAGCAGGACATCGCCCAGATGGCGTTCATGCGACCCACCCCGGGCCTCGCCAAGTACGCGACGCCCCTGCACGGCCTCTACCTCTGCGGCGCGGGGACGCACCCCGGCGGCGGCGTGATGGCCGCCTCCGGCCACAACGCAGCGCAGGCGATCCTCAAGGACCGGCGGCGCGGAGCCGGCCTGCGGGCCCGCATGAGCAGGCGCAGGGCGACCGCCTGACCACTCGAACCGAGGGAGCGCCGGCGGTACCCTGACCGGGTGCTGCCGTTCGCCATCAGCAACGGCGAGGTGATCATCGTCGTCGTGCTCGTGGTCGCGCCGATCGCCGCGATCGCGTTCGCGGGCTCCGGAGCGGTCTACCGGGAGATCGGCAAAGGCACCTTCGCGATGGACCGCGACGGGCGGGCGGACGGCTCCGACCTC
>JAGQUO010000114.1 GCA_020438445.1 Solirubrobacterales bacterium
TGACCTGTCGCTGCGGAGCACGTTCGCGATCGTCCACTCGCGTTTCTCGACCAACACCGCCCCGAGCTGGGAGCTCGCGCAGCCGCTGCGGATGATCGCGCACAACGGCGAGATCAACACCGTCCTCGGGAACGTCAACTGGATGCGGGCTCGCGAGGCGGTGCTGTCCTCCGACGCGTTCGGCGGCGATCTGCGGGCCTGCCTGCCGCTGATCGACGAGGGGGTCTCCGACTCCGCCGCCTTCGATCGCGCGCTCGAGCTGATGGTGCTCGGCGGACGGACGCCCCAGCACGCGATGATGATGATGATCCCGGCCTCCTGGGAGGACCGCGACGACATCCCGCCCGAGCTCGAGGGCTTCTACCGCTACCACGGGCGCCTCGTGGAGCCGTGGGACGGGCCCGCCGCGATCGCCTTCTGCGACGGTCACACCCTCGGCGCCATGCTCGACCGCAACGGGTTGCGCCCGGGGCGCTGGATGATCACCCGCGACGGCTGGGTCTGCCTCGGCTCGGAGTCGGGGATCTTCACGACGACGCCGAACAAGATCGCCCGGATGGGTCGCCTGGAGCCGGCGCAGCTCTTCGTCGTCGACCTCGAGACCGGGCTCGTCCGGACCGACGGCGAGCCCGAGCTCGCGGTCGCCTCCGCCGCCCCTTTCGGCGACTGGTACGCGGAGGGCAAGCTCGGCGTCCGCCAGCTCCCGGACCCGATGGCGACGATCCAGCCCGTCGAGCCGCTGCTCACCCGCCAGCTCGCATTCGGCTACACGCAGGAGGACCTGCGGACGCTGCTCGCGCCGCTGCTCCGCGACGGCCGCGAGCCGACCGGCTCGATGGGCAACGACGTCTCGCTGGCGGTGTTCTCCGACCACAGCCCCTCGCTGTTCAGCTACTTCAAGCAGCGCTTCGCGCAGGTCACCAACCCGGCGATCGACTCCGTCCGCGAGCAGTGCGTGATGAGCCTGCGCACCGACATCGGCCCGCAGGGGAACCTCCTCAGCGAGGAGCCGCAGATCGTCAACCACGTGGAGCTCGCCCAGCCGATCCTCACCGACTTCGAGCTCGAGCGGCTGCGCCGCAACCCGCACAACGCGCTGCACCCGACGACGATCGACACGACCTGGGCGCTGGAGGACGGCGAGGACGGCCTCGAGGATGCGCTCGAGCGGATCCGCGAACAGGCGGTGCAGGCGGTCGCTGAGGACACGACGCTGCTCGTTCTGAGCGATCGGGCGACGAGTGCCGGGCGGGTCCCGATCCCGTCGTTGCTCGCCTGCTCGACCGTGCACCACGCGCTCACGCTCGAGGGCACCCGCCTCCGTGCCGCGCTCGTCGTCGAGTCCGGCGAGCCGCGTGAGGTCCATCACCTCGCGGCGCTGATCGGCTACGGCGCGACGGCCATCAACCCGTACCTGATGCTCGAGACGATGACGATGCTCGACGAGCCGACGGTCGGGCTCGACGGCCCGCTCGCCGATGCCAACGAGATCGCGATCGCCGGAATCAGCAAGGGCCTGCTCAAGGTCCTGTCGAAGATCGGCATCGCGACGATCCGCTCCTACCGCGGAGCACAGATCTTCGAGATCGTCGGCATCGACCGGGACGTCGTCGATGCCCATTTCACCGGCACGCCGTCCCGCCTCGACGGCGTCGGTCTCGGCGAGATCGCCCGCGAGGCGCTCGACCGCCACGCGCGCGCCTATCCGGAGGCACACGGGCTGGCGCTGCCCGCACACGTCGAGACCGCCCGGCTGGCAGCCGAGAGCGAGAAGCTGCTCCCCCAGGGCGGCGTCTACCGCTGGCGCCGCGACGGCGAGAGGCACATGTGGGACCCCGAGACGATCGCATCGCTGCAGCGGGCCGCCCGCACCGAGGGCGATCAGGCGCTCGAGTCCTACGACGAGTTCAGTCGTCGCGTCAACGAGGAGAACGCCGAGCACGCCCTGCTCCGGGGCCTGTTCGAGTTCGTCGAGGCCGACGAGCCGCTGGCGCTGGACGAGGTCGAGCCGGCCGCGGAGATAGTCAGGCGCTTCTCGACCGGGGCGATGAGCCTCGGCGCGCTCTCGCCGGAGGCGCACGAGACGCTCGCGATCGCGATGAACCGGCTGGGCGGCTGGTCGAACAGCGGCGAGGGCGGCGAGGACCGGCGCCGCAACACGCCGGATCCGAACGGCGACCAGCGCCGCTCGCGGATCCGCCAGGTCGCCTCGGGACGCTTCGGGGTCGACGTCGAGTACCTCTCCCGGGCGGATCAGATCCAGATCAAGATCGCTCAGGGCGCGAAGCCCGGAGAGGGCGGCCAGCTCCCGGGCCACAAGGTCGACGAGTACATCGGCGCCCTCCGCTACGCGCTGCCCGGGACCGAGCTGATCTCTCCGCCGCCCCACCACGACATCTACTCGATCGAGGACCTCAAGCAGCTGATCTACGACCTCCGCGCCGCCAATCCGACGGCCGGCGTCTCGGTCAAGCTCGCATCCGAGTCCGGATGCGGGACGGTGGCTGTGGGCTGCGTCAAGGCCGGCGCCGACCACGTCGTCATCGCCGGCCACGACGGAGGGACCGGCGCCTCGCCGCTCTCCTCGATCCAGGGTGCCGGCGTCCCGTGGGAGATCGGCATCGCCGAGACCCAGCAGGCGCTCCTCGACAGCGGCCTGCGGACCCGCGTGCAGCTGCAGACCGACGGACAGATGCGGACCGGCCGCGACGTCGTCGTCGGGGCGCTCCTGGGAGCCGATGAGATCGGCATCTCGACCGCCCCGCTGATCGCGACCGGCTGCATCATGATGCGCGTCTGCCACCTCAACACGTGCCCGGTCGGGGTGGCGACCCAGGATCCCGAGCTCCGCGCGCGATTCTCGGGCAAGCCCGAGCACGTCGTCCGCTACATGCTGCTGGTCGCCGAGGAGGCGCGGCGGATCATGGCCGCGCTCGGCGTCCGTCGCTTCAGCGACCTCGTCGGCCGGACGGAGCTCCTGCGCCAGCGCACCGACGTCGGCCACTGGAAGGCCGAGTCGCTCGACCTGACGCCGCTGCTCGCCGTGCCGAAGCCCGGGCGCGACGCGCCCCGCGGCTTCGTCCCCGGCGACGCGAAGGAGCAGCCGATCGGCGCCTCCTTCGACGAGCGCGAGCTGCTCGGCCCCGCGGCTCCGGCGATCGAGCGCGGCGAGGAGGACCGCCACGCCGCCAACGTCACCAACATCGACCTCGCCGTCGGGGGCAGGGTCTCCAACGCGCTCGTGCGCGAGCGCGGCGCCGACGGGCTCCCCGAGGACACCATCCGCTTCGAGCTGACCGGCTCCGCCGGGCAGAGTGCCGGCGCCTGGCTGGCCCCCGGCGTGACGATCAGCGTCCACGGCGACGTCAACGACTACGCCGGCAAGGGCCTCTCCGGCGGCGTCCTCGCGGTCGCCCCGGCTACGACCGCCGGCTACAAGGCGGAGAACAACGTGATCGCCGGCAACGTGGCGCTCTACGGCGCGACCGCCGGCAAGGCTTTCTTCCGCGGACGAGCCGGCGAGCGCTTCGCGGTTCGCAACTCCGGCGCCCTCGCGGTCGTGGAGGGGATCGGCGAACACGGCTGCGAGTACATGACCGGTGGCTGCGTCGTCGTCCTCGGCCCGACCGGCCGGAACTTCGCAGCCGGCATGAGCGGCGGCATCGCCTGCATCTGGGATCCCGAGGACGTGTTCACGCCGAAGTGCAACATGGGGATGGTCGAGCTCGAGCCCGTCCACCCCGACGGCAACCGCTTCCTGCACAACCTGGTCGCCGAGCATCAGCGCCGGACCGGGTCCACCGTGGCGGCGGGCCTGCTCGATCGCTGGGACGAGGCCGCGGGCGAGTTCGTCGTCGTGATCCCGCCCGGGTTCCGGGCCGCTCTCGCCCACACAGCTCCGCCCGCCAAGGGCCGGACCGTCAACCTCGCCTAGGCCCCGATGCCGGACCCGCGCGGATTCCTCGAAGTTCATCGCGTGCCCGCTCCCGAGCGGTCGCCGCAGGAGCGGGTGCGCGACTACGCCGAGATCTACGGGACGCTGCCCGAGGACGAGCTGCGCCACCAGGCCTCGCGCTGCATGGACTGCGGCGTCCCGTTCTGCAACAACGCCTGCCCGCTCGGGAACCTGATCCCGGACTGGAACGACCTCGCGCGGGTCGGGGACTGGAAGGCGGCGATCCGCCAGCTCCACGCCACCAACAACTTCCCCGAGTTCACCGGGCTGATCTGCCCCGCTCCGTGTGAGTCGGCCTGCGTGCTCGACATCGACGACGACCCGGTGATGATCAAGCAGATCGAGTACTGGACGATCAACAACGCCTTCGAGCAGGGCTGGGTCGTCCCCGAGCCGCCGGAGACGAGGACCGGCCGCCGGGTCGCGGTCGTGGGCTCGGGGCCGGCCGGCATGGCCGCGGCAGCCGAGCTCAACAAGGTCGGGCACGAGGTCACCGTCTACGAGCGCGACGAGGCGCCCGGCGGGCTGCTGCGGTTCGGAGTTCCCGACGCGAAGCTCGAGAAGTGGATGATCGACCGGCGGATCGACGTCCTCGAGCAGGAGGGCATCCGGTTCGTCTGCGACGTCGACGTCGGCCGCGATCTCGGGGTCGAGGAGCTCCGATCCGGCCACGATGCGGTGATCCTCGCCACCGGGTCGCGCGTCGAGCGCGACCTTGAGGTTCCCGGCCGCGAGCTCGACGGCATCCATTTCGCGATGGAGTACCTGTACGGACGCAACCGCTGGGTCGCCGCCTCGCAGGGCCGCGTCTCCCGCCGGAACGGGGATCCGATCACTGCCGCCGGGAAGCGCGTCGTCGTCATCGGCGGCGGCGACACCGGCATGGACTGCGTCTCCAACGCACTTCGCGAGGGCGCCGAGGACGTGCTCCTGCTCGACGTCTACCCCGAGGTGCCGAGCACCGGCCGGTACGCCAACACCCCGTGGCCGATCCAGCCCCGGCGCCTTGTCACCACCTATGCGCTCGAGGAGGGCGGCGAGCGCCGCTTCGGCCGCCAGGTCCTCGGCATGGAGGGCGAGGGCGGCAGCGTCGCGCGGGTGCTCGCCCGCGAGGTGACCGGCGAGTCGTCACGGACGCTGGTGCCCGTCGAGGGCAGCGAGTTCGCGATCGAGGCCGACCTCGTCCTGATCGCCGTCGGCTTCACCAACCCCGAGCACGAGGGGCTGCTCGACGACCTCGGGGTCGCCTACGACAGCCGCGGCAACGTCAAGGCCGGGACCTTCTCGACCTCCGTCGACGGCGTCTACGCCGCGGGCGACGTCCGCGTCGGGGCCTCACTCGTTGTCACGGCCATCGCCGAGGGCCGGCGCTGCGCGCGGGTGGTCGAGGCCGCCCTGCGCGCCTGAGCGGGCCCTCGACCGCTTGAACAAGCGCTGCCGGCCCGGTTAAGGGTTCGGTTCAGGGTGCCTCCCCGATGAAGGATCCGGCGTTCCGAAGCAGGATCGCCGCAGTTGTTCATCGCTTCCAAGGAGGACCCCATGAGTTCCAATTCGAATCTCGCGGCGCGCATCGGGAGGTGGAGCGCCCAACACCGCAAGACGGCCATCCTGGGCTGGCTCGCGTTCGTCGTGGTCGCGTTCATGATCGGCGGGTCGGTCGGCACCGACACCCTCGACTACAACGAGGCCGGCGTCGGCGAATCCGGCCATGCCGACAAGACGATCTACCACTCCTTCCCGCAGCAGTCGGACGAGGGCGTGCTGGTCGAGAGCGACACCGTCACCGCCGACAGCCCGCAGTTCCGGGCCGTCGTCACCGAGGCCATGAGTGCCCTGCGGGGAACCGACGGCGTCAAGCGGCTGACGAGCCCCTACGCGCACGACGACGCCAACGTCTCGCCCGACGGCGAGTCGGCGATGATCACCTACGTGGTCAGCGGCGACCAGGCCGAGACCGAGGCGAAGGTCGAGGCACCGGTCGCGGCGATGGCGGACGTGGCCGACGCCAACCCGGGCTTCCGGGTCGAGGCGTTCGGCGACGCCACCAGCAACAGCGGTCTCAAGGAGGTCATCGACGACGACCTCCACCGAGCCGAGTTCATCTCGCTGCCGGTGACGCTGTTGATCCTGATGGTCGCGTTCGGTGGCCTGCTGGTGGCCGGGGTCCCGGTCCTGCTGGCGCTGTCGGCGGTGCTCGCGACGATGGGCCTGGTCGGGCCGATCAGCCAGCTCGCGCCCGTCTCGGACTCGATCAACTCGGTCGTGCTCCTGATCGGGCTCGCCGTCGGCGTCGACTACGCCCTGTTCTACACGCGCCGCGTCCGCGAGGAGCGGGCCGCGGGCCGTGAGCACGGTGCGGCGATCGAGGCGGCTGCGGCCACCTCGGGGCGTGCGGTCCTGATCTCCGGGTTCACCGTCGT
Organism: Solirubrobacterales bacterium; assembly: GCA_020438445.1. Taxonomy (GTDB): domain Bacteria; phylum Actinomycetota; class Thermoleophilia; order Solirubrobacterales; family 70-9; genus RHKX01. Next base: position 6,376 of record JAGQUO010000114.1, read on the forward strand.
CACCGCGATGGCCGGCATGTACCTGGCCGGAGCTGCCGACTTCGCGTCGTACGCGACCGGGACGATCGCGGTCGTCCTGCTCGCGATGGCCGGGTCGGTGACGGTCCTGCCGGCACTGCTGTCGAAGATGTCCAAGCGCATCGACGGCAGGCAGGGACGGATTCGCGCCTGGGTCGGCGCGCGGACCGGCCGCCTCGATCTCTGGGGGCGCATCAGCGCCGCCGTGATCCGGCGGCCCGCCGTCGCCGCGACCGCCGCACTCGCTGTGCTCGTGGCGCTCGCGATTCCCGCGATCGGCATGAAGACGGCCAACGCGGACATCGATTCGCTGCCCCAGGACCTCGCGGTCGTGCAGACGTTCAACCGGGTCCAGGACGCGTTCCCCGGCGAGGCGTCGGCGGCGACGGTCGTGGTCGAGTCCGACGACGTCGAGTCGAGTCCCGTCAGCTCCGCCGTCGCTGCCCTCAAGCAGCGCGTCGAGCATCGCAGCGACCTGTTCCCGGGACGCCCCGAGGTCCAGGTCAACCCCGACGGGGACGTCGCCCAGGTGACGGTTCCGACGATCGGGGACGGCACCGACGGCAGGTCTCAGCGAGCCCTCGACGCGCTCCGGGACGACATCGTCCCGGACACGGTCGGAACGCTCGCCGGGACGACCTCGAGCGTCACCGGGCCCGCGGCGGAGAACCGGGACTTCAACGAGAGCATGGTCGCCCATCTCCCGCTGGTGTTCGGGTTCGTGCTGATGGCGGCGTTCACGCTGCTGATGGTGACGTTCCGGTCGATCGTGATCCCGATCAAGGCGATCGTCCTGAACCTGCTGTCGGTCGGCGCCGCCTACGGCGTGCTGGTCACGGTGTTCCAGGGCGAGTGGGCCGAGGGACTGCTCGGGTTCAACTCGACCGGAGCGATCGTCCCGTGGCTCCCGCTGTTCCTGTTCGTGGTCCTCTTCGGGCTCTCGATGGACTACCACGTGTTCATCCTGAGCCGGATCAAGGAGGCCTACGACGGCGGGATGAGCACCAGGGATGCAGTCGAGCACGGGATCCGCTCGACCGCCGGAGTCGTGACGAGCGCAGCGATCGTGATGGTGGCGGTGTTCTCCATCTTCGCGGTCCTGTCGATGCTCGACTTCAAGCAGATGGGAGTCGGCCTCGCGGTCGCCGTCCTGATCGACGCCACGTTGATCCGTGGGATCCTGCTGCCGGCCGGGATGACGCTCCTCGGAGAGCGCAACTGGTGGCTGCCGCGCTCGCTCGGGTGGCTTCCCCGGGTCGAGCCGGAGCAGGAGCCCGTCACCTCCTAGGACACAGGTCCCAGGAAGCGACGACCGGCGCCCGCCCCGTGCGGGCGCCGGTCGTCGTGGCGGCTTTCGGCGGCTCACGAGAGCCGCAGGATTCCG
>JAGQUO010000115.1 GCA_020438445.1 Solirubrobacterales bacterium
CGATGCGGAGGCGACAGCCGCGTACGCGAGGGGCGAGCGCCCGCCGGCCGGCGCCGGCCTGCCGGCGGCGCTGGCGGCCGTGACCGGCCGCAGCGAGGAGGAGCTCGGGGCCGCCTTCGAGTCGATGTCCCGCCGGGCCCTCGAACGCCGGCGGCCGGCCCTCGCCTGAGCGGCCGCACCCTGTAGCGTCGCCGCCGTGGAGTTCCGCTACTGCCCGCGCTGCGCGACCGAGCTCGAGATGAGGCCCTCCGGCGGCCCCGATCCCGACCGTCCCACCTGCCCGAACTGCGGCTTCGTCCACTACGAGAACCCGACCCCGACCGTCCAGGCCTGGATCGAGCGCGACGGCCGCTATCTGGCGCTGCGCCGGAACGAGGAGCCGAAGAAGGGCGAGTGGAACATGCCCGGCGGCTTCGTCGAGGCCGGGGAGACCGGCCCCGAGGCGGCTGCGCGCGAGGTGCTCGAGGAGACGGGGCTCGAGGTCGACGTCGTCGAGCATCTCGGGGCGTTTCCCTCGACCTACGGCAGCGGCGAGGATGCACAGCCGATCATCGGGCTCGCCTATCGCTGCCTGGTGACCGGCGGCGCCGAGGAGATCTCCGACGAGTCGGAGGAGGGATCCTGGTTCACCCTGGCCGACTTCCCCGAGCCGGCGTTCCGGGACGAGCGCGTGGCGCTGGCGCTGCTCCGCGACCGGCGGCCCGGCTAGCCGAGCGTCGCACCGAGCAGCTCGACGGTGCGGCGGGCCGAGCTTCCGTCGGCGTCCTTCTCGGGGTTGAAGCAGACGACGTTCAGCCCGATGCAGGAGTCGGCGGCGAGAAGCGGAGTCAGGAGCTCGCCGAGCTCGTCCCAGTCGAGGCCGCCGGGAACGAACGCGTCGGTCGCCGGGAAGACCGACTCGTCGAGCACGTCGAGATCCAGGTGGACCCAGTACCCGTCGGGTGCCGCGTCCGCGAGCTCGGCGGCCACCGCCTGCCCGCTCCGGCCCGGGCCCGCGTCGCGGAGGCCCGGCGTGTCGATGAAGGTGCCGCCTTCGAGATCGGCCGGGAGCAACGAGCCGAGGTCGCGCGCCTCCTCGAGGTCGCGGTAGCCGAGGAGGGCGAGGCGGTCGCCGGCGAGCGTTCCGCCGCCCGCCGCCTCCTGCCACTCCTCCGGGCCGCGCCCCAGCGCGACCGCCAGCGGCATGTCGGCGGCCTCGCCGGTCGGTGAGCTGACGGCGTCGTAGAGGTCGAGGTGGCCGTCGACGTAGGCGACCCCGGGATCGGTCCCGTTGTCGCGGAGCCCGCCGAGCACGCCCGGGACGAGCGTGCAGCAGCCCCCGACGACGAGCAGGGGATCGTCCCGTCGGCTGAGCCCACCCGCCTTCCCGCGGAGCTCGCGGGTCAGCTCGAGCACCGCCGGATAGGAGACGACGCCGGAGTCGGGGTCCCGGCCGGGGTCGCGGAGGACCGTCAGAGTGGCGTCCCGCTCGCCGAGATCGACGGCGTCGGCGAGGCCCGCCGCCAGCAGCGCCTCGGGGCCGAGCTCGGTACCGCCGGGGCAGCCGACCGAATCGATCGGAACGCTCAACAGCGACCAGCGCCGGGCCATCAGCGGCCGCCGCCCCGGATCGTCCGCGCGCCGGCCCGGAGCAGCGACCCGCCGCCGTCGCGCAGCACCTTGACCCTCGGCTCGTCGCCGCCGTAGAGCAACCCGGCGCTCGCCCGGACGGCACGCCCGAGGGTCTCGTCGTAGGGATGCCACCAGAAGTCGCGGCTGCGGGCCGGGTTCCAGGTCCGGGTCTTGACCTCGGCGCACTCGAGGAGCCCGAACTCCGAGTGCGAGCGCCCCAGCCCCGAGTCCTTGATCCCGCCCCACGCGCACTGGATCGCCGCGTGGCTGTAGGCGTGGTCGTTGATCCAGACCATCCCGGCCTCGAGCACCCGGGACATCCGCTCGCCCTTCGCGCGATCCCGGGTCCAGACCGAAGCGCCGAGCCCGAACTCCGAGTCGTTCGCGAGCCGGACCGCCTCGTCCTCGTCGGCGACGACCACCACCGGGAGCACCGGCCCGAAGATCTCCTCCCGCATGATCCTCATCTCGTGCGTCACACCCCTCAGCACGGTCGGTGCGATGTGGCTGCCCGGAGACCCGGGCACCTCGACCGGGCCGCCGCACACCCGCTCCGCCCCGGACGCGATCGCATCGTCGACCAGGTCGGTGACGATCGCCGCCTGCTCGCCGGAGACCATCGGCCCGATCGCCGTCGTCCAGTCCTGCGGATCCCCCGCGATCTACCCTCTGGCGGCGCCCGTGCTCTTCGGATGGAAGGGGTCGTCGTCGTCGGCGACGACGTAGACGCGCTCGACGCCCGAGCAGGTCTGGCCGGAGTTGGCGAACCCCGCCCAGGCGATCCCGTCGACCGCGTTGCCGATGTCCGCGTCGGCGCAGATGATCGCCGGGTCCTTGCCGCCGAGCTCGAGGACGGCGCCCTTCATCCGCGCCGCGCAGGCGGCGCCCACGGCGTACCCGGTCGCGACCGAGCCGGTGAAGAAGACCTTGCGAACACTCGACTCGACGAGCGCCCGTCCGACGTCGCCCGCCCCCTGCAGCACCGTGACGAGGCCCTCGGGCACCCCGGCCTTGACGAACGACTGCCGGATCCGGTCGCCGATCAGCGGCGTCAGCTCCGACGGCTTCAGGACGACGCCGTTGCCCGCCATCAGCGCGATCGCCACCTCGCCGAACGGGATCGACCACGGATAGTTCCAGGGGGCGATCACTCCGATCACACCGAGCGGCTCGAAGCTGTGGACCGCGCGCTTGCCGAGGAAGAGGCCGCCCATCTTCACCTGCCGCTCGGCGAGGATCTCCGGCCCCTCGTCGGCCAGCCACCGCAGGGCCTCGATCGTCGGGACCACCTCCATCGTGTGTGCCTCGGTGATCGGCTTGCCCTGCTCGGAGGTCACCAGGCGAGCGACCTCCTCGAGGTCGCCGGCGAGGATCTCCGCGGCCCGCCGCAGGTAGCGCCCGCGATCGGCGGGGGTGAGCTCGCCCCAGAACGGCTGGACCGCGGCGACCGCGTCCACCGCCGCCTGGACGTCGCCCGGATCGGCGGTCTGCACCGTTCCCAGCATCTCCCCCGTGGCGGGGTTGAACGAGTCCAGCGTCCCCATCGGACTGCAGCCTATTGGCGCCGCTCCCGCAGCCGCTTCAGCCGCTCCTCGAGCTCCGCTTCGAAGCCGCGGCCGGTGGGCTCGTAGAAGCGGGCGTCCCCGAGCGCCTCCGGGAGCGTCCGCTGATCGGCGACACCCCCGGGCTCGTCGTGCGGGTAGCGATACCCGACCCCGCGGCCGAGCTCCTTCGCGCCCGGGTAGTGACCGTCGCGGATCGCCTGCGGCGGCTCCGCGGCACCGTCGCGCCGGATCCGCTCCTCGGCCGCCAGCAGCGCCTTGTAGGAGGCGTTCGACTTCGGGGCGAGCGCGAGATAGACGGCCGCCTGGGCGAGGTTGATCCGGCACTCGGGCATCCCGACGCGGTCGACGGCCGCACCGGCGGCGGTCGCGATCGCCAGCGCCTGCGGCGCGGCGTTGCCGATGTCCTCGGAGGCGAAGATGACCATCCGCCGGGCGATGAACCGCGGGTCCTCACCGCCGGCCAGCATCGCGGCCAGGTAGTAGACCGACGCGTCGACGTCGGAGTTGCGGGTCGCCTTGATCCAGGCCGAGATGTAGTCGTAGTGGCGGTCGCCGCCCTTGTCGTAGAGCACCGCGCGCTGCTCAGCGCGTCCTCGGCGGCCGCGATGTCGACGTGACCGCGGGTGCCGGCGGCGGTCGCCGCCCGCTCGAGCGCCCCGAGCGCCGCGCGGGCATCCCCGCCGGCCCGGGCGGCGAGCATCGCCAGCGCGTCGTCGTCGACCTCCGGCGGATCGGCGATGCCGCGGCCGGGGTCGCTCAGCGACCGGCGCAGGAGCTCGGCGACGTCCTCGTCCCCGAGCGCCCGCAGCTCGTAGATCTGCGACCGCGACAGCAGTGCCGAGTTGACCTCGAAGTAGGGGTTCTCGGTCGTCGCGCCGATCAGCGTCACGAGGCCGTCCTCGACCGCCGGCAGCAGCGCGTCCTGCTGGGCCTTGTTGAAGCGGTGGATCTCGTCGAGGAAGAAGACGGTCCGACGGCCGGCCCGGCGCCGCTCCGCGGCCCGCCCCAGCATCTCGCGCACCTCGGCCCGGCCGGCGTTGACCGCCGACTCCTCCTCGAATGCCCCGTCGGCGGCGGTGGCGACGATCCGAGCGATCGTCGTCTTGCCGGTCCCCGGCGGCCCGTAGAGGACCATCGAGTGCGGCTCGCCGGTCTCGATCGCGGTCCGCAGCGTCGAGCCCGTCGCCAGCAGGTGCTCCTGCCCGACGAGGTCCTCGAGCGAGCGCGGGCGCATGCGGACGGCGAGGGGTGCGGAGGCGCCCGGTGTCGACGGCCCCGCCCCGGTCTCCTCGTCGCCTCCGAAGAGCTGATCGCTCATCCGCTCAGTATCCACGGGGCCGCCGGCGGACGGGCCGCAGGTAACCTGCCCGTGGATGAGCGAGGCAGAGCAAACGGGGGGCGCGGTCGGCGACCTGTCCGCGTCGCCGAACGGCGCTTCGGCGAACGGCGGCCCTCCCGCCGAGCCCGAGAAGCTCCGCCTCGGCGGGATGGCATTGCGAAACGGGCTGCTGATCCACGGTCCGACCTCCTGGGCGGCGGCGGCCCGCGCGCGCGACGGCTCGATCGACGTCGCCGCCGGCAAGAAGCCGAACTTCGGGGGCAACCGCTTCGCGAAGGTGCCGGGCATGCGCGGCCCGCTCCGGCTCGCGGAGGCGTTCGCCGTGATCCCGATCGCCCGGTTCTCGGTGCCTTCGGCACGGCTTCCGTTCGAGGATCCCCGCGTCGTCGCCGCCGGGATCGCCAGCACCGTCGTCGGCAACGCGATCCGTGGCCGCGGCAGGCCGGTGACGCCGACCCGCGAGGGCATCGCCGCCGTCGTCGGGTTCGTGCCGGCGCTGGTGTCGCTCACCGGCTCCGACCTCGCCGCCTACCACGGCGCCGAGCACAAGTCGATCGCCGGCTACGAGCAGGATCGCGATCCGGCGGAGGTGCCGAAGGAGCACGAGCGCTGCGGCTCGAACCTGGTCGGCCCGATGCTGTTCTTCTCGGCCGCCGGGCAGCTGGTCGTCGACCGTCTCTTCGAGTCCCCGGGCAGGGTCGAGCGGGCGGTCAGCGGCATCGCGGGGCTGTCGCTGTCGGTGGAGGTGTTCGTGCTCGCCGAGCGCCGCCCGGACTCGTTGATCGGCCGGGCGGTGCACGCCGCCGGCCACTTCATCCAGGCGAAGTTCGCGACCCGCGAGCCGACGCCCGAGCAGCTCGAGGTCGCGGTCGCCGCCCTCGACGCCGTGCTCGCCGCCGAGCGGGACTAAGCCGGGCGACCGAATCTGCCGATGGGCAAGGGCATGCCGCTGCTGAAGACCACAGCGATCAACACCGACGACTTCCTCAACACCCTCGATCAGTGGCTGCCGCTGTTCTCGGTGGTCTTCATCGCGCTGCTCCTCTACGTGATGTTCCGGATGCTCGCGGTGATGCCGAAGACGAAGCCGCAGGAGATCAGGGCGTCGAAGCGGAGCGGCGTCACCTGGGACGAGATCGCCGGCGTCGAGGGCACCAAGGACGAGCTTCGCGAGGTCGTCGATTTCCTCTCCGACCCGAAGCGCTTCAAGAACCTCGGCGCGAAGGTGCCGAAGGGGATCCTGCTCCACGGCCCGCCCGGCACCGGCAAGACGATGCTGGCCAAGGCGGTGGCCCACGAGTCGGGCGCGAACTTCTTCAGCCAGTCGGCGTCCTCGTTCGTCGAGATGTTCGCCGGCCTCGGCGCCGCCAGGATCAGGCGGCTGTTCAAGGAGGCCCGCGAGAACTCGCCCGCGATCCTCTTCATCGACGAGCTCGACGCGGTCGGGATGACCCGCGGCAGCGACGTCTCCGGCGAGCGCGACCAGACGCTGAACCAGCTCCTGGTCGAGATGGACGGCTTCGAGGCGAGCGAGAACATCGTCGTGATGGCCGCCTCCAACCTGCTCGAGAAGCTCGACCCGGCGCTGCTGCGCCCGGGCCGCTTCGACCGCCAGGTCTTCGTCCCCCCTCCCGACCTCCGCGGCCGTGAGGAGATCCTCGCCGTCCACACCCGCGACAAGCCGCTGAGCCAGGACACCGACCTGCACCGCGTCGCCCAGCACACCTCCGGACTCACCGGCGCGGACCTGGCGAACCTCTGCAACGAGGCGGCGATCCAGGCCGGCCGGCACAAGCGCGCCTTCATCAGCCAGTCCGACTTCGACAACGCCTTCGAGCGGGTCGTCGCGGGACTGCAGAGCCGCAAGGTCATCACCGACCACGAGAAGCGGGTGGTCGCCTGGCACGAGGCCGGGCACGCGCTCGTCTCGGAGCTGCTGCCGACCGTCGACAAGGTCCAGAAGGTCTCGATCGTGCCGCGGGGCAAGGCGCTCGGGTACACGCTGAACCTGCCGGAGGAGGACCGGTACCTGAAGTCGCGGCACGAGCTGATCGACTACATGAAGGTGCTGCTGGCCGGGCGGGTCGCCGAGCAGATCGCATTCGGGCGGGTCACCACCGGCGCCTCCGACGACCTGGCGAAGGTCACGACCATCGCCAGGTCGATGGTCTACGAGTACGGGATGGGGACCTCGATCCGATCCCACCAGGTTCCGGCCAACGACTGGAACGTCTCCGAGATGATGCGCCAGCGGCGGGACGAGGAGGTCAGCGAGATCGCCGAGGAGGCATACCGCGGTGCGCATCGCCTGCTGCGGGACAACCGGGACCTGCTCGACGAGATCGCCCGCAAGCTCCTCGACGACGAGGGCATCGACCAGGCGGAGATCGCGGCGCTGATGGCCCGGCACGAGGTCACGGTCGCCGTGGCGGGGCCCTTCCCGGACCCGGACGAGAGCCGCTCGCCCGACCCGGTCGGCAACGGCGCCGCCGCGGGGATCGCGAACGCGCGCGACGACGAGGACGAACGCACCGCGCGGGGCTCCGAGCCGCCGCCGCCGGGGCGCGCCTGAGCGCCTTCCGGCCCGGTCGCGGCGGTCATTAGACTGCGGCCCGATGCTCGACCGGATCGATCACACCGGCGTCGCCGTCGACGACCTCGACGCCGCCATCAAGCTCTACACCGAGGCCCTCGGGATGCCCCTGGTCCACCGCGAGGTGGTCGAGGAGCAGGGCGTCGAGGCGGTTCTGCTCGACGTCGGCGACGGCCACGTCGAGCTGCTCAGCCCGCTCGGCGAGGACACGCCCGTCGGCAAGTTCCTGGCGAAGAAGGGCCCGGGGCTGCACCACGTCGCCTACGCCGTCACCGACATCGAGGCCGCCCTCGCGAGCCTCGCGGACGCCGGCGTCGAGCTGATCGACGCCGAGCCGCGGATCGGCATCCGCCGGAGCCGCGTCGCGTTCCTTCATCCGCGCTCGACCGGCGGCGTGCTCACCGAGATCGTCCAGCCCCACGACCACTAGGAGACCGCGAGATGGCAAGCCAGCAGCGACGGATCGAGGTCGGCTTCGACGGCGGGCAGGTCCTGCCGTTGCGGGTCAGCGACGAGGAGCTCGAGTCCCTCCGCGGCGCCC
>JAGQUO010000116.1 GCA_020438445.1 Solirubrobacterales bacterium
CGTCGTCGTCCCCGAGATCGCGGAGACCACCGCGCTGGGAGCCGCCTACCTCGCCGGCATCGCGGTCGGCAAGTGGGACCTCGCCGCCGTCCACGAGATGTGGCGCGAGCGCGCCACCTACGAGCCCCGCATCTCCGCCGACGAGCGCGAGTCCCTGCTCGCCCGCTGGCACCAGGCGGTCGAGCGCAGTCGCGGCTGGGCGCGCGACTGAGCGGCGGCTAGTCGACCAGGTCGGTGCGGATGCCGATGCAGGTCACGACACCGTTCGGCGGCACGAACCCGCAGCTGAAGTGGACCGCGGTGCTGGGATCGTCATAGAGGGCGGTCACGAAGTCAATGATCCGGTTCGCCGGATTGAAGGTCGGCGACAACTCCCCTGGGTAGGTATATGTCGCCCCGGCTGACCCCTCGGTGACGGTGGCGATCCTGCCCGAGGTGCGGGTGTTCGCCAAGACGTAGCTGCGATCCTGATCGCTGTCGCCGTCCGTCTGCAGGCGGATGCCGAGGTCCGGGTAGTCGAGGATCACCTGGGGGCTCGTCGCCGTCTCGTTGCCGCTGCCCGACCGGATCGCGCCCACGGGGGCGAACCCGGCCGCATCGGCGGCTGAGAGGAAGTCGCTCGAGTCGCGGCCGTCGAGCAGATCGGAGTCGGCGACCTTCGAGAGGGTCGCCTCCTTCACCTGCGCTCCGGTGAGCGCGTCGCTCTTGACGTCCTTGCCCTTCAGCGACTTGTTCCTGACCTGCTTGGAGGTGACGCTGTTGCGCGGCAGCTGCGTCGCGGCAAAGGCCGTCCCTCCGATCGCCAACATGAGGGCGAGATAGGCCACGATCGTGGCGTGGGATGGACGTCGCACCGTTCGCGACATGAGCGTCAGCCTACCGCCGTGCCTGCGGGCTTTCCATAGGCTCTGGGCAAATGAGCACCCATCTCGTCACCGGCTTCCCGGGGTTCATCGGGCGCCGGCTCGTCGCCGCGCTGCTCGCCGACGACGCCGAGGCGCGGATCGTTGCGCTCGTCGAAGGTCGCATGGCCGAGCCCGCCCGCGCGGCTGCCGCCGAGATCGACGGCGAGCGGATCGAGGTGATCCCGGGGGACATCGCGACTCGCCGGCTCGGGCTCGCCGACGCCGACTACGAGCGGCTCGCGGCCGAGGTCGGCGTCGTCCATCACCTCGCCGCGATCTACGACCTCGCCGTCCCCGAGGAGATCGCCCAGAAGGTGAACGTCGAGGGCACCGGGAACGTGCTCGACTTCTGCGCCGACGTCGAGGGCCTCTCACGGCTCAACTACGTCAGCACCGCCTACGTCGCGGGCACCCGCACCGGCGTCGTCTACGAGCACGAGCTCGCCCTTGGCCAGGGCTTCAAGAACCACTACGAGTCGACCAAGTTCCAAGCCGAGGTCTGGGTCCGCGACCGGATGGACGAGATCCCGACGACGATCTACCGGCCGGGGATCGTCGTCGGCGACTCCAAGACCGGGGAGACGCAGAAGTTCGACGGTCCCTACTACGTACTCCGCTTCGTCGCCGCCAGCGTCGACCGCCACATGCCGATCGCCAACATCGGCCGCGGCAAGACGCCCTTCAACGTCGTCCCCGTCGATTTCATCGTCGACTCGATGGTCGCTCTCGGCCGACTCGAGGAGGCGGTGGGGGAGACCGTCCACCTGTGCGACCCCGAGCCGCTCACCTCGCACGAGATGGTGGAGGTGCTCGCCCAGCTCTACGCGGGCCGCAAGCCCTCCTACCGCCTGCCCCCGCGCGGCGTCTCGGGGGCGCTGCACGTGCGGGCGGTCCGCAATCTCTACGGCGGCACCCCCTCGGAGTCGATCCGCTACATGAACCACCCGGTCCGATACGACACCCGTCGGGCCACGGAGCTGCTCGCCTCGAGCGGGCTGCGATGCCCACGCTTCCCCGAGTACGCGCCGGCGATGGTCGAGTTCTTCCGCCGCCACGAGGACGACCCCGCCTTCCACAAGCAGTAACCCGTGCCCGCTGAGGGGTAGTGGTCCCTGCGGCCCGCCTCCGGGCCCCGAGTTCCGTTTCTGCAGATGAGCGAGATCAAGCCGCAGCGCTACAAGGACCCTCGGCCGGCCGAGCTCTTCCAGCCGTTCCACGAGTACGAGCGCGCCAACGACGCCGGCTGGGTCTACAGCGTCGTCCGCATGATCACGACCCCGATCTCGCTGCTCCTCTACCGGACCCGGCAGATCGAGGTCGACAACGTGCCCTCGTCCGGGCCGGTCATCCTCGCCGCCAACCACTTCTCGAACTACGACCACTTCCTCGCTGGCGTCTGGCTGCGCCGCAAGATCAGGTTCTTGGCGAAGTCGCAGATGTTCCGCCGCAACGCGTTCCTCGACTTCGTCTACCGCAACGGCGGCGTCATCCCGATTCGCCGCGGCCACGCCGACGAGGAGGCGTTCGAGACGATCTTCGCGGTCCTTCGCCGCGGCAACTGCCTGATGATCTACTGCGAGGGAGGACGCTCCCGCACCGGCGAGCTCGGCGAGCCCCGGCCGGGCGTCGGCCGGGCGGCGATCGAGACGGGCGTCCCGGTCGTCCCGATCGCGATCTACGGCTCGCAGGGGATCCGCGGATGGAAGAAGCTGATCTTCCCGCAGGTGACGATCCGCTACGGCGAGCCGGTCAGTTTCCCGGTCGTCGAGTCATCGAGCCGCGAGCAGCAGATGGCCTGCGCCGAGGAGATCTTCGCCGACGTCCGCGAGATGTACGACGAGCTCGCTCGCGACGGCGGCCGCGCCGTCGCCCGGCGGGTCCGCGAGAAGCCCCCGCTGACGCGCGGCCCCGCCCGCTACTCGTAGCGCTTCTCGAGCGTCGGCCAATCGTCGGCGTCGTGCCCGGGCACGATCACGGCCCGCGGGTACGTTCGCGCGAACTGCTGCAGCTCCCGCAGCGAGCGCTTCCACTTGTGCATGTCGGCGGGAGCAGGGGGCGGGTCGGCTCCGTCGAGCTGCGCGCGCGTGTAGATCGCGTCGCCGGCGATGACGAGGTCGCGGTCGTTGAGACGGCAGATCACCGAGCAGTGGCCTGGGGTGTGCCCGGGCGTGTAGGCGAGGCGGACGCTGCCGTCGCCGAAGAGGTCGAAGGTGCGTCCGAAGCTGTTGGCGTATGAGGTGATGAGGGCACCGTCGAAGTCGATCGTCCGGTAGTCGAAGAGATAGTCGAAGTGCGCTGGGTTGTAGCCGTGCAGGAGCGGCCTGTCGTCGGTGGTGGCGTGCTCCCACTCGCGCTGGGAGACGACGAACGTCGCCGCGGGGTACTCGGCGATGCCGGAGGTGTGGTCGAAGTGCATGTGGGTGAGGACGACGAGGCCGAGTTGCTTGGAGTCGATCCCGCGCTCGCGGAGCTGGGCGCTGATCGTCCGCCCCGGCTCGACCCGAGCCTTGCTCGCCCAGGCCATCGCGCGGCCGAGGTTGGCCGCGGGCTTCGCTGCGACCGAGCTGTGGAAGGCGGTGTCGACGAGGAACGGGCCCGCGGTGGGATGGGTGACGAGGAACGCCGGAACGGGCGCCCAGACGTACTTCGAGCGCGGCGTACCGACCCCGAGCGTGCGCAGCTTCGCAAAGCGCCCACCGGGGTTCTCGAAGAACGCGCGCGGCACTTGCACCTCGCCGCCGAGCAGCGGTTCGACGCTCACGGTGGCGCCGGTCGCCCCGCCCTTCGGCAGCGGCCCGCTCAGCGGCTTCGCCTCGGCCTTCAGCTTGCTCATGAGCCGCTGGAGGCTACTCCCCGCCGCGTCTCGCTCCGACGGCCGGGAGCACGGTCGCACGAACGCTCGCATAGGCTCAGGGCGTGCCCGACCAGACGCCACCCACCTCGCGGATCTTCGCCCCGGGCCTCCTCGACGGGCAGGTCTGCCTCGTCTCCGGAGCGGGCAGCGGGATCGGGCGCGAGACGACGCTGGAGCTGGCCCGCCTCGGTGCCACCGTGGTCGGCTGCGGGCGCCGTCTCGAGCCCCTGCAGGAGACCGTGGAGGCGGTCGAGGCGCTCGGCGGCAGGGCCGAGGCCGTCGCCGCCGACATCCGCGACGAGGAGGCGGTCGGCGCGATGGTCGACGGCCTGCTCGAGCGCCACGGTCGCCTCGACCTCCTCGTCAACAACGCCGGCGGCCAGTTCCTCGCTCCCGCCGAGACGATCTCCGCTAAGGGCTTCCGGACGGTCACAGAGCTCAACGTCCAGGGCACCTGGAACATGACCCAGGCCGCAGCGACGAAGGCGTTCATCCCGCAGGGGGACGGCGGCAAGGTCGTCAGCATCACCCTCTCCCCCCACAACGGGATGCCGGGGATGGTCCACTCCGGAGCCGCCCGCGCGGCGGTCGAGAACATGATGCGGACGCTCTCGGTGGAGTGGTCGCGCTTCGGGATCAGGCTCGTCGCCATCGCGCCCGGCCAGATCGACACCGAGGTCTTCCGGACCAAGTATCCGAAGGTCGTCGTCGAGACGGTCCCGAAGACGATCCCGCTCGGCCGCCTCGGCACTCCCGAGGAGATCGCATGGCTGATCGCCTACCTCGCCTCCCCGGCGGGCGACTTCTTCAGCGGCACCACGCTGACGATCGACGGCGGCCGCGACAACTGGTTCGGCACGTGGCCCCCGCAGATGCAGGCGGGGGAGGGCGGCGAGCCGCCGGCCGAGGAGCGTCGTTAGGCGGGAAGCCGCGCCGCGGCCCCCGCGGTTCGCAGCTCTTCACCCCACAATCGCGCCGAACGTCGAAAACCACCCCGTATAGCCCCACGCGGTGAACGTTCGGCGACGTGCCGGCGTGGCGCCTCAGCCCTCCGGTGCTACGAACGCCTTCGTCCCGAGGATCCGGTAGCCGGCGACCGAGGGGTGATCGCCCTCGATCGTCAGATCGGCGCGCATCGTCCCCGGCTCTTCGGGGTCCTCGAGGGCCTCGTGCCACGGCATCACCGGGACGTCCTCGTCGGCCCCGATCCGGCCGATCAACCGGTTCAGCTCCTCGATCTCGGGGTCGGCGTCGGGGTGTCCGTTGTTCCACGGCAGAAGCTCGACGATCGCGACCGCGAGCCCGAGCTCCTTTCCCCGCTCGACCATCGCCCGCAGGTCGTCGGCGGCGTCCTCGACGGGCCGCCCCTGGGCGATGTCGTTGATCCCGCCCTGGACGATCAGCGCGTCCGCGCCTCCGGGCCCCCCGACGTCGCCCACGCACGCGTCCAGCCGCGGCGCGATCTGGTCGGTGCGTTCGCCGTTGACCCCGCAGTTGCGGAACTCGAGCGACGGATCCGCCTTCGCCGCCCAGTACTCGTACTGGCTGCGCTCGTCGAGGGCCGGGCCGATCTGCTCCCTCGTTGCCTCATCGGCGGCCCACAGCGGCGTTCCCGCGGTGATCGAGTCGCCGAGGGCGGCGACCAGCGTCCTGTCATCGCCGTCGTGGACGGCGGTGGTCTCGTCGGGCGCCGTGGCCGATATGTCCTCTGAACCGCACCCTGCGAGGATCGCGAGGGCGGCGAGGATGGCGATGGCCGGAAGGGGGCGGACTCTGTTCATCGAACTATTGGAAGGTTCGGCGGGGAACCGCCGGCGGATCAGCGGACACCTGACACCGGAAGAGCATGCACGAGCACAAGAACCTGGCCCTGATCGCGATGATCTTCGCGGTCTCGATGACCTTCATCGACCAGACGATCGTCTCGATCGCGGTCCCGGTCATCGAAGACGACATCGACCTCTCGACGACCGGCGGCCAGTGGATCGTCAACGGCTACATGCTGGCGCTGGCGATCACGTTCGCCTTCGGCGGCAAGCTCGCCGACGTGCGCGGCCACCGGCGCATGGTCCTGATCGGGATCGTCATCTTCACCGTCGCCTCGGCCCTCTGCGGCGCCGCCCCGACCGGCTCCGCCGGCGAGGAGTGGCTGATCGTCTGGCGGATCATCCAGGGCGTCGGCGCCGCGATCATGTTCCCCGCGGCGCTCGCGATCGTCGTCTCCGCCTTCCCGCAGGGGGAGCGGGGCAGGGCGCTGGCGATCTTCTTCGGAGTTGCCGGGGGCATGACCGCGCTCGGCCCGCTCGCGGGCGGCTACCTGATCGAGATCACCTGGCGAGCGATCTTCTGGATCAACATCCCGATCGCGATCGCGGCCGTCGTCCTCACGCTGCTGGCCAAGCCCGACAACACCGAGCGGCCCGCGCCCCTCGACTACCGTGGCCTCGCCCTCTTCGCCGCCGGCATCGGCCTCGTCGTCCTGGGGTTGCAGCAGTCGAGCGTCTGGGGCTGGGGCGACATCAAGACGATCGGCTGCATCGCCGTGGGCATCTCCTTGACGATCGCCTTCGTCAGCTCCGAGCTCAAGGTCAAGAACCCGCTCGTGAACGTGAGGTTCTTCCAGAATCGCGCCTTCGCGGCCGACAACGCGATCCTCTTCCTGGTCTCGATCGCCTTCGTCCCGATGTTCCTGTTCGCGAGCCTCTACTCGCAGATCTCGCTCGGTGACTCCGCTTCGGAGGCGGGGCTCTACATCGGCACGTTCTTCTTCGGCTACGTGATCGCCGCGCAGCGCGGCGGGGCGATGTTGGACAAAGCCGGCGTCAAGGGTCCGGCGGCGCTCGGCTGCGCGGTCGGCGCGGTCGGCTTCTATCTATGGGCGAAGTCGATGCCGTCGATGGACTACAGCTCCGACTGGTGGCGGATCGTCGTCGCCGGAGCCGGCACGGGCCTGATGTTCGCTCCGGTCAGCACCGACGCGCTCAACCGCGTCCCCGGCACGAGCTACGGCGAGGCGACCGGCATCACCCAGACGATGCGCAACCTCGGCGCCAGCCTCGGGCTCGCGGTGCTCGGCACCCTGCTCGTCTCCGAGATCCGCTCCAACGCGGAGAGCACGCTGATCGGCGATTACGGCTGCGACAGGGACGTCGCCGACGGTGTCGCCGACTCGATCTCGTCGGCGATCGCGAGCGGCGGCCCCGGCGGCAGCGGCGGCGGCAGCGGCGCCATCGAGGGCTGCACGAGCCATCTCACCGACGAGAAGATCGGCGACCTCGTGCCCAGCATCTTCGCCAACGCGAGCGAGACGATCTTCCTCGTGATGGCGGGCGTGATGGTCGTCGCCTACGCCGTCTCCCACTTCGTCCTGCCCTCGGGCAAGGCGCCGGAGATGGATGTCGTCGCCGACGGCGAGGCACCCGAGGGCGCCCCGCAGGCCCCGGCCGTATAGCGCCGCGAGCACAGCGGCCCGGGCGGCTCCACACTCAGGTGAAGCCGCCCGCAACCGGAGGAATCCCTACGAGTACATCCCCGTGAACTGGCCGCCGGTCACGTTGATGACCTGGCCGTGGATGTAGTTCGCGTAGTCCGAGCACAGCAGCAGGACGGGGCCGGCGGCCTCCTCCGGCTGGGCCGGGCGGCCGAGCGGGATGATGAACTTCGCCATCTCGCGGGCCTGCTCGGGGATGCCGATCTTGATCTCCTCGCCCTCGCGCTCGATCGCGCCGCCCTCGGCGTTGGAGGCGGTCAGACGAGTCTCGACGAAGCCGAAGGCGATGGCGTTGCAGTTGATCTTGAACTGCCCCCA
>JAGQUO010000117.1 GCA_020438445.1 Solirubrobacterales bacterium
ACCGGGGGCCCGGCGTCGCCCGGGCCGATCTCGAGCGGATCTTCGAGCCGTTCTACCGGTCACCGTCGGCGCAATCGTCGGCGCGCAGCGGGTCCGGCCTCGGCCTGGCCATCGCGCGCGGGTTCGTCGCCGCCAACGGCGGCACGATCAGCGCGGAGTCGTTGCCCGGCCAGGGAACCGCCATCGTGATCGAGATGCCGATCGAGAAGCAGCCGGCCGGGGCCGGAGCACCGACGCCCCCGGGAGTCCCCGGATGAGCGCGGGCCGCGTCCTCGTCTGCGACGACGAGCCGCAGATCGTCCGCGCGCTCCGGGTCGTCCTCCGCGAGGCCGGGTTCCACGTGGTCGCCGCCTCCGACGGCGAAGAGGCGCTCGACCACGCGGCGGTCCAGCCTCCCGATGCCGCGATCATCGATCTCGTCCTTCCCGACATCGACGGAGTCGAGGTCTGCCGCCGCCTGCGGGAGTGGACTTCGATGCCGATCATCGTCCTCTCGGCCGTCGGCGACGAGGTCGAGAAGGTCAGGGCACTCGAGGCGGGCGCCGACGACTACGTGACCAAGCCGTTCGGATCGCGGGAGCTCCTCGCCCGGCTGCAGGCGACGATGCGACGGGCAGGGGCACGGACGGAGGAGCCCGTTCTGGTCGCGGGCGACCTCGAGGTCGATCTCGCCGCGAGGGTCGTCCGACGAGCCGGCGAGGAGATCCACCTCACACCGATCGAGTTCTCCCTGCTCGCGGCCCTGGCGCGGAACCCGGGTCGGCTGCTCACCCACAACGCGCTCCTGACCGAGGTCTGGGGCCCGGGCCACGCCGAGGACACGGCTGCTCTTCGCACCCACATCGCAAACCTGCGGCAGAAGATCGACCCTGACGGATCAACGATGCCGATCAAGACCGATCCCGGGGTCGGCTATCGGCTCGCGGTCGCCTGAGCCGGCCCCTCGGGCGGCCCTGCGCCCACCTTGACGTTTCCTTGACGCCGCGCCCCTGAATCCCCACAACCGCTTGACGGCTGCGGATCGATGCTGGATGACGTGGACGACCTACTCAGCATCCTGATGGCCCTCGCGGCATTCGCGGTGTTCGTCCTCCTGATCAGGGGGTTCGACCGCGTATGAGCGCCGCTGAGGGAGTGCTGCTCGTGGTCGCGATCGCACTGTTCGCCTACCTGACCTGGGCGCTGCTGCGCGGGGAGAACCTCTAGATGACCGCGAACGGCTGGATCCAGATCGGCTTCTACCTCGCGGTCCTGGTGGCGCTGACCCCGTTGCTCGGCCGCTACATGGCCCGCGTCTACACCGGCGAGCGCGTCGTCCTGACGCCGCTGCTCGCGCCGGCCGAGCGCTTCTTCTACCGGGCGATCGGGACCCGCGCCGAGAGCGGCCAGGACTGGAGGTCCTATGCGCGGTCGGTGCTCGTCTTCAGCGCTCTCTCCTGGCTGCTGCTGTACCTGATCCTGAGGACGCAGGGAATCCAGCCGCTGAACCCGCAGGGCTTCGGCTCGGCGCCCTGGGACGTCGCCTTCAACGCGACCTCGTCGTTCGTGAGCAACACGAACTGGCAGTTCTACGGCGGCGAGACGACGATGAGCTACTTCTCGCAGATGGTCGGCCTCGCCGTCCAGAACTTCCTCTCGGCCGCGGTCGGGATGGCGGTTCTGATCGCCGTCATCCGCGGGATCGTCAGCCGCGGGAGCCACGACCTCGGCAACTTCTGGGTCGACCTCACGCGCTCCCTGCTCTACGTCCTGCTGCCGATCTCGATCCTCGGCGCCCTCTTCCTCGTCTCCCAGGGCGTCGTCCAGACGCTCGACGGCTACCTCGACGTCTCGACCCTGGCCGGCGGCCGGCAGGGGATCGCGCTCGGACCCGCCGCGTCGCAGATCGCGATCAAGCAGCTCGGAACCAACGGCGGCGGCTTCTTCAACGTCAACTCGTCGATGCCGTTCGAGAACCCGACCGCTCTCTCCAACTTCGTCGAGGTCGTGTTCATCCTCCTGATCCCGGCGGCGCTGACGGCGACGTTCGGGAAGATGGTCGGATCGGCCCGCCAGGGCTGGGCGATCTTCGTGACCATGCTCGTCCTGCTGCTCGTCGGCATCGGGGTCTCCTACGCCGGCGAGCAGGCCGGCTCGCCGGCCCAGGATGCGGCCGGCATCACGGCGAGCGCCGACGGCGCCGGCAGCACCGGCGGCAACCTCGAGGGCAAGGAGCAGCGCTTCGGCATCGCGTCCTCGACCGAGTGGGCGGCGATCACGACCGCCGCCTCCAACGGCTCGGTCAACTCGTCCCTCGACTCCTACACGGGAGTCGGCGGCGTGGTTCCCCTCATCAACATGCTGACCGGGGAGGTGATCTTCGGCGGGGTCGGCTCCGGCCTCTACGGGATGCTGTTGTTCGTCCTGCTCGCCGTGTTCATCGCCGGGCTCATGGTGGGCCGGACCCCGGAGTACCTCGGCAAGAAGATCGAGGCGAAGGAGATCAAGCTGGTGATGATCGGGACCCTCGTCGTGCCCCTGCTCGTGCTCGTTCTCACGGCGGTCGCGATCTCCACCAAGTGGGGAGCCGTATCGATCTTCAACGCCGGCCCCCAGGGATTCTCGGAGACCCTGTATGCCTACGGCTCGCAGGGCAACAACAACGGCTCGGCCTTCGCCGGCTACACCGGCTTCGTCCAGCCGAACGCCCCCGGCAACGCCGGATCGTTCGGCATCACCTTCGCCGATCTGCTGGGCGGCTTCGCGATGCTGATCGGGCGGTTCGTCCCCCTGCTCGCGGCGCTCGCAGTCGCGGGCTCGCTCGCGGGCAAGCGGATCGCGCCCGCCGGGCCCGGGACCCTGCGGACCGACAACGGGACGTTCGTCCTGTTGCTGATCTTCGTGATCGTGGTCGTCGCCGCGCTGACGTTCTTCCCGGCCCTGCTCCTCGGTCCGATCGGTCAGGGCCTGACGGAGAGGCTGTTCTGATGCGACGGGACATCCGCACCGCCGCCGCGGCGCTTCTGATCCTCACCATCCTCCTCGGATTCGGCTACTCGCTGGCCCTGACCGGGATCAGCCAGGTCCTCTTCGGCGACCGGGCGGACGGAAGCCGGGTCACCGACGAGGGACGCGTCGCCGGCTCGAAGCTGATCGGCCAGGACTTCTCGGATGACGACTCGTACTTCCAGAGCCGGCCCTCGGCCAGCGGCTACGCCGGCGACGCCACCGCCTTCTCGAACCTGGGCCCGAACAGCCGCAGGCTCGCCCGGCAGTTGTCCGCGCGGGCCGACGCCTACCTGAAGCTCGAGGGGCCCTACAACGCCGGCCTGACGAGGGCGGAGATCCCGCCCGATGCGGTGATGACCTCGGCGTCGGGGGTCGACCCGATGATCTCGGTCGCCAACGCCCGGATTCAGGCGAACCGCGTCGCTGCGGTGCGGGAAATGCCGGTCGCCGAGGTCGACGCTCTGATCGACGAGCACACGACCGGCCGCGGCCTCGGCTTCCTCGGCGAGCCCGGAGTGAACGTGCTCGAGCTCAACCTCGCACTCGATGGAGTCGAACCACGGTGAACGAAGCAGCCGCTCCCACGACCGCGCTCGGCCGCTCGATGGTGTTCGCGGCGGCCGGCGCCTCACTGCGCAAGCTCGACCCGCGCGTGCAGGTCCGCAACCCGGTCATGTTCGTCGTCGAGGTCGGCGCCGTCGTGACGACGGTCGCCTGGCTGGTCCAGCTCTTCGGCGGAGCGCCGCTCGGGGGTGGTGACGAGCCGGCCTGGTTCAGCTTCACCGTGGCCTTCTGGCTCTGGCTGACGGTCGTGTTCGGCAACGTCGCCGAGGCGCTCGCGGAAGGTCGCGGCAAGGCTCAGGCCGACTCGCTGCGGTCCGCGCGGACCGAGGCCGTGGCGCACCTCCTCGATGGGACCGAGCTCCCGGCTTCGGAGCTGAAGCCGGGCGACGTCGTCGTCGTCGAGGCCGGGGAGGGCATCCCGGGCGACGGGACCGTCATCGAGGGCATCGCATCGGTCGACGAGTCGGCCATCACCGGCGAGTCCGCTCCGGTGATCCGGGAGTCGGGCGGCGATCGCAGTGCCGTCACCGGAGGCACCAGGGTGCTCAGCGACCGGATCGTGGTCGAGATCACACAGGAGCCCGGCGCCAGCTTCCTCGACCGGATGATCGCCCTCGTCGAGGGCGCCGCCAGGCGAAAGACGCCGAACGAGATCGCCCTCAACATCCTGCTCGCGGGCCTGACGCTGATCTTCCTCGCCGTCGTCGTGACCCTTCGCCCGTTCGCCGAGTTCGCGGACACCGACGCTTCGATCGTGACCCTGGTCGCATTGCTGGTCGCATTGATCCCGACGACGATCGGCGCCCTGCTCTCGGCGATCGGCATCGCCGGCATGGACCGGCTGGTGCGCCGCAACGTCCTCGCCCTCTCCGGCCGCGCCGTCGAGGCGTCGGGCGACATCGACGTTCTGCTCCTCGACAAGACCGGCACGATCACGCTCGGCAACCGCCAGGCGGCGGCCTTTCTGCCGCTGCGCGGCGTGCCGGAACAGGAGCTGGCCGATGCCGCGCAGCTCGCCTCGCTCACGGATGAAACGCCCGAGGGGCGCAGCATCGTGGTGCTCGCCAAGGAGCAGCACGGAATCCGCGAGCGCGAGCTCGCCGCACCCCACGCGACCTTCGTCCCGTTCACGGCTGAGACGCGGATGAGCGGCGTCGACATCGGCGGTCGACGGCTCCGCAAGGGCGCCGGCGATGCGGTCAGGGCGTGGGTCGAGGCGGAGGGGGGCAGGGCTCCCGCCGAGCTCGATGCGAGGCTCGAAGAGGTGTCCCGCGAGGGCGGAACTCCGTTGGCGGTCGCCCGCGACAGCCAGATGCTCGGCGTCGTCCACCTCAAGGACGTGGTCAAGGAGGGCATGAGGGAGCGCTTCGACCAGCTCCGTTCGATGGGAATCCGGACCGTGATGGTCACCGGCGACAACCGGCTGACGGCGGCCAAGATCGCCGCCGAGGCGGGCGTCGACGACTTCCTCGCCGAGGCGACGCCGGAGGCGAAGCTCGGGTTGATCCGCGACCAGCAGGCCGAGGGACGGCTGGTCGCGATGACCGGCGACGGCACGAACGACGCGCCCGCGCTCGCGCAGGCCGACGTCGGCGTGGCGATGAACACCGGAACCCAGGCCGCCCGCGAGGCCGGGAACATGGTCGACCTCGACTCGAACCCGACGAAGCTGATCGAGATCGTCGAGGTCGGCAAGCAGCTGCTGATAACCCGCGGCGCGCTGACGACGTTCTCGATCGCCAACGACGTCGCCAAGTACTTCGCGATCCTGCCGGCGATCTTCGCCGCGACCTATGCGCTCGGCGCCGGCGGCGACATGGGCGACTCGTTCACCTCGGGGCCGCTCGACAAGCTCAACCTGATGAATCTCGGCACGCCCGAGTCGGCGATCATCTCGGCGATCATCTTCAATGCGCTCGTCATTCCGATGCTGGTGCCGCTGGCTTTGCGCGGCGTCCGCTACCGCCCGATCGGCGCTGCCGCGATGCTGCGCCGCAACCTCCTGATCTACGGGCTCGGCGGACTGGTCGCGCCGTTCCTCGGGATCAAGCTGATCGACCTCGTCGTGCACGGGGTGTTCGGAGCCTGAGCCCGATGCGCCGCCGCGGCCGCCACAAGGTCTTCCTCGGGATGGCGGCCGGGGTCGGCAAGACCTACCGGATGCTCCAGGAGGGGCAGGCCGAAGCGGAGGCCGGCCGCGACGTGGTCATCGGCTACCTCGAGCCGCACGACCGCCCCGAGACCGCGGCGCTCGCGGTCGGCCTCGAGGCGGTGCATCGCCTCCGCATCGTCCACGGCGGGGTCTCGATGGACGAGATGGACGTCGACGCGGTGATCGAGCGTGCACCGGAGCTCGCCCTCGTCGACGAGCTGGCGCACACGAATGCCCCCGGCACGAAGCATGAGAAGCGCTACGAGGACGTCGAGGCCGTTCTCAATGCGGGCATCGACGTCTTCTCGACCGTGAACGTGCAGCACCTCGAGAGCCTCAACGACGACGTCGTCGAGCTGACCGGCACCCGGGTCCGCGAGGTCGTGCCGGACGCCATCGTCGGCGGCGCCGACGAGGTCGTGCTGATCGACCTCACGGTCGAGGCGCTGCTCGAGCGCCTGCGAGCGGGGAAGATCTACCCCGAGGACCGGATCGGCGCCGCACTGCAGAACTTCTTCCGGATCGAGGCGCTGCAGTCATTGCGGGAACTGGCTCTCCGTCAGGTCGCCGAGGACGTCGAGTCGAAGCGGATCGGGACCGGGGCACGCACTCGGCGGGCGGTTCCCGGGCGGGTGATCGGGACCGACGCGGCGCAGGCGATCGGCGAACGGCTGCTGGCGCTGGTCACCCCGCGGCCGGAGTCGCAGCGGCTCGTCCGCCGCGCGTGGCGGTCGGCGCAGCGTCTCGGCACGGAGCTGGACGTCCTCTGGGTGAATCCGTCCGCCGGGCGGCCACGGGGCGAGCAGCGGGCCCAGCTCGAGGCGCTGCGCCGGCTGACGTCGGTGCTCGGCGCCCACCTGCTGGTCGAGCACGGCGAGCTGCTCGCGACGGTGAGGCGGGTCGCCGCCGAGCGCGGCACGACCTACGTCCTCCTCGGACAGCCTTCGCACCGAGGGCCTCTGAGGCGCTGGCGTGAACCGCTGCCGATGCGGCTGATCGAGGCGCTGCCCGGCATCGACATCCGGATCGTCGCCGACCGGACGCGGAGGCACGGCCCGCGCATCGGCGAGGGAGACGCATGAGCCTGCGCGAGATCTTCGTCCTCGTCCTGCTGATCGTCGCGGTCATCCTGCTGATCCGCCAGCGGATCCGCCGTGGCCGGCCGCTCGAGCCGGCTCCGCGGCGGATCCTCTTCCCCTTCATCGGATCGAACCTCTCGCAGCCGGCGCTGGATGCCGCCCTGCGGCTCTGTCGGGCCGAGAGCGCGACGCTGGTTCCCGCCGCGCTCGCGCGGGTGCCGCTGAGCCTGTCCCTGGAGTCCCCGCAGCCGCGGCAGGCGGCGATGGCGATGCCGGTGCTCGACGCGGTCGAGCAGCGGGCCCTGAACAACGGCGTTCCGGTCGACTCGAGGATCGAGCGCGGCCGGAGCACCCGCCACGCCCTTCGCGAGCTCGCCTCGCACGAGCGCTACGACCGGATCGTGGTCGCCGCCGACGGCGAGGACGGAACCGGTCTCGGCCCCGACGACATCGCCTGGCTGCTCGATGAGCTGCCCGGCGAGATCGTCGTGCTGCGCCCGGACCGGGCCCTCAGGCGAGGTCC
>JAGQUO010000010.1 GCA_020438445.1 Solirubrobacterales bacterium
GCATCGCGCTCCAGAGATCGCGGGAGAAGCTCTCGGTCCGCCCCACCTCGCTGGTCGCCTCGCCCTCGAAGAAGCTGCGCAGGGGCGCGTCCGGGTCGGCTGCGGTGCCGGAGTAGTACTCGCGCTGAGGATTGAGCGTCGTCACGTGGCGGCCGTCCCTGGTCACGTCCAGCTCCGAGCCGAGGGCGAGCTTCTGCTCGGTCCCGTCGATGTCCGTCGTCGGACGGACGTAGGTCACCGTGTAGTCGCCGACCTGCGCCTGATCGCCGGGGCTGAGCCGGAGATCGCGGCTCGTCTGGAAGCTCGACGAGGCGGCGATCCCGAACAGCGAGAGGACGAGGCCGACGTGGACGACGTAGCCGCCGTAGCGCCGCCGGTTGCGGGTGAGGAGCGATCCGAGCGCTGCGAGCCGGGTACCCCCGACCAGCTTGCGGCGGGCGACCGAGCCGCGCCAGAACTCCTGGCCCACGGCGACCACGGTGAAGATCGCGACGAGGAAGAGCAGGTAGGCGGTGACGCTCTCGGAGATGCCGATGGTCAGGGCGAGGACCACCGCAGCGGCGGCGGTCGCCGCCAGCGGGAAGGCGACCGAGCGCCAGAGGCCGCTGAGGGTGATCCGGCGCCACGCGACCAGCGGCCCGATCCCCATGAAGAGGACGAGGACGATCGCGAGCGGCGTCGCGTAGCGGTTGAACCACGGCGCCGCGAGCGACGAGGACTCGCCGGTGACCGCCTCCGAGATCAGCGGGAAGAAGGTCCCCCAGGCGACGACGGCGGCCAGCCCGACGAGCAACACGTTGTTGAGCAGGAAGATCGCCTCGCGGCTGAAGAGCGAGTCGAGACGGCGCTCCGATCGCAGCGAGTCGAGACGCGAGACGATGAGGATCGTCGAGCCGATCACGACGATCCCGATCAGGACCAGCAGCGGCGGGCCGACCTTCGACTCGCCGAACGCGTGGATCGACTGCAGGACCCCGGAGCGGACCAGGAACGTGCCGAGCAACGACAGGGCGAAGGTGGCGCAGATCAGCGAGACGTTCCAGACGCGCAGCATCCCGCGGCGCTCCTGGACCATGATCGAGTGCAGGAAGGCGGTCCCGGTCAGCCACGGGATCAGGGCGGCGTTCTCGACCGGGTCCCAGGCCCAGTAACCGCCCCAGCCGAGCTCGCTGTAGGACCACCGGGCGCCGAGGGCGAGGCCGACCGAGAGGAAGATCCAGGCGACCAGCGCGAACCGGCGGGTCGAGCGGATCCAGCTCGCGTCGAGCTTACGGGTGATCAGGGCACCGATCGCGAACGCGAACGGGATCGTGAAGAAGACGTAGCCGGAATAGAGCATCGGCGGATGCATCGCCATCGCCGGATGTCGCAGCAGCGGCGTCAAACCCGCACCCTCGGCCGGCACCGGGTCGGCGGCGGCGAAGGGCCAGCTCTCGGCGGATGGGAAGAAGATCCCCGCGACCATCATCCCGATGAAGAAGATCGCGACTCCCGCGAGCACCGCGGTCGCCCAGGGCACCACCTCGCGATGGCGGTTCCGGGTCAGGTAGAGGACGGCCGCGGAGGCGATCGAAAGCACGAACGCCCAGAGCATGAGCGAGCCCGCCTGGCTGCCCCAGAGGGCAGTCAGCTTGTAGAGCACGGGAGTCGTCGTCGACGAGTGATCGGCGACGAGTGCGACCGTGAGGTCGGTGCGGGCGAACAGCGTCTCGATCGCGATCACGGCGACGAGCATCAGCCCGCACATGGCATAGATGGCCCGCCGGGCGGAGATCACCCACCGGCGGTCGCCGCGGGTGCCGATCAGCGCCGCGGCGGCGGCGTAGACCGCCACCAGGAGGGCGGCGATCAGCGCCGCCGAGCCGAGGGCGCTCACTGCTCGATCACGACGTGCTCGGGGTCGGCTGCGGCCTCGTCGGCGAACTTCGACGGGCACTTCGTGATCAGGCTGTCCTTCTCGGCCATGAAGGTCCCGCTCTCGTCGAGCCGCCCGGTAACGATCACCTCGCGACCCTCGCGGAACGGATCGGGGACGACGCCGCTGTAGGCGACGGGAAGCGCCTCACCCCCCTCGCGGTCGGTGATGTCGAACTCGAGGTCGGCCCCGTCGCGCTTGTAGTCCTTGACCTCGCCGGTCAGCTGGTAGGTCTCGCTGCTCGGCCCGGCGGCGAGCACCTCGGAGGGCTCGCGAGCCTCGGTGCCGGCGCTGAACGACGTGTACACGAGCGCGACCGCAAGCAGAACGGCCGCCGTGAGCGCGACGACGAGACGGATCTTCCGCTTTCGATCCTGATCCATCGGGCCGGGGATTATCGCAGGGTGAGGACGCCGGTCCGGGCTGAGCGGGAAGCGGGGCATTGCTATGAATAGGCGCCATGGCAGAACCGCGAACCGTGCTGATCACCGGCGCCTCGACCGGCATCGGGGCCGCAACCGCGAAGCGGCTGCGGGAGATGGGCGACCGCATCGTCCTGGCGGGCCGCCGCGAAGGTCCGCTGGACGAGCTCAAGGCCGACCTCGGCGGTGGGGACGACGTCCTCGTGAAGCCCTGCGACGTCACCGAATGGGACCAGGTCCGCGAGCTCGCCGATGCGGCCGTCGAGGCCTACGGCGGCATCGACGTCGTCTTCGCCAACGCGGGCTTCGGGGCCTCGCGCGGATTCCTCGAGGAGTCGCCCGAGCACTGGCGGTCGATGGTCCTCACCAACGTCCTCGGGGTGGCGCACACGATCCGGGCGACCCTCCCCCACATGCTCGAGCGCGGCACCGGGCACTACCTGATCACGAGCTCGGTCGCCGGCCGCCGCGCCCTTCCGGGGTCCCTCTACTCGGCGACCAAGTGGGCCGCGACCGCGATCGGCGAGTCCCTCCGTCAGGAGCTCCGCCAGATGCACGAGAACGATCGCATCAAGGTCACGCTGATCGAGCCCGGGATGGTCGACACACCCTTCTTCGACGACCGCCCGAGCGGCGTCCTCGAGGCTGACGACATCGCCGCCGCCGTCGTCTACGCGGTCACGCAGCCCGGCCGCGTCGACGTCAACGAGATCCTGATCCGCCCGAGCTCGCAACCGACCTAAGCGGGTGAGGGGAATCGAACCCCCGTCACCAGCTTGGGAAGCTGGTGCTCTGCCATTGAGCTACACCCGCGGGGCGCGACCATTCTAGGCAGGGTCGGGACCTTGCATCTCTAACCTTTCGCGCCCGTGTCGAATCGTGGATTCATCGCCGTGCTGGCGGCAATCGCGTTCATCGCCCTGCTCGCGTTCGGGCTGATCGCCAAGAAGGGCGCCGAGATCGCCGTCGGTGAGCCCGCTCCCGATGCGGCGATGCAGAGGCTGGACGGCAGCGGGACGACCAGCATCTCGGACTTCGAGGGCAGCTGGGTGCTGGTCAACTTCTGGGCCTCCTGGTGCAAGCCGTGCGAGGAGGAGTCGCCGGCGATCGAGAAGTTCGCTCGGGCCCACCGTGGAGATCTGGTCGTGCTCGGGATCAACTCCGAGGACAACAGCGTCGACGCCGGAGCGTTCATCGACGAGTACGGCCTGACGTGGGACATGGTCAAGGACACCGGCGACCGCAGCGACGCCTACGGGGTGCTCGGTTTCCCGGAGTCCTTCCTCGTCGACCCGGCCGGAGACCTGGCACTGATCCAGCGCGGCCCGATGGACGAGAGGTTCCTCGACGAGCGGGTGGCACCGCTGATCGAAGGATCGGGTGGATCCGGGTGATGCGCATCGCCGCAACCTTCGCCGCGGTCGCCGCACTGATCGCTCCTGCGGCCGCAGGCGCCCAGAACGCCTCGCTTCCCGACATCGAGGACGAGGTGATGTGCACCATCTGCGGGACCACCCTGCAGCTTTCGAGCTCACCCCAGGCCGAGCGTGAGCGGGTCTTCATCAACGACCTGATCGCACAGGGGCTGACGAAGGACGAGATCAAGGACGAGCTCGTCAAGGAGTACGGCCCGGAGGTCCTGGCGGTGCCCGGCGACGACGGGTTCGACCTCGTCGGCGGGTGGGTGCTGCCGGTCGTCGCCGTCCTGGTCGGAGCCGGGCTCGTGGTCCTCGCGGCCCGGAGGTGGCGGCGCGACCAGCGCCGCGACGACGCCGCAGCCCCCGCGCCGGCGGGGCCCGATCCGGCCTCCGAGGAATCGAAGCGGCTCCGGGAGGACCTCGAGCGGTACGGCTGACCCGCGGCTCAGCGCCGCGGCTTCACGGTCAGCGACCGCGTTCGCGAGAGGGCCGGGGCCAGATAGGGCCAGCGCCGCTCCCGCGCAACCCGGAGCCGGAACCGGAACCGGGCGGGCTCAGCGTAGAAGCGATCGAACCGGTACCGCATCCGCCAGCGCCCGCGCCGGTCCGTGCGGAACGCCCGGCCGACCGTACGGAACCTGCCGATCCCGCTGCCGCGCACCTGAAGCTCGACCAGCTTGCCCTTCGGGAGGGCCGCTCCGTAGCTCCCGATCGAGCCCCGGAACACGACCCGGCGGCCGGCCCGAACCCGCTTCGGGACCGGCGCCATGTCGGCCCGCCCGCGCACCGACACCGACACCGGCTCCGCCTCCGCCGCGAGGTAGCGCCTCGAACCCGGCCAGCGGATGGCGACGGTGCGGGAGGGCCCGCGGGAGAGCCGGACCCGGATCCGGCCGTTGGCGTCGGTCGTCGCGGTCCGGCCCGCGGGAGCCAGCGACGACCCGGGTGCAAAGCGCTCGGAGATCTCGACGTCGGCACCGGCGACGGGGTCCCCGCCGGCATCGCGCAGAACCGCGTCGAGCCGCGGCCGGGCGCCGTACGGAACCGTCGCCCGCGATCGGCCCGCCACCGATGCGCCGAGGCGGGTCCGCTCGCGCAGCGGGAACGTGAGCACCATCTCGCCGCCGTCCGCCCGCGAGGTCGTGAGTGCCAGATTGCCGGCCCGGTCCGCCGCGACGGCACGGAAGACGTAGTCACCGGCGGGCTCGGCGCTCGAATCGACCCTGGCACGAAGCCGGCCTGCCACGAGGCGGGTCGGCAGCTCGCGCCATGCGCCGCCGTCGACGGGTCGGTAGGAGATCGACCACCCCGCCACCCCGGAATGACGATCGGCGACGACGGCCGTGATCAGCTCCGGGTCGGCGGCAGAGGTCCGGTCGGCGAACGCGAGCTCCGGCGGTGCGTTGTCGACGTTCACGGTCCTCGTCACGCAGGCCGGAACGGCGTCGCCGCCGTAATCGCGCGCGCAGACGCGGAGCTCGTTCGCGCCGTCGGCGAACGGCGGCCTCGTCGTGTCCGCCGCGGCCTGGGCGGCGTAGGCGGGCGGGCAGGGACGAAGGCGGCGCACCTTTGCCGTCCCGGGGATCACCTCGCAGGGGACCGTCCGGGTCGGAGCCAGGCTGGAGCCGTTGACGCGGAGCTCCACCGCGCGGACCCCGGAGCCCTCGTCGGAGGCGACGACACCGAGCGTCCCGCCGCCGCGATGCCAGCCCCCGGAGCTGAGCGATCCGCCCGGCAGCACGGCAGGCGGGCGGACATCCGCGATCGTGAGGTGGACCGAGCGGATCCAGGTCTTCGCCCGCTCGCTCGCCGGGCAGCCGCTCCGGTCCTCGCAGCCGAGGATCGCCGCGAAGCCGGGCCGGCCGGCGGCGCCGGGCTCGCGCCGGAAGTCGCGGAAGCCGGTTGCGTCGTCGCTGCCGCCGGCGATGCGACCCGCCTCCGACCCGTCCTCGCCGATCCACGCGAGGCGTGCCTCGTGTCCGGCGTCGTCGCGCAGCCGCGCCTCGGCCTCGACCGCCGCGATGCGCGCCCCGGTCGGCGCGTGCCACGAGATCCGTCCGTGCCGGCCCTTCGGCGAGCCGGTGATCGGGCGGATCTGCAGGGCGTTCGCGTCCTCGTCCTCCTCGCACCGGTAGAGGAAGCCGTAGTCGCCCCCGTTGACCCGGTCGAAGCGCGCATCGGCGTAGTCGCGGTTCGCCCGGTCGCACTGCACCACCTCGTAGGTTCCGGCTACTGCGCTCACCGGCGAGCTGAGGCCCGCACCGACGGCAAGCGCCGCCGCTGCGGCGGTCAGGGTCAGGCTGATCGTCCAGGGGTGCTTCATCGCATCCGTCTCCTCGGCTCGGGTCCGGCGCCCGCTCGGCGCCCGCACCCGTAGACCCCGCGCGCCGGGACGGCGCCCCACCCGGCTCAGGGCCGGCGATCGTGCGCCGCCGCAACGAGCGCTTCGAGCACCGCCGCCGCGGGGCGCTCCGCGCCGGGCGACGCGGCGGCGAGCTCACGCAGGAAGGTCGTACCTGCCGCGGCGTCGAGCACCGGGAGGATCAGCTCGAGCTCGGCGCCGAGAGCAGGATCGCGCCCGAGCGCGGCGCCGATCGCGCTCCGCTCGCCGGGCGTCAGCCCGTGCTCGTCGTACGCAGGCATGCAATGGGCAAAGCCCGAGAACGGATTTCGCGCCCCCCCGGCGAGATCAGCTCTCGCGCTCCGCCTCGATCAGCTCGCCGGCGACGGCGAAGAGCTCTTCCCCCCGAGGATCGGAGGCTTCGACCGCCACCTCCTCGCCGCCCTCGAGCCGGATCCTGACGAACGGCAGGCTCCGCAGCTTGCGACGGCGAAGGTAGGCCATGCCCTCCTCGCCGTAGGAGCTGACCCGGTCGATCAGGAAGCGATGGGGCTTCTCGATCACGGCGCCACAGGGCCGAGCCGGCGCAGGGCGTCCCGGAGGTCGCAGAGGACGAGCGAAGCCAGCGAGAAGCGATCGGCGATGCCGATCGCCGAGGCGTGCTCGCCGCGAACCGCGAACACCTCGCCGCCGTCGATGCCGACGTGGACGTGGACCGGGGGTGGCCGGTCCGGATCGGAGGCCGCCTCCCAGATCCGGCTCGATTGTTCGGCCCAGTCGTTCGCAGCGGTCGCGGCGAGGACCTCGCCCCCGGGGCCGATCAGCGCGCACGAGCGGAGGCCGGCCGACTCCTCGATCAGCTCGGCTGCGATTGCTTCCGCCCGCGGCTCATCCATCGCCGCGCCCGCCCTGCCCACATCCATCCTTCACCTGCGGGAACATAGCGGCGATGGATCTCGTCAGAGGGTCATGGATCACGATCGTCGCGATCTGCCTGGTCGCCGCGCTGCTGGTCGCGATCAACGGCTATACGGGGTATGCGATCACCCTCGTGGCCGTCGGGCTCGCGGCCGCGGTCAACCTGACCTGACGCTCAGCCCTGCCGCAGCGGACCGGCGCCCCTGGGGCGATAGGAGTCCTCCGGCTCGACGTGGATCAAGACGTCGGCGTTGGCGAATTCGGCTTCGATCGCGTCCCTCAGCCGGTGAGCTTCGCGATGCGCCTCCTCGAGGCTGGTCCCGGCGCGGAACTGGACGTGGAGGTCGACGTGCCGCCGGGAGCCGGCCCGGCGACCGCGCAGCTTGTGATACCCCGCCATCGCGGGCTCCCGGGCTCCGGCGATGACCTGCTCGATCCGATCCATCTCGTCCTCGGGCAGCGCCTCGTCCATGAGCACCCGCCCGGACCGCAGGGCCAGCCTGATCCCGGTTCCGACGATCGCGCCCGCGACCAGCAGGGCGGCGATCGAGTCGAATGCCGCGTTGCCGGTGATCTTCACCAGCAGCAGACCCGCGAGGACCGCCACCGACGTCAGCGCATCGGCCCTGAGGTGCGCCGCGTCGCCTTCGAGCGCCGGCGACTCGAGGACCTGCGCCCGCCGGTACAGGTAGCCGGAGACGACGAGGTTGGCGACGATCGAAGCGGAGATGATCGCGATGCCGATACCGATCGAATCGACTTCGGAACCGTTGACGAGCCTGCGCACCGCCTCGATGACGATGATCGCGGCTCCGAGCAGGATCAGCATGGCCTCGGCGCCCGCGGCCACGTTCTCCGCCTTCTCGTGACCGTACGGATGGTCCTCGTCGGCCGGCTCGTCCGCCTTCCGCACCGACACCAGGGCGATCAGCGATGCGATCAGGTCGATCGACGAATGGACCGCCTCGGTGAGGATCGCGATCGACCCGGTCAGGACGCCGGCGACCACCTTCAGCACGATCAGGACGCAGTTCGACACGACCGAGAGCCATGCCGCCCCCGCCTTGGTCGACGTCATTCCGCGACCGCCACGATCGGCGCGATCGCGCGCGCCGCCCGGCCGCGGTGCGAGATCGCATGCTTCTCCGCCGCGCTCAGCTCGGCCATGGTCCGGCCGTCGTTCAGATCGGATGGCACGAAGGCCGGGTCGTAGCCGAAGCCCCCGGTGCCGCGGGGTTGCTCGGCGAGGGTGCCCTCGCATCTGCCCTCGCGAACCGTCTCCGCGCCGTCCTCGGCGACGAAGGCGATCGCGCAGACGTAGGCTACGGAGCGGTCGGCGGTCGCAGCGACCTCCTCGAGGAGCAGCGCGAGGTTCTCCTCGTCGGTCGCGTCCTCCCCGGCGTACCGGGCCGAGCGGACGCCCGGGCGGCCTCCGAGCCCGGCGGCCGCGATCCCGGAGTCGTCGGCGATCGCGGCCAGGCCGGTCTGCTCGCGGGCGGCACGCGCCTTCCCGAGGGCATTGGCCGCGAACGTGTTCCCGTCCTCGGGTGGCAGCTCCACCTCCGCCGGAAGCGGCACCAGATCGACCCCGGCGAGGATCTCCCCCAGCTCCGCGAGCTTGTGTTCGTTGCGGGTGGCGACGACGATCGTTCGCCGTGGCCTCCCGGTCACGCCCCCGTCGCCTCCTCCTGGACGGCACGCAGCTGCGCGATCCCGGTCTCGGCGAGCGCCAGCAACTCGTCGAGGGAGGCCCGCGAAAGCGGCGTCTGCTCGGCCGTCGCCTGGACCTCGACGAGCCCTCCGTCGCCGGTCATGACGACGTTCGCGTCGACCTCCGCGCGCGAGTCCTCCGAGTAGTCGAGGTCGCAGAGCGCCCGGCCGTCGACGACGCCGACGCTCAGCGCGGCGACGGTTCCCGTGAACGGCAGCGAGCTCAGCTCGCCGTTCTCCACGAGCCCCGACAGGGCGAGGTTCAGGGCGACGTACGCCCCCGTGATCGACGCGCAGCGGGTCCCCCCGTCGGCCTGGAGAACATCGCAGTCGACCCAGACCGCACGTTCCCCGAGCGCTTCGAAATCGACGATGACCCTGAGCGCCCGCCCGATCAGCCGCTGGATCTCGATCGACCGGCCGTCCGGCCGCCCCCGCTTCGAATCGCGCTCCTTCCGTTCCCCGGTCGAGGCCGGGAGCATCGCGTACTCGGCCGTGACCCATCCGGTTCCGCGGCCCTTCATCCACCGCGGGACCTCCTCCTGGATGGACGCGGTGCAGATCACGCGGGTCTCGCCGATCGAGATCAGGGCCGAGCCGTCGGCAGTGCGGACGAACCCGGGCTCGATCGTCACCGGACGCATCTGAGCTGCCGAGCGCCCATGGCTTCTCTCCACCGCCGTCACGGCGCCAGTGTCCCAGATCAGCGCCCGCCCGCCCGTCCTCGGCGGGCGGGCGCCGCGTCGACGGCTTCAACCGCCGAAGGTGATCTTCTGAACCCCCTGGATGATCTTCTTGGTGATCGCCTCGGCCATCTCCTTGCCGATCCCCGAGAGGCTCCCGAGGCCGCCGACGGCGGCGACCATGCCGCCCATCAGCGCCGCGACCAGCAGGACGAGGCCGACGTACTCGACCGTGCCCTGCCCGCGCTCGGCCGCCAGATGCCCGCGGACCCATCCGGCCGCTCGCAGCGCCCGGCAGTGGGCCGCACCAAACCATGCGTACATCGTGGACTCCCTTCTCCGGTTCCGCACCGGATCGATTGACGCGATCGATGCTTCGCCCGGTGAACCGACCGATCAATGCCCATGTGTGCCGATCCGGTGGCGGTCCGGTGCCGACATTGGGAAATCGGGTTCCGGCGATGCCCCCCGATCGCGTAACCTGCGGCGGCCGATGGCTCGTTGGAGAGGGATCTTCGGTCGCAAGGGCAAGCGTGAAGCGGAGCCCGAGGCGACTTCGTCCGAATCAGACGGAACGGACGACCCCGCCACCGCCCTCTATCCCTCGACCGCGCGGCAGGAGCCCGCGACCGAACAACCGGCCCCCGGCCCCGACCCCTACGACACCGAGGACTGGGCCGCCGTGCCCGAGCCCGGCGGGCACGGGACCGGCGAAGAGGGAGCCGCGGAGCCGCGGCGGGCGATGATCGAGCCCGACACCGGCACCGCCGAGTGGGCTCCGCCGTCCCCGGTCAGCGGCAGGCGGCGGACCGAAGCCGACCCGGCCGAGGTCGAGTCGACCGAGCCGCCCACCGGGACCGAAGCCGAGGAGCGCGACGATTCCACCACCGGGCAGGACCGGGACGGGGAACCGGCCTCCGGCATCTCCGACGCCGCCGCCGGCGATGCCGAGCCGCCCGAGGCCCAGGAGGGCGCCGGGACACCCGCGACCGGCGGGGCGGAGGCCCAGGCGGACGAGGCGCCGGCGGGGACCGCGGAGGAGGCCGCGGGAGGCGACACCGGCGACCGGATCCGGGTGGCCGCCGACGAGGCGGCCCGGGCGGCCGAGATGCGCTCCCACGACGAGATCCTCGCTCTCGAACACAACCTCGAACAGGTCCAGACGAGCGCCCGTGCCGAGATCGAGGACCTCGCCGCCCGCCTGCGCGAGGCCGAGGCGCGCTCCCGGCAGGCCGAGGAGCGCGCGGCGCAGCTCGAGGACGAGAAGAAGCAGATCGAGGACCGCGCACGCGAACAGGCGACGCGCTGGCTGCGCGGGCAGGTCACGAAGCTGAAGGCGGAAGCACAGAAGCAGGTACGCGAGGAGGTCGAGCGGATCCGCGGGGAGGCGAAGGCTGCGGACGGCTCCGAGAGCGCTGCCGCCGGTGCCGAGCTCGAGGGGCTCCGCAGCGAGCTCAAGCTGGCCCGCGAGGAGGCCGACGCCCGGGTCGCCGAAGCGCGCGACGCAGCACGGGCCGAATCACCCGGCGGGCCCGGCGAGGAGGAGGTCCGGAAGCGGATCGAGAACGCCAGGGAAGAAGCGCGCGCCGAGCTCGATCGCGACGACGAGCCGCGCCGCCGGGAGCTCGAGCGCAAGGCGCTCGCGGCCGCAGAGCAGCAGACGGCCGAGCGGATCGCGAGGATCGAAGCCGATGCGGACGAGCGCGTCCGAGCCGAGGTTGCCGTCGCCCGCAGGGCGGCGGAGGAGAGATTCACAGAGCAACTCGGGGTCCGCGAGCGCGAGCTCCAGGAGGAGCGGGCGGCTCGGGCCCAGGCTACCGCCGACTCACATCGCCGCCTGGAGCAGATCGAGCGTCAGGCCGCTGAGGCCGCCGAGCGCGTCAGCGCCGCCGAGCAGCAGCTCGAGGACGAGAAGGTCCGCCTCCGGGAGGAGTCGGCGGCCGAGGTCGAGGTGGCCGCCGAGCAGGCCAGGGCGGTCGCCGAAGCGGCCACGGCGGAGCGGATGCGGGACCGCGAGGAAGAGCTCAGCGAAGCGATCGCCGCAGCCGCGCGGGCCGAGCGTGAGGTCGAGTCGAGGATCGAGGAGGCCGAGCGCAAGGTGCGGGAGGCGGAGGAGCGCTCCCGCGAGCTCGAGGCCGAGGCGGCGGCGGCGATCCTGGTGCTCGGGATCCTCTGCACCGCGGCGGCTTTCGTCCTGTTCGGGGCGCTCGTGCTCGACGTCGGCGCGGGGCGGGCCCTGGTGATCACCTACATCGCCCCCGTCGTGGCGCTCGCGGCCGGCATCCTCGTCCTGGGCGAATCGCCCGGCCTCGGCACCCTCGCGGGCCTGCCGCTGATCCTATGCGGGTCCTGGCTCGCGACCGGCGCCGACTAGGGCGTCAGAGGGCGGTCGCTCCGTTGCCCGCAACTTCGCACCGGCTCCCCGGTTAAAGGCGGACACTAGAGTTGTCGATCAACTCCACGCACGATTCATCCGGAGCCAGTCCTCGTTGCACACTCTCCCGACCACACATCCCGGCCGTCGAGCCCTGATCACCATCGTCCTGGCGATCGTCGCCCTCGCGCTCGCCGCCTCGGCCGCGCCGGCGGACGCCAAGGTCAAGCAGGGCCCCAAGGGAGGGGCGTTCTACGCCGGGCCGGCGCCGAAGAAGCTCCCGCAGGGACACGGGAAAGCGGTCTGGCAGCGGCAGGCCACCAAGCTCACCCCGCTCGCCGGCGCAAGGGTCAACAAGACGCTGCTGTACACCTCCCGCAACCCGCAGGGCAAGCGGGTGATCGTCTCGGGCTCGGTCAGCGTCCCGAAGGGCAATGCGCCGAAGGGCGGCTGGCCGATCATCAGCTGGGCGCACGGCACGACCGGCATCGCCGACTCCTGCGCGCCGACCAGGGTGCGCCCGAGCAGCCTCGTCGCCCCCTACGTCGCCTACGTCCATCCGCAGCTCGAGGATTGGCTGAAGGCCGGCTACGCGGTCGTGGCAACCGACTACCAGGGCCTGGGCACGCCGGGCCCGCATCCGTACCTGGTCGGCGTTGCGGAGGGCCGCAGCGTCGTCGACATGGTCTCCGCCGCCCGCCAGCTCGTCCCGAGCCTGGGTCGCAAGTACCTGATCGCCGGTCACTCGCAGGGGGGCCAGTCGTCGCTGTTCGCGGCCGCCATCGCCGACAAGTGGGCACCCGCCCTGAAGCTGAAGGGGACCACCGCGTACGCGCCGGCCTCCCACCTGAAGGAGCAGGCGCAGCTGCTCCCGGCTCTGACGACCCCCAGCGGCCTCTCCGCGCTCGCCGCCCTGATCGTCAAGGGCGCGTCGACGGTGACGCCGGAGATCAAGGTGAACAAGCTCCTGACGCCCGATGCCAAGTCGCTGTTCCCGCAGACCGGGCAGACCTGCCTTCCGCAGCTGGCCGAGAGCGACAGCTTCGGTGGCCTCGCCCCGGCCGACATGCTCAAGGGCGGAGCCGACACGACCGCCCTCTACGACGTGCTCGCCGACATGAACCCCGCCGTCGAGATCGGCCCTCCGGTGTTCCTCGCCCAGGGCACCGCCGACACCACCGTCTTCCCGTTCTACACCGACCAGCTCAACAGTGAGCTCGACGGGATCGGCGACAAGGTCGACTACGTGACCTACCCCGGCGTCAACCACGGCGACATCGTCGCCGCGGCCGAGGACGACGCGCTCGCCTTCTTCGAGAAGCGACTGCCCCCGAAGTAGCCGCTCAGCCGCCGTTCTCGCGAAGGAACTCGCGGATCCGGACGGCTCCCCTGGAGCTGGGGTCGTAGAGCGAGTAGACGTGGCCCGCGTTGGGCCAGATGAACAGCTCCGAGTCCGGGAAGAGCGCGGCGGCGGCCTTCGCCTCCGCCGGGGAGGTGACGTCGTCGAGCTCGCCGCCGATCACGAAGACGGGCACGTCGGGTCCCTCGGCGCCGGGCTCGGCCGGAGGCTCGTAGAGGGGACTCGGGGGCGGCGCGCCGAGACATTCGTCGTACGAGTAGTCGGGAGTGAGCGCCACCTCGGCCGGGGTGAACGGCGCGAAGGCCCGCTTCGGATAGCCGGCGATCGCGGCTCCGAACTGGCGCCGTCGCTCCTCCCAGGATGCACCCTTGTCCCAGCGCATCGGATAGTCGTTGCAGCTGATCGCCAGCTCCTGGCCGACGGAATAGCCGCTCGGCTTGCCGAAGCCGACGTGCCCCTCGGCTGTCATCTCCTCGTAGCGCGACTCGTCCCCGCCCAGGTACATCGAGATCGCCCGGTCGATGCGGAGGTAGCTGTCGGGCGGAGAGAAGCCGGCCTCGCTGATCGCGTCGAGCAGCGGCCCGACCGACAACCGGCGCTCGCGAAGCTCCCGGACGAAACGCGCGAGCCTGCGCCCGGCGTCGCCGCGGCACTCCGGAGAGCGCTCGCATGCGATCGTCAGGCCACGGATACCCGTCCGCCACGTGCTCGGGTACCAGCCGCTCTCGCCGCGCACGGGGTAGGCGCTGTCGAGGACGAGCGCCTCGAGCGTGTCGCCGTGGCGGAACGCGTACGACTGCGCCAGGTAGGTGCCGTAGGAGTCCCCGTACATCTGCACGCGGTCGTAGCCGAGGGCCGCCCTGACGTCGTTGATGTCGTCGGCTGCTGCTGCCGTGCGGTAGGAGCCGTACCGCTCCCCCAGCTCCTCGGCGCACGCGGCGACGCCGATGTCGTCGGTGGCGCGCCCACTCTGCATGTCCGGGCAGTCGATCGGATCCGACCGCCCGGTTCCGCGCGCGTCGACGAGAACGAGGTCCCGGTGGCGCAGGAGCGACCCGAACGTGGCGATGTAGTCGGCGGCGCTCCCGATCGAGCCGTAGCCCGGCCCGCCCTCGACCGCGACGATGGCTCCCTGCGACGGCGAGTCGCGGTCGGTCCGCGGCCGGACGGCGAACGAGATGGCGATCTCGCCCAGCGACCGGTCCGACCGCTCGTACGGCAGCTCGATCGTGCCGCAGCGGAGGCCGGAGGGAAGCTTCGGGTCCCGGCAGGACACGAGGTCGGCGCGGTCGATGCTGTCGGGCGCGATCGCGCTCGGCGGCCCGCCCGGAGCAGGCTCGTCGTCTCCACCGCATCCCGCTAGCACCGCGACGACGAGGAGGAGGAAGGCCGCCGCCGTCCGCCGGGCGTGTTCAGCCCGGTGCGAGCGCATCCTCGGCCTCCTCGAGCCGGTCGTACAGCTCCTGCACCTGCCGCTTGGCCTCCTCATGGCGTTCGGTCGCCCGCCGTGAGCGTCCCGGGCTCGACCAGGCGGAGGGATCGGAGAGCTCGTCCTCGACCGCTCGCAGCTCCCCTTCCGCGCGCTCGATCTCACGCTCGATGCTCGCCACCTTCCTGACCGCGTTCTTCGACGGTCCCCGGCGCCTGCGCTCGTCCGGCCCGGGATTCGCCGCGGGCCTGGCGCGCTCCAGATCCTGCTCCCGCTGTCGCGCTTCGCGCTCGTCGCGGGCGCGCTGGTACTCGGCCCAGCCGCCGAGGTGGTTCTCGAGCCGGCCGCCCTCGAGCACGATCGTCCGCGAGCCGACCGCCTCGAGCAGCGCCCGGTCGTGTGAGACCAGGATCACCGCTCCCTCGAACTCGAGCAGCGCGTCCTCGAGGGCCTCGCGGCTCTCGACGTCGAGATGGTTGGTCGGCTCGTCGAGGACGAGGACGTTCGCCCCCGACGCGACGAGAATTGCGAGCGAGAGCCGGCGCTGCTCTCCTCCGGAGATGTCGGCGAGGCGCTTGTCGACCTCCTCGCCCGAGAACAGGAAGCCCCCGAGCAGATCGCGCGCCTTCTGGCCGCTGAGCCCGGTCCCGCGCTGGACCGCATCGAGCACCGTCCCCTGGCCGGCGGCCGTGTCGGCGTGCTGGGACAGGTACCCGATCTCGACGTTGTGTCCGGTCGCGAGCTTGCCGGCGGCCGGCGGTCGCCGTCCCGCGAGGGTCTCGATCAGCGTCGTCTTGCCGGCGCCGTTGGGCCCGACGAGGACGACGTGCTCACCGCGCTCCACCCGCAGCGTCCCGGACTCCAGCAGGGTGCGCCCCGGGACCTCGATCCTGGCGTCCTCCATCTTCAGGACGAACCTGCCGGCGCGAACGGGTGGCGGGAACGAGAAGCGAAGGGTCCGCCCCTCGCGCGGATCGCGAACCGCGGCGTCCCGCTTGATGCGCTCGATCTGCTTGATCCGCGACTGGGCCTGCCTCGCCTTCGTCGCCTTGTAGCGGAACCGCTCCACGAACCGCTCCATCCGCGCGATCTCCGCCTGCTGGCGCTCGATCGCCTTGCCGAGCGCCATCTCCCGTGCGGCCTGCTCCTTCCGCCAGGCGTGCCACGGACCAGAGAAGTACCGGGCGCGACCCGCCTCGAGCTCGAGCACCGACGTTCCGACCGCCTCGAGGAACCAGCGGTCGTGCGCGACGAGGACGACCGCCGCGTCGAGATCGGTCAGATATCCCTCCAGCCATTCGAGCGAAGGGATGTCGAGGTGGTTGGTCGGCTCGTCGAGCAGCAGCAGGTCGGGCCGGGCGGCGAGAACGCGGGCCAGCGAGGCTCGGGTCAACTCACCCCCCGAGAACGTGCGCAGTGACCGTTCGGCCTGCCCGGGCTCGAACCCGAGGCCGGCGAGGACCGCCAGGACCTCGTCCCTCCACCGGTAGCCCCCGGCGAGCTCCAGACCGGCCTGCGCGTCGGCGTATGCCGTCATCGTCTCGCTCGAGTGATCGCCGCCGGACATCGCGCGTTCGAGCGCGGCCAGGCGCTCCTCGAGGGCGATCACGTCGGCCCGGCCGGAGAAGACGTAATCGCCGAGCGTCAGCTCCGGCTCCCGCGGAGGACGCTGATCGTGCAGGGCGACGCGCGCGCCCTTCTCCAGCGAGACGCTCCCCGAGCCCGGGGTCAGCTCCCCCGCCAGAATCCGCAGCAGCGTCGACTTGCCGGCACCGTTGCGGCCGGAGAGGGTCATCCGCTTCCGGCGCTCGAGCTTGAAGGAGACGTCGGCGAACAGCGGCTTGCCGCCGACGTGGATCCCCAGGTTCGATGCGATCGCCACCGCCATCGGCAGCTGAAGATACGGACCCGGGCTGCAAGCGCTCCCCCCGGCCCGACCGCAACGCTAATGGCGGCGGCCCGCGAGGCCGATAGGGAGGCCGAGATGAGCCGGCTGCGAAGAGGATGGGGACTCACCAGGAAGAGCTGGGGCGTGCTGACCGACAACCGCGCGCTCCTGCGCTTTCCCCTTCAGGGCGGCGTCGCCACGATCTTGATGGCGGTGATCGTCGTCGGCCCGGGCCTCTACCTGATCGACGACGGCAAGGTCGCTCCGGGGGCGCCGCTGGTGGTCCTCGGTCTCTACCTGCTGGCCCTGATCGGCACCTACTACAGCGTCGGCCTGGCCGCCTGCGCGGACATGATCTTCCACGGCCGCGATGCGAGGTTCTCCGACGGGACCGCGGTGGCGCGGAGCCGGTTCGGCAAGATCGCGGGCTGGGCGCTCGTGGCAACCGTGATCGCCACGATCATCGGCTTCCTCGAGGACAAGGGCGGCATCGCGGGGGCGATCGTCGGCCGCGTCCTGCAACTCGGCTGGTCGCTGATCACCTTCCTCGCGGTCCCGGTGATCGCGATGGAGGGCACCGGCCCGTTCGAGACGCTGAAGCGCTCGGCGAGCCTCTTCCGGCAGCGCTGGGGCGAGCAGATCACCGGCAACGTCGCGATCGGGGGAATCGTCTTCCTGGTCGCGCTGCTACCGGCGATCGTCCTGATCGTCGCCGGAGTCGCGCTCTGGGCGTCCAGCGGAGTCGGCGGCGCGGCATTGGTGGCCCTCGGCGTGATCGTCTTCGCGGTCGGGATGCTCGTCCAGTCGGCGCTGTCGGGGATCTTCGGGGTCGCCCTCTACCGGTACGCGCTCGCCGGCGAGACCGTCGGCGGCTTCACGACCGAAGACCTCGAGTCGGCGGTGCGGCAGAAGCGCGGCACCCGCGACGACGCGCGACCGGCGACGATCTGACGCCCTCCGGCCGGGCTGTTCAGTCGCGCCGCTCGGCGCTCGGCGCCTCGCCGGCCCCCACGATTCCCGCCTCCCGATCAGCGGCGCTCCGCGGGACGATCACGACCGGGCACGGAGAGGTCCGAACCACCTCCCTCGACACCCCGCCGAGCAACACGGTCCGGATCGGCCCGTAGTCGCGCGAGCCGAGCACGAGCAGGTCGAGCTCGACCCCCTGGTCGGCGAGGGCGGCGGCCGCTCCGCCGTGGAGGAGCCGGCGCTCGGCTGGGACCCCGCCGCAGAGATCGCTCGCTGCGTCGAGCTCGCGCTCGAGCCGCTGCGCCCCCGCTTCGTCACGAGCCACGGCGATCAAGCGCAACGACGAATCCGAGGCACGAGCGAGCCCGATTCCGGTAGCGAGCGCCAGCCGCGACTCCTCGCCGCCGTCGTAGCCGATCCCGATGAGACCGAGGCTCGGGTGGGCGCCCTCCGCATAACCCTTCGGAGCGATCGCGATCGCGCACGGAGAGCCGCCGAGCAGCCGCTCGCCCACGCTGCCCGCCAGCACCCGTCCGACCTGGC
Source organism: Solirubrobacterales bacterium (assembly GCA_020438445.1). GTDB lineage: Bacteria > Actinomycetota > Thermoleophilia > Solirubrobacterales > 70-9 > RHKX01. Next base: position 17,971 of record JAGQUO010000010.1, read on the forward strand.
CCCGGTGGGTCGAGCCGAGCACGATCAGATCCGCCGCCTCCTCCTCCGCCACCTGCTGCAGCGCGGCCGGCGCGGAGTCGCTGGCGCTCCTTCGCTCGAAGTCGCGATGGCCGAGGAACTCGATCGCCTTGCGACCCATCTCGGCGAAGTAGTTCTGCTGGTACTCCCAGTAGCCGCCCGAGTCACCGACCGGAGGAGCGTTCTCGTCGACGACCGCGACGATCAGGGCACGGCCGGAGCCGGCCCTGATCCGCTCCGCCAGATAGAGGGCGTCGTAGGCCTCGTCGCTTCCGTCGAAGCCGACGACGATCCCGCTCATCTCATCCCTTGTCTCGCGGCGCGGGCACGCAGAGCACCGGGCAGGACGCCAGGTGCAGGAGCTTCTGGGTGACGCTCCCCAGCAGGACGCCGCCGAGCGCCGAATGGCCACGGGTGCCGACCACGATCAGGTCGGCCCCCTCGTCGGCGGCGAGGTCGGCGATCGAACGGGCCGGCCCGCCGAGGACGATGGCCTCGAACCGGGCGTCCGCGTCGATCCCCGCGTCGCGCAGCTCCGCCACCCGCTTCTCGATCGCGCCCTTGACCTCGGGCTCGTCGGCGTGGAGCGGGGCCATGTCCCCCTTGGCGGCGATCCGCTCGACGACATGGCAGAGGATCACCGACGCGCCGTCGCGCTTGGCGACCTCGACGGCGGCGTCCAGCGCTCGATCGGAACCCTCCGACCCGTCGACCCCTACAACGATCTTGCTCGACATCTTCCGATCTCCCTCTGTGGAACGCCAACGATGATTCCGGCGCCGTGCACCCCCGGCATCCGGTCCTGTCGCTCAACCTTCGCGGTAGGCGGCACGACGCAGCATCCGTAGTGACTACGGAGGGACCGGAACGGCGTTTCCGGCTTCAGAAGCGGTCGCGGAGGCCCCAGAGCAGAACCGACGAAGCCGTCGCGCCCGCAGTCGCCACCGGCTGCGTCCGCAGCGTCAGGCGGTCCCCGTCGAGCGCGAAGGACCGGCGCTTGTCCATGCCGGCCTGGTCGGGATGGAGCGCGTGCTCGACGTGGTGGATGACGATGCCCGGCTCCGGCACCGAGAAGGTCCCCGCGTACGCGATGTAGGTCCGGTAGGCCGAGGCCTGCCCGGGCTCGTCGCCGGCGGCCAGGTCGCGCGATCCGAACCGCTCCCGGCCCCCGTGGCTGATCTGAACGGCCATCCGCCCCGACGGGAGGTAGAGGAGGTCGCCCAGCGGATCGGCGCCGCCGTGCCGCACCTCGTCTCCATCGGCCGTCCGGCCGGTCCACGAGAGCAGCCGCCAGTGGCCGAGCATCCCGTGAGCATCCGCCGGCAGCCCGCTCACCGTCAGCTTCGGCCGGGCTTCGGGAACTGGGTCGCGTTGAACCGGTCCCAGATCCGGTCGGTCATCAGGTGGCTCTGGCCGATCATGATCTTCGCCGAGGGAGTGACGTGGTAGCGCGTCCTCGGGCGCTTGGCGGTGAGCGCCCGCTCGATCACCTTGGCGACGTCGTCCGGCTCTCCGCCGAGAAGCTTCAGCGGCCCCTTCTCGTATGCCTCCTTCGTCGCCTGCCCGACCTTCCGGTTGAACTCCCCGTAGACGTCATCGGCGCCGCTCGCCCGCTCGAGCGAGGCGACGGCGGCCTTGTCGAACTCGGTGCGAATCGCACCCGGCTGCACGACGACGACGTCGATCCCGAACCCCTCGACCTCGTAGCGGAGGGCATCGGAGAGCGCCTCGACCGCGTACTTGGTCGCGTGGTAGGCGCCGCCGCCCGGGAACGTGAAGTTGGCGCCCATCGAGCTGATGTTCACGATCCGCCCGAAGCCCCGCGCCCGCATCCCGGGCAGGACGAGCTGGGTGAGGCGAACGAGCCCGAACACGTTCGTCTCGAACTGGCGGCGCAGCGCGTCCATCTCGAGCGTCTCGACGGCTCCCGACTGCGAATAGCCGGCGTTGTTGACGAGGGCCTCGACGCCTCCCGCCTCCTCGTCGACCCGCGAGACCGCCGCCTCCATGGAGGCTTCGTCGGTGACGTCGAGCACGAGCGGCCTGCAACCGGCCGACTCGAGGTCGGCGACGTCGTCGAGCCGGCGAGCGCTCGCGTAGACGGTGTGCCCGGCACGGGCGAGCCGCTCGGCGCTCGCCCTGCCGATTCCGGTCGAGCAGCCGGTGATCAGGATCGTCAACTTGTCGGGCATCTGAAGCTCCTTGTCGGGTTCGGGCGCCGCCCAGGGGACGGCCACCAGACTACGAGGCGAGGGCGGGTTCGGGAGTGGCGCCGGCGCTCAGCGGCGGATCGTCACCGGCGTCCCGAGCGGCACTCCCGCGATCAGCGCCCGCAGGTCCTTCTCGCCGGAGTGGACGCAGCCGTTCGAATTGGCCTCGCCGAGCGGCTCGACAGTCCCGTGGATCGCAATCCGGTCGCCCCCGGTCCAACCGGCCGGAAGGTGGGGCTGGGTCGCACTGAGTGCGATCGCGCAACAGCCGTAGGCCGGGTTCAGGCCGCCCTCGATCTCGTCGGTGATCGAGAACCTGCCGGTCGGAGTCGGCGTGCCGGGAGCGCCGATCCCGATCCGCCAGCGGCGCTCGACCTCCCCCCGGCGCAGGAGGGTGCCGCGCATCTGCGAGAGGTCGATCAGGATCGACTGACCGACGGCGTCATCCGCAAGGGCCGGGTCGGTGGCCCGGACCCAGGCGAGCCGCCCGTTCGGGCGGAGCTGGGTCGGGACGCCCGCCCAGGCGCCGCGGCGCTCGAGGACGGTCAGAACCGTCGGGGAGCCGAACTCGGTCGTGTCGCCGACCGTCTCCACGACCGCGCCGCCGGGCGCGCTGCGGAGCGCGACGGATTCGCCGGGCTCGACGGTCAGAGTCGTAACGGGCGCCGGGCGGTCCGGCCGGTCGGCCCGCGCCGGAGGAGCCACCGGGGGACGCTCGCCCGCCCGCTTCGCCGCTGCGGGCGGGGCGACCGCCTGCGCGGCCTCGGCGCGGCCGGCGCCCGAGTCCGGGAGCTCGAGCGCGACCAAGAGCATCGCCAGCGCGACGAGCAGCGCGCCCGCGAGCACCACCCGGTCCGATCGTCCCGTCCGTTCCATCCCTCACCGAATCGGAATCCGGGCGCCGGCACTGCAGCCCGGCGAGCCCGGCTGGACGCCGGTCCGGTGCGCTCAGGGAGACGGCGGCGGGGCACGCCGCCCGCGGCGGTCAGGGGTCGATCACGTTGCCGGGGTCCGGCCGGGCGTCCGCCGGGGCCCGGCTGTAGTCGCCGAAGGGGCCGTCGCGCTCGGCGACCGCGGAGCGAACGCCGTCGGCCTCCGCCTTGGCGATGAACTCGAGAGCGTCGGGCGTGTTGCGCATCAGCCCGTCGAGGATCGGGCCGAGCGTCTGCGTCGAAGCCAGGCCCATGTTCTCGTAGGCCTGATTGACGACGAGCTTCATCGCCGCCAGCTGCGAGGCCGGGATCGCCGCCAGCTCGGATGCCAGCTCGGCCACCCGTTGCTCGAGGCGGTCGAAGGGCACCGCCTCGTTGATCAGCTCGATCTCGGCGGCCTCCCGGCCGGAGAGCGGCCGGCCGGTCAGGGAGTGGAACTTCGCTCGCGCCAGCCCGAGCCGGTAGATCCACATCCCGGACAGGTACGAGCCCCAGATCCGGCTGTACGGAGTGCCGATCCGGGCGTCCTCGCTGGCGACGACCAGGTCCGCGCAGAGGGCGAAGTCGCTGCCGCCGCCGACGCACCAGCCGTGGACCTGTGCGATCACCGGCTTCGGCGCCCGCCAGATGCTCATGAACTTCTGCGTCGGCGAGGCCGAGGGTGCGGTGGCGAACGCGAAGTCCTTGCCGGGATCCCACTCGCCGTCGGTCGTTATCACGTCGTCCCAGTGCCCGAAGCCGCCGCCGAAGTCGTAGCCGCCGCAGAAGGAACGGCCCGCGCCGCGGACGACGATCACCTTGACCTCGCCGTCGCCGACGGCGGCCGCCACCGCCGCCTCGACCTCGTCCGGCATCGGCGGGACGATCGTGTTGAGCCGCTCCGGGCGGTTGAGGGTGATCGTCGCGACCCCCGCCTCCACGGAGTAGAGGATCGTCTCCCAGCCCGGTTGACCCTCCCCCGGGCTCACTGCTACCCGACGCCCTCGCGCCGGCGCCGTGAGGCGTCGTCGAGCCCGCGGAGGACGTCCACGGTCGTCTCCCAGGACATGCACGCGTCCGTCACCGACTTGCCGTAGACCAGCGTCCCGCCGGGATCCTGCCGGCCGGCCTCGATGAACGACTCGAGCATGACGCCGACGATCGCGGCCTCTCCGGATGCGACCTGCTCGCCGATCGCAGCGGCGACGGCGGGCTGGACCTCGTGGTCCTTGCCGCTGTTGTCGTGGGAGGCGTCGATGATCACGCGCTCGGGCAGGCCGACGGCACGGAGGCGCTCGACCGTGTCGGCGACCGAGGCCGGGTCGTAGTTCGTGGCGCCGCGACCGCCGCGCAGGATGATGTGGCAGTCGGAGTTGCCCGACGTCCGCAGGATCGCCGAGCCGCCGCCGTACTCGACCCCGGCGAACGAATGCGGGGCTCCGGCCGCGCGAACGGCGTCGACGGCGACGCCGACGTTGCCGTCGGTGCGGTTCTTGAACCCCACGGGCATCGAGAGACCCGAAGCGAGCTGGCGATGCGTCTGGCTCTCGGTCGTCCGGGCGCCGATCGCTCCCCAGGCGACGGTGTCGGCGATGTACTGCGGCGTGATCGGATCGAGGAACTCGCAGCCGACCGGGAGCCCGACCTCGAGGACCTCGAGCAGCAGCCGCCGGGCGGTCCGCAGCCCGGAGTTCACGTCGCCGGAGTCGTCGAGATGCGGATCGTTGATCAGGCCCTTCCATCCCGTCGTCGTCCGCGGCTTCTCGAAGTAGACGCGCATCACGACCAGCAGGTCGGGCAGCTCTGCGGCGAGGGCGGCGAGTCGCCGCGCGTAGTCGAGCGCCGCAACCGGATCGTGGACGCTGCAGGGGCCGACGACCACGAGCAGCCGGGAGTCCTCGCGGTCGAGGATCGCCTTGACCTCGCGGCGGCCGCCGACCACCCCGGCGGCGAGCTCCGGCGTCAGCGGATATTCCGCGAGCAGCTCCCCCGGAGAGACGAGCGGGACCGTCTCCTCGATCCTGAGGTCGTGAAGCGACGCGTCGTTGCTGACGGGGGCGGCGGACATGGGGCCCCTAGTTTTCCGAACTCAGCCTCCGGGCGTCACAGCGACCGCAGCGCCCGCAGCCGCGTACCCCCGGCTGCGGGCGCGAAACTACTTCCACGGGTGTGGCCCGGTTCACACCGGGGGTGGCTATCCGGATGGCCTCCGCGAGCTGATCATGGACATGCATTCAGCAACCCACCCGAAAGGTACGAAGATGTTCAACAGCACCAAGGTCCGCACCGCGATCACCGCCCTCGCCGTCTCGGTCACCGCCTTCGCCGGGGTCGCCGGCGCCCAGGCCGCCGGCAAGAGCGACACCAAGGTCTCGATCAAGGGCGACAACGGCGACTACTACGGCTACGTGAAGAGCTCCGACGCCGACAACTGCGCCAACGGCCGCCTGGTCAAGGTCTTCAAGCAGAAGGGGAGCGACCAGGACCCGAAGCACGACCTCAAGATCGGCACCGACACGGCTCAGCCCAACGGCACCAAGTACATGTGGGCGATCGGGAACTCCGGCTACAAGCACGGGAAGTTCTACGCCAAGGTCGGCAAGACCGACATGTGCAAGGGCGCGACGAGCAAGACGATCGAGCGCTGACCCGCTGCGATCGCAGGGCCCGGGCGGCCCGGCGGCTTCGGCCGCCGGGCCGCTTTCGCGTGGCGGCTCGGCCGGGGCGGATCACCCTCCGGATGCGGGTCGGCTCAGGCGGCGATCCCGTAGCGGTCGCGCACCTGAGCGATCAGGACCTCGACCACCTCGGGGTCGAACTGGGTTCCGGCGTTGTCCTCGAGCTCGACGATCGCCGCCTCGATCGACACCGCCGACCGGTAGGGGCGATCGGTCGTCATCGCGTTGAAGGCGTCGCAGGCGAAGATGATCCGGGACTCGACCGGGATGGCGCCGGCGGCGAGCCCATCGGGGTAGCCACCGCCGTCGAACCGCTCGTGGCACGAGCGGACGACTCGGCCGATCTCGGACATCAGTCCGCCGATCTTCTCGAGCATGCGCTGCCCCTCCACGGTGTGGGTGCGGACCGCGGTCCATTCCTGGTCGCTGAGCGGCCCCGGCTTGTTGATCAGGTCCTTCGGGATCGCGACCTTGCCGACGTCGTGCAGGAGTGCGGCGGCCATCAGCAGGTCGGAGTCGAGCTTCGGGTGGAGCTGACAGACCTCGCCGACGAGCGTTCCGACCGCGACGGTGTGCTCGAGCAGGCCTCCGAGGTAGGCGTGATGCCCTCCCCGGGTGCACGGGGCGCGCCGGAACTCGGATGCGACGGGCTCGGTGTCGAGCACCCGCTCGACGACCGCGCGCAGCGCCGGGTCGTAGACCTCCCTGCTGAGATGCTCGAGAAAGCCGTTGAGCTCGTCGGTCGAACGGTAGGCCGACGGCAGGAACTCGGCCGGGTCGAAGGCTCCGGGCTCGATCCGCCGGAGCGCGGTGACCTCGGCGGAGAGCGACCCGCGAAAGCGCTCGACCCTTCCCCTGACCTCGACCGCGTCGCCGCGGTCGAAGCGGGAGCCGATCACGTCGACGTCGCGGAAGATCCGGGCCGGGATCGAGCCGGTTCGGTCCCGCAGCTCGATGCTCAGGTAGGGAGAGCCGTTCTTCGCCTGCTGCCGGTCCTTGCGAACCACCGCGAAGCGCCCCGCGAGGGGTCGACCCGGCTGCAGCGCCGCGATCCCCTCGGTGGTCGCAGCGGCTGCTGGATTGGCGGAGGCCTCATCGATGTCGCGATCATGCAGCCCGGGCCGGACGCACAGGCGGCGACCGTCTCGGCCGTTGGCCCCCGTCGGTACTGTGGACGCGATGGATCCGATCATCTGGGAGCGGGAGCCGCCGGCGCTGCGATCGCCGGTTCTGGTCGCCTCCTTCTCGGGCTGGAACGATGCGGCCAGCGCCGCGGGCACGGCGCTCGGGGCGATCGGGACCGCGCTCGAGACCGAGCTCGTCGCGCGAATCGATCCCGAGGAGTTCTTCGACTTCCAGGCGAACCGGCCGTCGATCGAGATCGCCGGCGGCACGATGCAGGGCGTGGAATGGCCGGACAACCTGATCGTGTCCGCGCTCGCCCCCGAGGCCGAGCGCGACCTGCTGCTGATCAGCGGCACCGAGCCGAGCACGCGCTGGCGGACGTTCTGCTCGTCGGTGCTCGACGTCGCCGAGGCCTGCGGAGTCGAGTCCGTGGTCACGTTCGGCTCGCTGATCGCCGACGTCGCCCACACCCGTCCGGTCCCGATCACCGGCCTCGCCACCGACGACGCGATGCTGGAGCAGCTCGGCTTCGAGGACGTCGCCTACGAGGGCCCGACCGGAATCCTCGGGATCTTCCACGCCGCCTGCCGCGAGCGCGGCCTGTCGGCCGCGAGCCTGTGGGCGGCCGTCCCCCACTACGCGGCCGCCGTCCCGAACCCGAAGGCGGGACTCGCGCTGCTCCGCCGCCTCGAGGCCATGATCGGCATCGCCGTCGAGGCCACCGACCTCGAGGAGGCCTCGGTCGCCTTCGAGCGTCAGGTCACCGAGGCCGTCGCCGCCAACCCCGAGATCAAGGAGATGGTCGAGCAGCTCGAGGAGCAGCAGGACGAGGTCGCGGGCTTCTCCCAGGACGAGGTTCCCTCCGGAGACGCCATCGCCCGCGAGTTCCAGCGGTTCCTGCGCCAGCAGAACGACTGACCCTCCCGGGCGACGGCGCGGGTCCTGTCGCCGGACAGCCCCACGGCGCGCGCGGCGCGCCCCGTCCGGCGCCACCCGCGCCTCCGTGCTCAGCGGGCGTCCGTCCGTGAGTGGCTTCGGGTCTAGCGGATGTGGCCGCGAGCCGACGAGGACGCCGAGCAGCGTCTTCACGCGAGCGCTGACGAGGCCGGGAGCCCGCTGATCAAGGACGCAGGAGGCGATGCGGCCGGTTGGTCGTGAGCCGACGAGGACGCCGAGCAGCGGTCTCCCGGCCCGTCAGGCCTCGGAAGCCGGGCAGATGAGGCGGTAGTCGCACCACGAGCAGACGTTGAAGTCCGGGCGCGGCTCGAAGTCCTGGCCCGTGATCCCGGCGGCGACGTCCGCCACCGTCCGCTCGACCCGCTCGAGGGCGTCGGGCTCGCCGCCGGCGGGGACCTTCTCGTCGTCGAGGACGTACCAGTAGGCGCCGTCGGCGGCCTCGATGTCCCACGCCTCGCGGGCGGCGATCCGGTAGAGGGCGATCTGGAGGTCGTCGGCGAGGTCGGCCGCGCGCTTGGCGGGCCCGGTCTTGTAATCGATGAGCTCGTAGCTGCCGTCGGGGTGGCGGTCGACGCGGTCGACGCGGCCGCCGATGGTCGTCTCGCCGATCTTGAACGAGAAGCGGCGCTCGAGCCAGACCGGCCGCGAGGCGCCGGCGGTATGACGCTCGTGGTAGCGGGCGAGCGCGGCGACGGCGCGGTCGCGGTATTGGAGCTCGTCATCGGAGAAGCCGAAGCCGGTGCGGCGCCAACCCGCCTCGAAGAGCCCGAGCAGGCGGTTCAGGCCTCCCTCGTCCCCCTCGCCGCCCTCCCGGATCTCCTCGGCGTGGTAGCGCTCGAGGACGTTGTGGACGAGGATCCCGAACCGCTGGTTGATCGTCGGCTCCTGGGGGATGGCGAAGACGCGGGCGAACTTGTACTTGAGCGGACACGTCCGGTAGAGGTCGACGTCGGACGCCGACAGCGCCAGGGCGCCGCCGCGCTTCGGCAGGAAGGCCTCGAGGCCCGGCTCGGCCCGGCTCGCCAGCTCCTCGCTGCGCCGCGTCCGGTCCCGGCCCTCGTCGAGGACGAACTCGTCCAGGGCCGATCGGTTCAGCTCGGCCAGCTGCTCGGGCGTCGCGATCCTCCCGATCAGCTCGTTCAGAGCGCCGATCGCATCGCGCTCGGACTCGTTGCCGGGACGCTGGATCAGCGCCGCCAGCTTGAGCAGCTCGAAGTAGCGGGCAACGGCCCGGTTCACGTCCTCGGCGGTGTCGAGGCGCATCTCGCTCAGCGCGGCCCCCGCGCGCCATGAGGCCTCGAGGACCTCGTCGCGGAGCATCCGGTAGGTCGCGTGGAGGCCCTCGGCCGGCCCGAACAGCTCCTCCTCGTGGCGCTCCTCGGAGGCGCCGAGCGCGTCACGGATCGCCTCGTAGACCGGCGACGGCGCCGACTCGGCGCCGCGGACCTCCTCCGGGTGCGAGAGCACGACGGTGCTCCGCGCCCGGGTGACGGCGACGTACGCGCGCCGGGCCCGGAGGGCGTCCGGGACGTCCTCGGGCGCAGGGCGGGCGCCGTCGAGGAGATCGTCGGGCACCCAGCCGGTTCGCTCCGTGCCCCAGCGCAGGGCCCCGCGCGAGAGCCCGAGCAGGTAGACGCGCTCGAAGTCCATGCCCTTCACCTGGTCGGGCTCGGCGAGCAGCACCACGTTCTGGGGCGCGGGCTCGGCGGGGCGGCTGAAGCGCTCACCCGCCTCGGCCACCGCGGCGAGGTAGCGGACGAAGTCGCGGGTCGATCCGTCGGGGCGCCGGCGGGTCCAGCCGGCCGCGAGCTCGGCGAGGCGGGAGAGGTTGACCAGCCGCTCGGCCGTCTCCGGGCTGGCGGCGAAGAGGCCGTGGCGGCGGAATCCGACGCGCTCGATCAGCCTCCTGACGAAGACGTCGGCGCGGAGCCCGTCGAAGGCGCCGGCGGCGGCCCGGTAGAGCTTGAGGAAAGCGCGCAGGCGATCCCGGGAGGGAGGTGGGAGCTGCGGGCTCTCGAGCGCCGCCTCGACGGCGGAGATCATGTCGAGCTTGCGCCGCCGCGCGATCGTCGTGCAGCGGGCGAGGTCGACGGATCGCAGCTCGGTCGGCGGGCGGGTCAGCGCCCGGACGACCGCCGCCGAGTCGCTGGGGTCGGCGAGGGCGCGCAGCCAGGCGATCGCGTCGCGCACCTCCGGGCGGCCGAAGAAGGCGGCCGAGCCGGTCGAGCGGAACGGGACGTTGCGCTCCTCGAGCGCCGCCGCGATCAGCCGGCTCTCGCGCGCCGACGCGCCGGTGAGGACGCAGATGTCGCCGGGCTCGCTCTCCCCCGCCGCGAGCCGGTGCTCGATCTCGCGCGCGACCGCCTGCGCCTCGGCCCGCTCGTTCTCGCAGCTCCAGAAGCGCACCGCCGCCGGTCCCTCCGGCGCCGCTTGGCGGGAGGGGGGCGGAAGCTCGAGGCGGTAGGAGGCGGGCACGAGCCCTGCTGCGGTCGCAGCCGCGGTCGCCAGGGGGCCGGCGGAGCGGCGGCTCGGGCCGAGCGTCAGCCGCTCGGCGTCCGGATTGCGCCGGAGGAACGCGAGCGCCGCGCCCTCGCCGAAGCCGCGCCCGGCGCGCAGCCCCTGGTCGGGGTCGCAGCAGGCGATCACGTTGCCGTGGGAGCCGAGCAGGGGCAGGCAGGCGACCTGGGGCGGCCCGGCGTCCTCGAGCTCATCGACCAGGAGCCACTCGAAACGCTCGGCGAGCGCGGTCACGAGGCCCGGGTTGCGCGTGAGGGCCCGTCCGAGCTCGAGCACGAGCTCGTGCTCGTCCAGCATCCCGAGCTCGAGCATGATCTGGTCGTGGCGGTCGTAGAGGTCGCTGAACTCGAGCTCCCGCAGTGCGACCTCCCGGTCGGCGCTGCCGGAGGCTCCGCGCTCGGCCGCCCGCGCCCGGTCGCGGATGTCGGCGGGACCGATGCCCTCGGCCTTGAGCGCATCGATCCGCTCGAGCAGGCCGGCGAGCAGGCCCGCCGGGTTGCCGCGGATCTCGTGGCGGCGAAGCGGCAGCTCGTCGAGCCGGTCGAGGAGCAGCGCCAGGCGGTCGGCGGGCGCGGCGACCTCGAAGAACGGGTCGATTCCGGCCTCGAGCGCATAGTCCCGCAGGAGCCGTTCTCCGAGCCCGGCCCAGGTCTCGACCCACACCTCCTCGTAGGGGCCGCCGACGAGCTCCGCCAGGCGCTCGCGCAGGCGCTCGCGATTCGCGGCGGTCTGCGTCAACAGCATGATCCGCTCGAGCGGGACGCCGGACGAGGCCAGCTCGGCGGCCTTGCGGGCGAGCAGCTCCGTTCGGCCGGAACCGGCGGTGCCCTCGACGAGCGCGGGGCCCGACTCGAGCGCCAGCGCCCGCTCGAACGCTTCGTCGGTCTCCGGGCCCTCCATCGGGCCAACGGTACCGGTGGCGCCCGGGCCGGCCAAACCGCCCCAATACCATTGCCCCCGTGAACCCCGCGATCGACTGGCTCGACGCCTGCAGGCGCATGGCCGCCCGCCAGGCCGAACTGTTCGCCGCGACCCGCGGCATCACCGAGCGCACCGAGTACGAGGGCCGCGGCGAGGGCGGCGACATGACCCTGAAGCTCGATCGCCAATGCGAGGACATCGTCTTCGAGGAGCTCGAGCGGGTTGCGGCCGAAGGCGCCGCCATCGCAGCGGTCAGCGAGGAGCGCGGCGAGGTGAGCCTCGGCTCCGGCGAGCCCGTCCACCGGGTCGTCATCGACCCGATCGACGGCTCGATGAACGTCCGCCGCACGATCCCCTCCCACTCGCTCTCGGTCGCCGTGGCGGACGGCGACTCGATGGCGGACGTCCACTTCGGATTCGTCCACGACTTCGGGGCCGGCGAGGAGTTCTGGGCCGACCGCGGGGGCGGCGCCCACCTCGGCGACGCTGCGATCGCGCCGCCGCGGCCGGACATGCCGCTCGAGGTCGTCGGCCTCGAGTCATCGGACCCGCGCTGGATCCTCGGTGCCGTCGACTCGCTGCGCGGCGAGGCCTACCGGATCAGGTCGATCGGCTCGATTGCGATCACGCTCGCCTACGTCGCCTGCGGGCGATTCGACGGGATGCTGTCGGCGCGGGGATGCCGGTCGGTCGACGCGGCTGCGGCTCAGCTGATCGTCCGCGAGGCCGGCTGCGAGCTGCTCTTCGTCGGCTACGAGCTCGGGGACGCGGCACTGGACCTCGACACCCGCTACCCGGTCGTCGCCGCTCGGTCACCCGGCCACCTCGAGACCGTGCTCGCCGCACAGGAGGCGGGCGTCGCCCGCCAGGCCTGACACCGGAGTGTCCGATCTCGTCGACTGGGGGCTGGCGCGGAGGATCGCGTGCCTCGGCCTGAGCGACGGGCCGGCGGCGATGGGCTCGGCGCCCGATCTCGCCGCCGCGGGCGCCCGAGCGGAGCTCGCGGTTCTCGACTACACCGGGCTCACTCCCACCGAGCCGCTGCCCGCGCCGGAGTGGATCAGCAGAGCCGACTGGGTCGAGGCGAACCTCGCCTCGATGGCGGAGGTCACGACGATCGTCGCCGCCCGCTTCGGCGAGTCGCCCGGGCCGGCACCGCTGCGGGCCGTGGCGGCCCGGGTCCTCGGAGCCGAGGCCGGGGCGCTGCTCGGCTTCGCGTCGCGGCACGTCCTCGGTCAGTACGAGTATCCGCTGCTCGGCGGCGACCGGCCGCCGCGACTGGTCTTCCTCGGCGAGAACATCGAGTCCGCCGCCGGCCGGCTCGACGCCGACCCGGGAGCGCTGCTGGACTGGATCGCCCTCCACGAGACGACCCATTCGGTCCATTTCGCCTCGGCGCCGTGGCTGCGCGGGCACATCGGCGGGCTCGCGCGGAAGCTCCTCGCCGAGTCGCCGGCGAGGCTCCCAGCCGGTGAGCTCCTCGAGCGCGGGCGCCGGCTCGCCGCCGATCCACGGCGGGCGATCGCCGAGATCCGCGAATCCGACCCGGTCAGCCTGCTGGCGCCGGCCGAATCAGTCGCGACGATCAACTCGATCCAGGCGGCGATGGCATCGATCGAGGGCTACGCCGAGCACGTGATGGACGCGGCCGGCGGCGCGCTCGGTCCGGCCCTCCCGGCGATGAGGGAGCGCCTCGACCGCCGCCGGCGCGAGCGCAGCATGCCGGTGCGACTCCTCTCCTGGCTGTTCGGGCTCGAGCTGAAGCTGCGGCAGTACGAGCAGGGCAAGAGATTCTGCGACGAGGTGGCGGCCGCTTCCGGAATCGGCTCGCTCAACGCCGCCTGGGCCGGGCCCCAGACCCTCCCGGAGCCGGCGGAGCTGGCGGCGCCCACGGCGTGGCTCGCCCGCGTCGTTCCCGCCGCCGCGGCGGCCTGAGCGCCGGACGGGCTGCGATCCCGGCCCGAAGCCCGCTGTGTGACACCCCTCACATCTGGCTCTGTAACGGGGCTGCCGGGACCGTGTAAGAACATGCGTTCGGTGCTACACTCTCGAACATCCTTAGTTTTAAGGAAGTTAGATTGGGCACTGATTAAGAGATCCACCGAATCCCGAGGGGATGAGAATTCAAATGGCTACCACCAAGACGACCGCCGCCTCCAAGAGCGGCGCCCGCAGCAAGTCCAAGAGCACCGCCAAGGCGCAGGCCACCAAGACCAGGAGCTCGGCGAAGAAGACCGCAGCGACCGCCAAGCGCGGCGCGCAGAGCACCGCCGCCAGCTCCGAGGCCGCCGCCGAGGCGACCGCACGCGATGCCAACGCGACGATCCGCCAGGCACGTGCCGGCGTCAACGCCGCCGGTGACTACGTCGTCGCCGCCGCCGAGACCGCCATCGACGTTCCCGTCGGTGCCGCGCTGACCGCCGCCGAGCGCCTGAACGAGATCGGCGACCGGCTCAACACGCCGAACAAGCGCGAGGTCGAGGTTCGCCGCGTTCGCACCCAGCTCCGCCGTGAGCTGAACAAGGTCGAGCGCCGCGGCGGCACCGCCCGCAAGCGCGCCATCCAGCGCGCCAGGCGCACCCGCACGCAGGTCGAGCGTGAGGTCAAGAAGGCCCGCACGCAGGTCGAGCGTGAGGTCAAGGCTCGTCGCCGCGACGCGGAGTCGACGCTGAAGGCCAACCGCGCCGACGCCGAGAAGCGCGTGCGCGAGGTCAGCGACCGGGTTCGCGCTCTGGTCTAGGACCACTTAGCCCGGATGCCGGCCGGCGCACCCGGCCACGAGAGGAGGCATCCGGAGAGATCTACCCGCACACATACCTCGCGGGTAGACCGGGGGCCGACTAGTTCGACCCCCACCTCTCCTCCCCGACACAGCGGGCCCTCGGGCCCGCTGTGTCTTTTTGTCGGGCTCCTGCTCCCGGAGATCGCCTGGATGGCAAAGAGCGTCCACCTGGTCGTCGCTTCTTGCCATCGACGCCCTCCGCCGCGACCGCCCGGGGCCCTGCGCTCCGGCCGCCCGCCGCCTTTTGCGACAATCGACCTGATGCCAGCACCCACCGAAGAACAGGTAGTCGAAGCCCTCCGATCCGTGATCGACCCCGAGTTGCGGCGCTCGATCGTCGAGCTGGAGATGGTCCGCTCGATCGACATCCACCCGGATGGCAGGGTCGACGTGATCGTCTCGCTGACGACGCCGGGATGCCCGATCCGCGCCCAGTTCGAGCGCGCGGTGGTCGACAACGTCGGCGCCGTCGACGGCGTGACGAGCGTCGGCGTCGGCTTCGACGTCCTCTCCGACAGCGAGAAGCAGGGGCTCCAGCAGAAGCTCGGCCGCCCGAGCGGGCTTCCGGAGGGCGCCCTCGCCAAGGTCAAGAACGTGATCTGCGTCGCCTCCGGCAAGGGCGGGGTCGGCAAGTCGACGATGACCGCCAACCTCGCCGCCGCCCTGATGGCCGAGGGCAAGTCGGCGGGCGCGCTCGACTGCGACGTCTACGGCTACTCGATCCCGAGGATGCTCGGGGTCAACCGCAGGCCGGAGGTCAACGCCGAGCGCAAGATCATCCCGCTCGAGTCGGCCAGCGGCGTGAAGGTGATGTCGATCGGGTTCTTCGTCGAGGAGAACGCGGCGGTCGTCTGGCGCGGGCCGATGCTCCACAAGGCGATCCAGCAGTTCCTCGAGGACGTCGACTGGGGCGAGCTCGACTACCTGCTGCTCGACCTGCCGCCGGGGACCGGCGACGTCTCGATGACGCTTGCGCAGCTCCTCCCCCAGGCGAAGATCCTCGTCGTGACGACGCCGCAGCCGGCCGCGCAGAGCGTCGCCGCCCGTGCCGCCGAGATGGCGTCCAAGGTCGACCTCGAGGTCCTCGGCGTGATCGAGAACATGTCGGGCTTCACGGCGCCCGACGGCCAGCGCTTCACGATCTTCGGCGAGGGCGGCGGCCAGGTGCTCGCCGACGAGCTCGACGTGCCGCTGCTCGGCAAGGTGCCGCTCGAGGAGGCGTTGCGCGAGCGCGCCGATGCCGGTGATCCGCTTGCGACCTCCGACCCGGACGCTGCAGCATCGATCGCGATCCGGCAGGCGGCGCGCGGGATCATCGCTGCGACGCCGGTGGAGCTGCCGCTGATGCAGGCGGTGGCGGCCGACACGCCGGCGGCGCCGGCTCCGATCGGCGGCACCGAGCTGCCGGTCGTCCAAGCCGGGGGCTGAGGCTAGCGGGGCTGCGCCGAGGGATCCTCGGCGGCGAGCATCGCCCAGGCGAGCGCCATCGCCGAGGCGACGCCGGCGACGACGATCGCTCCCGCGGACAGCAGGAAGCCGGCGCTGGTGCTGGTCCACGGGATGCCGCGATAGCTGAGGGCGGCGAGAGCGAACAGGCCGAGGCCGCCGAGGGCGAAGCCGAGCAGGCCGAGCTCGGTCGTCCCGAGCCGGATCCGCGGCAGCGGTGCCCGGCGGCTCCGGCGGTCCTCGGTGTCGGCTCGGTCGGGGAAGGCGTGGCTCAGGGCCGCGCAGGCTGCGGCCACCGCGACGACCACGAAGAAGGCACCGACGGCGTCACTCGGGCGGTGCCAGCCGGCCGCGACGACCGCGACTCCGAAGGCCGAGCCGAAGAGGCCCGCGCCGATCGCCGTCGGGACCAGGAGGCGTCGCGGAACCACCAGCATCGCGGCGACCGCCACCGACATCCCCACCGTCGTGTGGCCCGACGGGTAGGAGTTGTCGAAGATGTTGCTCGGCACGAGGGGTGGGCGCTCGAGCAGCCACAGCTTCAGCAGCTCGGTGCTCAGCAGCGAGACGCCGACCGATGCGGCGGCGAACAGTGCAAGCCGCGGTCGGCGGCGGAACACCGCCACCGCCGCGACGAGTGCGATCGCCAGGACCAGCGAGCCGATCGAGACGACGCGCAGGAAGCTGTCGGCCTGCGCCGCGCGCGAGGAGAAGAAGTCGTGGCCGACGAAGGCGTGCTCGTCGAGTCGCTGACCCCAATAGGTCCTGACGACGAGCAGATGAAGGAGGAAGACGGCAGCCGCGCCCGCCGCCGAGAGCGCGACCAGGGGAACGGGCAGCCGCCTCGGCGGCCCACCCCGCGTCCCGGCGACGCCCGCTCGGGGGCTACTTGTTGGCGAAGTAGTCGGCGTTGAGCTGGGCGAAGTGCGCCCACTCACCGGGGAGCTGGTCCTCGGCGAAGCAGGCATCCACCGGGCAGGCCTCGACGCAGGCATCGCAGTCGATGCACTCGTCCGGATCGATGTAGAGCTGCTTCTGCTCCTCGTAGTCCGGCTCGTCGGGGGTCGGATGGATGCAGTCGACAGGGCAGACCTCGACGCATGAGTTGTCCTTCTCCCCGATGCAAGGCTCTGCGATGACGTAGGTCAAGTTCGGATTCCTTCTCGTTCGGTTGCTCGCTGCAGGCCGCCCGCCGGGCGGCGAAGGACCACATTGTACGTGCAGCCGCCGCCCCCGCTCGCCGCGGGTAGGGTTGACGAGGATGATTCTGCTCACCGGAGGAACCGGCGTCGTCGGCTCCGCGCTGCTGCCGATGCTGCTCGACGAGGGGCACGAGGTGCGCTGCCTGGTTCGCGATCCACGGCGGCTCGGAGCCGATCGCGTCCGCGTCCAGCTCTCCCTCGCGGACCTCGGCGATCCGCGCGGTCTCAGGCACGCCGTTCGCGGCGTCGACACCGTCATCCACCTCGCGGCGGCGATTCGCGACCAGCCCCCCAGGAAGGTCGAGGAGATCACGGCGCTCGGCACCCACCGCCTGCTCGCCGCCGCCGAGCAGGCCGGCGTGCGCCGGTTCGTCTTCTTCAGCGCCCTCGGGGCGACCAGCTTCCAGCGGACGCGCTTCTTCCGGGCCAAGGCGCTCGCCGAGGAACGGGTCCGCTCCTCCGAGCTCGAGACGACCATCTTCGCGCCCTCGATCATCTACGACCGCAACGACACGTGGGTCACGTGGATCAGACGGCTCGCGCTTCTGCCGCTCCTGCCGATCTCGGGGCGCGGGCGCGCCGCCTACGAGCCGATCTGGGCACACGACGCCGCCCGCGCGGTCATCGCGGCGCTCGACCGCCCACCCGAGCGGTTCGAGCTCGCCGGGCCGGAGCGACTCACCTACGAGCAGCAGGCCCGGCTGATCGCCCGCGCCGCCGGGCGCGAGCGGCCCGCGATC
This sequence comes from Solirubrobacterales bacterium, assembly GCA_020438445.1. Taxonomy (GTDB): domain Bacteria; phylum Actinomycetota; class Thermoleophilia; order Solirubrobacterales; family 70-9; genus RHKX01. The sequence goes on from JAGQUO010000010.1 coordinate 35,478, forward strand.
CACATCCCGCTCCCGTTCGTCCGCTCGGCGCTGATCTGGCTGCGCCGGATCCTCGGCGAGACCGCATTCGCGACCTGGGAGGAGGCGGAGCTGCTCGAGGTGCCGATGATCAGCGAGCGTGGATCGGCCGACGTTCGCGGGCTCGGGGTCGAGCCGGTCCGGATGGCGAGCGTCCTCGAAGGCACCTGAGCCGATGGGCGGGGACGGCGACGCGGCTACACGGACCGTCCTCGATCGTCTCAACGAGGCGGGCTTCGCGGGCGAGGTCTGGGACCGTGACTGGCGGCTCGTCGGCGTGACCGACCAGTACCGGCTGATGGTCGCCGCCGGGCGCGATCTGCCCGACGTCGGCCGGGGGCTGCACTTCCTCGAGACGAAGATGCGCGAGGTCCGGGACAGCTGGCCGGCTGGACCGGTGCAGGAGAGCCTCGACGACTGGCTGCGGGAGAACGGCGGCGCGATGGCGGGCGCCGTCCCGGGCGGCAAGGAGGCGCTCCTCCAAGCGGCGGATCCGGCGGTGAGGGAGATCGTCGAGGGCCTGGTCCCCGAGCCGATGCCGGCGGCCATCGCCAGCCAGATGGAGATCCGGTTCGGGAACTCGACGCTCATGAACGACGTCCTGATGATCCCGCTGCTGGGGACCGACGGCGCGTATGCCGGGTGCGCGATCGTCGTCAAGCCTCCGGTCGGTGCCGCGACGCTCGCGATGCTCGCCCTCGGCGACGAGCGGCTGTTCCAGCGGATGCTGGCGCTGATCGTTCCCGCCCAACGACCCGGGGCGATCATGTTCGGCGACCTCGAAGACTCCACGGCCCTTGCCCGCCGCCTTCCCAGCAGCGTCTACTTCAAGCTCATCCGGCGCCTCAGCCTCGCAGTCGATGAGGTCGTCGTCGAGGGCGGGGGGATCGTCGGCAAGCACGTGGGCGACGGCGTCACTGCGTTCTTCCTCAGCGAGGAGCTCGGCTCCGACTCGGCGGCCGCGCGCTCCTGCATCCACGCCGCCCGCGCGATCCAGGAGCGCATGCCGGCAATCGCCGAGCGGACCGGGCTCGGGGCGGAGGACGTGACCTTCCGCTTCGGCCTCCACTGGGGGGCCGGCCTCTACGTCGGGCGGCTGCTGACGAGCGGGCGGCTCGAGGTGACGGCCCTCGGCGACGAGGTCAACGAGGGCGCGCGGATCGAGAGCTGCGCCGGCGGGGGCTTGCGGCTCGCCTCGAAGCCGTTGATCGAGCGCCTGGACGAAGCTGCCGCGGCGGATCTCGGCATCGATCCGCTTCGGATCTCCTACACCCCGCTCGGTGATCTCGACGGCGCGAGCGAGAAGGCACGGAGCGATGCACCGACGATCTCGGTCTCCACGGTCTGAGGCTCAGGACGCGAGCCCGATCAGCTCTCCGGCCTCGATCTCGACGCCCTCCGCGAGCCACTCGACCTCGGGAACGAGGGCCGGATCGGCGTTGAAGCCGAAGTAGAGCCGGTCGGCCAGCGAGACGGCGGTGATCCGCAGTCCGTGCCGAAGGCCGATCTCGGCGATCGAGTGCAGGCTCTCCACCGGCGCCCCGAGGACGCTGACCCGGTGCCGCGGCCCGGGGACGTTCGAGACGTTGACGGCGAACTCGCGCGGGCTGCTCTCGATCCGCTCGACCAGCGCAGCCAGCCTCGCGGAATGCCGTCCGATCCCCGCGGCGAGGCCCTCGATGCGCTCGGCGTCGTGCTCCCGCTTCCGCACCCTCGTCTCGCCGGCGACGACGCGGAGCCGCTCGACCGGGTCGCCCGCCCCGAGCGGCAGCCGGACGGAGAAGAACGAGTCGCGGTTGCCCGCATCGTCTCCCTCGCGGTGGAGGCTGACGGGAACCCGCGCGCGGACGTCGCCGAGCGGCCCGTGGTGACGCTCGATCCAGCGCCGGAGCGACCCGGCCACGACCGCGAGGACGGCATCGTTCAGGGTCGCGCCCGCGAGCCCCCGGGCGGCATCGTGAAGCGCCCCTAGCGGCACCTCCCCGACCGCGATCCGCCGCCGCTCGCCGACCCTGCCGTCGAACGGCGAGCGATGCAGGGACCCGGCGAACTCGCGCTCCACGAAGGCGGCCAGATGACCGCGGCGGCGGGCCTCGTCGGGGTGCTCGGCCAGATGCGACGGCGAGCCCGTGCCCGCCGGGCGCGACGGACCGCCGCCCGCCTGGAGGTCCGCGTCCCACAGGAGCTCCTCGGCGAAGCGCATCGATGCGGTGCCGTCGGCGAGGGCGTGGTGGATCCGCCAGACGAGGACCGTGCCGCCGCCGGCCCTGGGGACGACGTCGATGGCCCAGAGCGGACGATCGCGATCGAGCCGCTCCCCGAACAGCCGCGCGATCTCGTCCATCTCCGCGGTCCGGTCGGGCGGCCGGCCGGCCGGCGACTCGCGGACGTGGCGAGCGGGATCGAAGTCTGCGTCGGGCACCCACAGCGGGGCCCCGGCCGTTCCGCCCAGCTTCCGGGTCAGCTCCGGCACGCCGGCGATGCGGCCGGCGATCAGCTCGCGTAGCTCCGCGACGCCCGGCGCGTCGGGCCCGAGCGCGACCAGCTTGCAGGTGTGACCCGCGATCCAGGAGCACTCGAGATCGAGGATCGCCTTGTCCTCCGGGCTGAGCGGGATTGCCGGGGCGTCGCCCACACGCCGATGTTCGCACCCGGGCCGGACCGGGGTGACCACGGATGCGGATCGGCGGCGGCTGCCGACGACACCGGGCCGGCGGCGGGCGACGATCGAAGCTGGGTCGGTGCAACGGCTACGGCACCGGCCGCGACGACACCGACCACGAAGGAGTGGCGATGGGCGAAAGCAGAGCGGTACCGGTTCCCGTCGACAGGCCGATCTGGAGCCGCTTCTTCACGGTCGCGCCACTCGTCATCGTCGGCACGACCGAGGGCGAGGGCTACGACCTGGCCGCCAAGCACATGGCGATGCCGCTCGGATGGGACAACTACTTCTGCTTCGTCTGCAGCCCCGAGCATGCGACCCAGGGAAACGCCGAGCGATCGGGCTCGTTCACGGTCAGCTTCCCGCGCCCGGACGGGATCGTCGCGGCCAGCCTCTCCGCCTCCCCGCGGCAGGACGACAACACGAAGCCGGGGCTGGCCGGGATCAGGACGTTTCCGGCTTCGGCCGTGGACGGCGTGCTGGTCGAGGACTCCTACCTCTGGCTCGAATGCGAGCTCGAGAGGATCGTCGAGGGGTTCGGGCGGAACACGCTGATCGTCGGGAGGGTCGTCGCCGCCGCGGCCGACCGGGACGCCCTGCGCAGCGCCGACGGCGACGACGCCGACGTGATCTTCAACCGGCCCCTGCTCGCCTACCTGAGCCCCGGTCGCTTCGCGAGCGTCTCGGAGAGCTTCTCCTTCCCGTACCACGTCAACACCAGGATCTGAGGTGACCGCAGGAGCTCCCGAGCTGCTCGCCTGGCTTCGCGACCGGACGGCGGAGATGGTCGCGCTCCTCGAGCGCCTGGCGCTGGCGGAATCGCCCTCCGACGACGTCGCCTCGCAGACGGTCGTGCGCGCGACCCTCGACGAGTTGCTGAGCGGGCTCGGGTTCGCGACCGAGCGCGTCCCCGGCTCCGATCGCGGAGACGTGCTCCTGGCGCGAAGCGGTGAAGCCGGAAGCGGGCGGCAGCTCCTGCTCGGGCACCTCGACACGGTCTGGCCGCTCGGGACGATCGAGCGGATGCCGGTCGAAGCCAGGAACGGCGCCCTCTACGGCCCGGGGGTCTTCGACATGAAGGGGGGCCTCGCGCAGATGGTGTTCGCGCTCGCGGCGCTTCGCGAACTCGGGATCGAGCCGGCCTGCGAGACCGTCGTCCTGATCAACGCCGACGAGGAGCTGAGCAGCCCCGAGTCGCGTGCCGAGATCCTCGCCCGCGCCGACGGGGCCGACCGGGTCTTCGTGATGGAGCCCTCGGCGGGGCCGGCCGGCGACCTGAAGACGGCCCGCAAGGGCGTCGGCCGGTTCACCCTGACCGTCACCGGCGTCGCCAGCCACGCGGGACTCGACCCCGAGGCTGGTCACAGCGCGATCCTCGAGGTCTCGCATCAGATCCAGCGGCTGTTCGCGCTCAACGACCCGGCGAACGGCGTCACCGTGAACGTCGGCACCATCGACGGCGGCATGCGCCCGAACGTGATCGCGCCCGAGGCCACCGCACAGATCGAGGCGCGGGTCGCGACCGCCGCCGATGCCGAGCGCGTCGAGGAGCACATCCGCGGGCTCGCCCCGGCGACCGAGGGGGTCACGCTGGAGGTCGACGGCGGCTTCCGCCGGCCGCCCCTCGAGCGCACCCCGCGCAACCGGGTCCTCTGGGAGCAGGCGCGCGAGGCCGCCGGCGGGCTCGGCCTCGAGATCGGCGAAGCACTGGTCGGAGGGGCATCCGACGGTAACCTCGCGAGCCTCCACGCGGCGACCCTCGACGGCCTCGGCGCGGTCGGCGACGGCGCCCACGCCGAGCACGAGCACGTGATCGTCGAGCGGATGCCGGAGCGGGCGGCGCTCCTGGCGGTGCTCCTCGCGGCGGAGGTGCGGACGTGAGCGGCCGAACCGTCATCGGCAGCATCGCCCGGGGCGGTGATTTCGCGCTGCACCCGCCGGAGGCCCTGCCCCGGCCGCGCGGAGAATGGCGAACGGGCGATTACGTGATCGCCGAGATGATGGACACCGGAACCGGCCGGTTCGAGGTCGAGCCGCCGGGCGGCGGCATCCAGGAGATCGAGCCCGGCGACCGGCTGATCGGAGCGCTCGGGATCAGGGCGGCGACTCTGACCCTCGTCGGCGACTGGCACGGGATCGGCGAGGACCTCGAGCTCGAGACCCTGACCCAGGCGGGCGTCCTCGGACGCTGCACCTCGACGGCCGTGCCGCCGCCCCCGATCGCGAGGCTGCGCTACCTCGGCCATGCGGCGCGCAGCGGGCGGCCGCTGACGATGGGAGATTGCGTCCGCCGGGTCCCCGAGCGGTCGCTGGAGGCGCCGGTGATCCTGATCAT
>JAGQUO010000118.1 GCA_020438445.1 Solirubrobacterales bacterium
GGATCCTCAGCCTTCCGAAGCCCGAGCTCGAGCTCGCCGCGGAGGACGGCGAGCGGAGTCCGCAGCTCATGACCCGCATCCGCAACGAAGGCACGCTGACGGGCGAGGGACTGCTCGATCCGCGCCAGCATCTCGTTGAGCGTGCCCGCCAACCGGCCGATCTCGTCGTCCGCGGGAGGCACCGGGAGCCGCTCCTCCGCGCGATCGAGCGTGATCCGGCTCGCCCGCGCCCGCATCTCCTCGACCGGCCGCATCGCTGCTCCGGCGACGAAGTAGCCGAGCGCCGACGCCAGGATCAGCGCGAGCGGGCCACCGATCGCGAACGTGGTCGCCAGGCCCGACAGCGTCTCGGCCCGGTCGCCGGTCGACGAGCCGGCCACGATCACGTACCGACCTTCCTCCGTGTCCACCGGCCGGGCCAGCAGCCGTGCGTCGTTCTCGATCCCGGGGACGGGACGGGGGTCGAAGTAGACGGGCCCCTGCAGCGCGGCCCGGAGCTCTCCCCGGCTCAGGACCGAGGTGCCGCCGAATGCATCCGACGACGCCACGACCCGGCCGTCGGGACGAACGACCTCGGAGAGGATGTCCTCGGCGCCCTCCGATCGCTCGCCGGCAAGTCCGATCTCGTTCGGATCCGTGTTCTCCGCCTGCCGGGCGAGATCGTCGGCTCGCGTGCGCAGCGAGTCGTCGATCGAGCTGGACAGGTCGTGGGCTACGCGCGTGTAGACGAAGGTCCCGACGAGCAGGAGGACGACGGCCATCGACGCCGCGAACGCGACCGTGAGCCGGAGCCGTATCGGAACTCTGCTCAGGATGACCCCGCTTCCCGGAGGCGGTAACCGGCGCCCCGCACCGTCTCGATCGAGTCACACCGGAACGGCCGGTCGATCTTCTCGCGGAGGTAGCGCACGTACACGTCGACGATGTTCGACCGGTTCTCGTAGTCGTAGTCCCAGGCGTGCTCGAGCAGATCGAGTCGGGTGAAGACCGCGCCGGGCTTGCGCATGAACGTCTCGAGCAGGGCGAACTCCTTCGGCGAGAGATCGATCGGAGCGCCGCCGCGGGTCACCCGCCGAGTCGCCGGGTTCAGCTCCAGGTCGCCGACGCGGAGGACGGCGGGGCGCTCGGAGCTGCCCCGCCTGATCAGGGCGCGGAGGCGGGCCGAGAGCTCGGCGAAGGAGAAGGGCTTCACCAGATAATCGTCGGCACCCTTGTCGAGCCCGGAGACGCGATCCTCGATCGAGTCCCGCGCGGTCAGCATCAGGATCGGCGACCAGACCTCGTCCTCGCGCAGCCGCCTGCAGGTCTCGAAGCCGTCGATGCCCGGGAGCATCACGTCGAGCACGATCGCATCGAAGGGCGTGCTTCCGGCCATCCACAGAGCGTCCTCGCCGGTCTTCGCGAGGTCGACGGCGAATCCGTCCTCCTGAAGGCCGCGGCGGATCAGCCGGGCCATCTTCGGCTGGTCTTCGACTACGAGGACGCGCATCCCGCCGATTATCGACGCCGGAGATGAGAATCAGATGAAAGCGATTCCGGCTGGTGCGACACGAGGGCGTGGACGTCCCCGGCGCCCCTCCCCGGGCGCCGGGAGTGGGCCGGCTAGCCGGCGTCCTGCTGGGTCTCGATCTCGTTGAACGAGGAGTCGAGGAACACCTTCAGCGCCTGGCCGTCCTTGGTGATCTCCACTTCGTAGGCCGCACCCTTCGGGGTCGGCAGGTCCTCGGAGTCCTCCACCGGATCCCGTGGCTCGGCCGGCTCGACGTCGCCGTTCGCCTGCCCGCCCGTGGCCCGCTCGGCCGCAGCCCGGGCCTGCTGCTCCACGGACGCGGCGACCTCACCGTCGCCGTCACCGGGTTCCCCCGGGACGATGCCGGTCGCGTTGGCGATCGCGGCGCCGCCGAGGGCGAGGGCCGCCAAGGCAGCCAGCGCCACCAGTCCCCGCTTGATCTTGTCGTTCATCCGTCACTCCTTCCTTCGATTCCGCCCGCCGAAGCGGCGAGCTCGAAAGTCAAGCTAGGAAGCGCCGATGAGACGACGATGAAAGCGGCTGCGCCCGTCCGCGAAACCCGCCGAGCCGGCAACTGATCCGGTGGCAGCGCTTTCACGTAGATGTGTTCAGGCGACGGCGTGTCGCCGGAACACCGGAGGTGAGGCGCAATGAATCGGAAGTGGACGGCCGCGGGCATCGGGCTCATCGCGATGGCGATCGGCCTGGTGGCGATCGTGACCGCGGACTCCGAGGCGGAGCGGATGGGCGCTGAAGCCACGGCACCCGGGCCGGCGACCACCGTCGAAGCCGTGCCCGCGGCGAAGCGCGACGCCGAGGAGGAGCCGGTCGCCAAGCCGCGGCGGGGCAAGCGGATCACCACCGACGGTTCGCAGTTCGGGCGGATGCTGTTCGACCGCAAGCGCCAGGCGATCTACGCCTTCGACAAGGAGAGCGGGAAGACTCCCCGCTGCTACGGCCGGTGCGCGAAGGAGTGGCCGCCCGTGCTCACCAAGGGCCGGCCGACTGCCGGCGGCAAGGTTCGGGCCAAGCTGCTCGGCACGACGAAGCGCCGCAACGGCAGCCGCCAGGTGACCTACGCGGGCGCGCCCCTCTACTACTACGCACACGAGGCGCCGAAGCAGGTGCTCTGCCACAACGTCGCCAGCTTCGGCGGACTCTGGCTCGTCGTCGGCCCCGACGGCGCTCCCCTCGACTGACGCCTCCCCGCGCGTTCCTCAGCCTGAATCTCCCGGCTGCCGGATGTGGATCAGCTGGTCGGCCGGGCGGGGACCGAGCTCGGTCCTTCCGCCGTCGGGCCAGCGGACCGTGAGCGAATCGACGGTGGATGCCGCACCGAGCCCGAAGTAGAGCCGGTAGTGGCCCTGCGAGTGGGGAGCGTCGTCGTTCTGGCCGACCCACTGGACCTGGGTTCGCTTCCCTGCGCGCGCGACGACCCGGGCGCCGATCGCCTGCCGGTTCCCCGCGGTTCCCTCCAGGTCGGCCTCGAGCCAGTGTCCGTGGATGGGGGTCACGTTCCGGGCACGTCTGACGGACATCTGCGGTGCGAACTCGCCGTGGCCGAACGAGATGACCGGATCGCGCAGCCCATCGCCGTCGAAGTCGGCCCAGTTGCAGCTCGCCCAGCCCGAGGGCGGAGTGCGCAGCGAGCCGGTCCGGATGAAGCGCCCGCCGCCGAGGTTTCGGATCAATCCCTGCGGCACCGAGTAGACGTCGAGGCGGCCGTCGTTGTCGTAGTCGACGAAGCAGGCGGCGGAGCTCCGGCGGGGAACGCCGGCCCATCCGGCCGGCACCTGCCGGAGGCGGCCGCCGTCGTTTCGCAGCAGCGTGTTGCCGCTCGGCGCGACCGCCAGCACGTCGAGGTCGCCGTCGCCGTCGGGATCGCCGAGCGCGATCTGCTCCACGTCGGGGGCGGTGCCCGGGACGAGCTGGATCCTCGCGAAGCCCTGGTCGCGGCGCTGCCAGACGGCGATGCCGTCGCCGCCGGCGCTGACCAGCACCGGCTCCTCACCGGCTCGGAGCGGCACCCATCGCTGCGCGGTCCCGATGGCAGGGGGGGCTCGCATCGTTCCCAGCCCCTCCGATCGACGCGGCCGATAGAGCATCGGATTGCGCTCCTCACAGGACTCGAACAGCTCCGGGATGCCGTCGGCGTTCACGTCGACCGGCTCTGTCTGCCGACCCCTGCAGCCGCTCTTGTTCAGTCCCGATTCGCGGGCGACGTCGCTGAACCGGCCGTCCTCCTGCGACAGCAGCTCATCGGCGATGCGCCCGCGGAACGCCGGCCTCGTGATGCCGCCGCTGAGACCGCCGCTGGCGACGAAGGCGTCGATCTCGGGCCCGCCGGTGAGATCGGCGAAGGCGATGCCGTGCCGGTCGTGCAGGGTCAGCCGGAACCCCAGCTCCCGGGGATGGTCGCCCTCCGCGCCGACCATGATCTGACCGGGGTCCGCCGGCCGCTGGATGCGGGCCGCCATCGGCGCGTCGGCGACGCTGGAGGGATCGAGGACGACAACCCCTCCCGGGCGGATCCGGAAGGCGACGAAGTAGACCGACCGCTGGTTCTCGCCGACCCGGATCCGCGCGCGCTTGTGGCGGTTCACCCGCAACTTCGACGAGAGGAACCCGATCTCCCCGCGGACCGTCCTGCCGACCGCGCGGATGTGGAGCAGGCCGGGCTCGCCCTCCGGCGAGTCGCTCATGTAGAGGTAGGCGCCGTCGGCGTCCATCTCCGGCGGCGACAGGTCGTCGAGGCTCGGGAACTCGGGGTCGGGAACGGCGTCGATCTCCTCGCTCACGTCGGAGAAGCGTCCGCCGTCGTTCTCGAGCCACGCACCCGCGAACTTGTGGTTGACGGTGAACAGGTCGAGCTCTCCGTCCTCGTTGAAGTCGGCCACCCCGACGTCGAAGAGCCGATCGGTGGGGATGCCCGATGTGGAGGCCGGCTCGAACGACCGAAACCCGGTCATGGCACAACCGGGCAGCAGCAGTGCCAGAGCCACAACCCCAACACCCCGGAGAATCCCCCGCCCGCTCACCCGCACAACGTAGCGGCGCGACGGTCGTGGGGACGCCGATTGCCGGCCGGAAGTAGGCTGCGGGCCGTGGCGGCGGCAGCAACCGAGGTCAGCGCATCATGAGCCGCGGGGCGATGGTGGCCCTGGGCGTGGCGATCCTGCTGATCGCGGTTCTGGCCGGCAGCTTCATCCATCCGCTGCTCTTCCTCATCGGGCTCGCGGTCCTGTTCGTCGCAGCATTCGGCGGCTGGTAGGAGGCGGCAGCCCGCGTCCGGCGGCTGCGATCAGGCTGTCGAGGAAGGGCCGTCCCGCTCGCCGTCGCCGGGACCGCGCCGCAACCGCTCGCGGACCTCGTCGAACGAGTAGTCGAACGGCTCGGTCTCCTCGATGAATGCGGTGAGCTCGGCGACGACCTGCTCCGGAGCATCGAGCATCGGCCAGTGGCCGGAGCCCTCGATCTCGACGTAGCGACTGTGCGAGACGACCTCGTGCGCGTTGCGGCCGTGCTCGACCGGGATCACCGGGTCGTCGCTTCCCCAGATCAGCAGGAAGGGGATCTGGTCGGCGAGATAGAGCCGGTCCAGCGCCGACACCCGCTGACCGTCGGGGCCGATGACGCTGCGCATCGTGTGCAGGAAGGCGTCGCGGGCTCCCCCGTGCACGAGGGACGCGAAGCCGCGAACTCGGCGAGGTCGGGTGGTGCCGCGAGCCCGAGCCTCGCCGCAGCGGAGTGGACGGCTGAGCCGCCCCGGATCACCCATTCGGGCGCCAGCAGCGGCAGCACCCACTCCGAGCCGGGCAGGGTCGCGGCGCGGAGGAGGGGATGGACCTCGCGGCCGAGCCCGCCGCTCGAGATCAGCGCCAGCCGCTCGACGTGCTCGGGGAACAGGTAGGCGAGCTGCATCGCGATCCCGCCGCCGAGCGAATGGCCGACGACCGTTCCGGTCTCGAAGCCGAGCACTCCGAGCAGGTCGCGAACGCCCGCGGCGTAGGCGCCCAGCGAGTAGTCGCCCCGGGGCTTGGCGGAGCGGCCGTGGCCGATCATGTCCGGGGCGACGACCGTGTAGCGCTCGGCCAGCGCCGGCATCACCTCACGCCAGGCGTCCGAGGTCGACGTGATCCCGTGCAGCAGCAGGAGCAGCGGGCCCTCGCCCGCGGCCTGAAAGCCGATCTTGTGCCCGTGGAGGGTGACTTCCTCGTAGGGCCCGAGCGGGTCGCCCGGACCACCCCATGTGGGCGGACGCTCCGGCTGTCCTTCGGTCGTCATTGCTGCCATAGGATAATGATCCATCGTTCGATGGCAAGTTGGCTCCGCTCGGCCTGCTTTCGGGCGGCGACTGCTCGTGACCGATGCCGGACAAAGCATCGGACCCAGCCCGACCGCGGCGTCGATCGCTGCGCCTACGCGGCGGGGGCGTGCCTCTCGATGATCCGAGCGGTGTCGACGCCCTTGGGGAGGGTGCCGAATGCTCCGCCCCGATCTTCGGCGAGGCGGCTGGCGCAGAAGGCATCGGCCACCGCGGCGTCGCCGAACCGCACCAGCAGCGATCCCTGGAGGGCGAGGGCCATACCCTCGACCAGTCGCCGCGCCCGAGACTCGAACTCCTCCGCATCACGGAGCTCCGAACGGATGCGGTCGATGTGATGGTCGAGACGCTCGTCGACCCCGCGGGCCTGCTCGGCCTCGTCGAAGAAGGTGGCCACCGACTCCGGCCGGGAGATCATCGCCCGCAGTACGTCCAGGGCCTGCACGTTGCCGGCGCCCTCCCAGATCGACTGCAACGGGCTTTCGCGGAGCAGCCGGGGCATCCGCGACTCCTCGACGTAGCCGTTGCCGCCATGGCATTCGAGGCACTCGACGGCATGCCACGGAGCGCGCTTGCAGAGCCAGTACTTGAGCACGGGAGTGGCGATCCGGCGCAGCAGCCTCGCCTCGCGCGCCTCTCCCTCGTCGGATGCGAACGCGACGTGGGATTCGTCGTAGATCCGCGCGAGCCACATCGCCGAGATCGTCGCCGCCTCCGACTCGATCGCTAGGTCGGCGAGCACGTTCTGCATCAGCGGTTGCTCGGCGAGCAGCCTGCCGAAGGCCGAGCGGTGGCGTGCGTGGTGGATCGCGTGAGCGACGCCGAGCCGGTGGCCACCGGCCGTTCCGAGCACGCAGTCGAGGCGCGTGTGGTTGACCATCTCGATGATCGTCGGGACGCCGCGTCCCTCCTCGCCCAGAAGCTGTCCCCAGGCGGCTTCGAGCTCGAGCTCGCTGGATGCGTTCGAGCGGTTGCCGAGCTTGTCCTTCAGTCGCATCAGATGCATGCCGTTGCGCTCGCCGTCGGGTCTGAACCGCGGAACCACGAAGCACGAGAGGCCACCCGGTGCCTGCGCGAGGATCAGGAACACGTCGCACATCGGTGCCGAGAAGAACCACTTGTGGCCGTCGAGCGCGTACCAGCCGCCGGGGCCGCCGCCGTCCAGGGGCCGTGCGGCCGTCGTGTTGGCGCGCACGTCGGAGCCGCCCTGCTTCTCCGTCATGCCCATCGCGCAGGTCGAGCCGCGCTTGTCCCCGGCGGGGATCAGCCGCCGGTCGTAATGGGGGGAGCACAATCTTGGCTCCCAATCGGATGCGACCTCCGGAGTCGCGCGGAGCGCCGGGACCGCTGCATAGGTGCCGCCGATCGGACAGCAGATCCCTCCGTCGGCCTGAGCCATGACCATGAACCCGGCCGCGCGAGCGACGTGGGCGCCAGGGCCCGGATCGCGCCAGGGGCCC
>JAGQUO010000119.1 GCA_020438445.1 Solirubrobacterales bacterium
CAGTCGCCGGGATCGCGGCCGTCGACGATGTCGCGGAGCCTGTCGGCCCGCTCGCGGCGCTCGATGAAGTCCATGGACAGGGCCCGGTGGATCGCCTCGGCCTGCTCCTCGATGTCGAAGGGGTTGACGCTGAGCGCGCACTCGCCGAGCTCCTCGTGCGCCCCGGTGTTCTCGGAGAGCATCAGGACCCCGTCGCGGGTGTTGACGGCGGGCGCCTCCTTGGCGACCAGGTTCATCCCGTCGAAGAGCGAGTTGACCATCAGCAGGTCGAAGTGCTTGTAGCGGGCGACGGCCTCGTGGAAGTTCTCGTAGATCCGCAGGTCGATCGGCATCCAGTCGGTCGTCCCGTGGCGGTGGTTGACGACGGCGACGAGCGCCTCGATCCGCTCGAGGTACTCCTGGTACTCGGCGACGTCCTGGCGCGACGGCTGCAGGTGGGCGATGAACGTGACCCGCTCGTGGAACTCGGGATGGTCGGCAAGGAACTGGTCGAACGCGGTGAAGCCGCGAAGCACGTTCTTGGAGAGGTCGGCGCGGTCGACGCGGATGATCAGGTGCTCGCGCCGGCGTGAGAGCAGCTCGCGCTCGTAGTCGGCGACCTCCTCGGTCGCGGCGACCCGCCGGAGCCGCTCGGCGTCGATCCCGAGCGGGTAGGCACGGACCCAGATCTCGCGGTCGCCGTAGCGGACGATCTCGTTGCGGTAGTCGACCTCGCAGCCGACGAGCTCGCGGCAGCAGTCGAGGAAGTTGTGCACGTAGGCCGACGTGTGGAAGCCGATGATGTCGTTGCTCAAGAGCCCGTCGAAGATCTCGTCGCGCCACTCCCGCGGCAGGATCCGCCAGGCGTCGGGATGCGGCCACGGGATGTGGACGAAGTGGTGCAGGAACGCCTGCGGCCGGGCCGCCCGGACGATCGCCGGCGCGGTGTAGAGGTGGTAGTCGTGGAACATCACCAGCGGCTGCTCCTGACCGTCGATCCGCTCGATCGCGGTCCGGGCGATGTCGTCGTTGACGACCTTGTAGCCGTAGCGCCACGCCGCCTTCTCCTCGGAGCGGATATCCGGCGCGTTCGACAGGTCCCAGAGGTAGTGCTGGGTGAACCACAGCTGCGGGTTGGCGATGACGCTGTAGAAGAGCTCGTAGGCGCCCGCGTCCGACGCGACGAGATCCACCTCGTAGGAGCCGCCCTCGAGCTCGATCCTCGTCGGCCCGTCCGCCTCGCGCGCCACCACCGCGTCCTCCTCGGTCATCGCCGAGGCGATCCAGAGCACGTCCCGGTGCGTCGCCAGGCCGGTCAGCGCGGTCACGAGGCCACCGCCCCCGCGGCTGATGACCCGCTCGCCGTCCGCATCGCGGTCGAACTGCGCCGGACCGCGGTTGGAGACGATGATCAGCGGCTGCGACTCGGTCACGCCCGCAGGCTATCGCCGCTGCGCGCGAGGGGGAAACGGCTCAGCGCGGGCCCCGGTCGCGAAGCCGCTCGATGCCGGCGTCGAGCGCCGCGATGATCGCCTCGTGCAGCTCCGCGTTGGCGGCGCAGACGCACGACATCTGGAACTCGTGCCCGGAGCCGAGCAGCGGCCGGTCGTCGAGCCGCTCGCCGCGGGCGTCGGTGACGATCGCACCCGCCTCGCCGAGGATGAGCGCGGCCGCCGCCAGGTCGTAGGGCGAGTTGTTCAGCACCGCGCCCCGGCCGACCCGCTCGAACTCCTCCCGCATCCAGCCGATCTCCTCGATCATCCGCGGGCCGGGTTCGACGTAGGCGTCCATCTGGCCGGTCACGAGCCGGGTCATGTCGTAGGTGGCGGAGCCGAGGTCGAAGGTCCCGCCGGCGACGGACGAGCCGTCGAGGAGCTCCTCGAGCACGATCGTCGTCGCGACGACGGGCCGGCCCCGGAAGCCGTAGGTCCAGAGCATCCGCTCGGTGCTCGCCTCCGCAGACAGCTGCGGCTCCGGCTCGACGCCGCCGCCGCGAACCGCCAGGAACCGCTCGCCCGACTTGATCTCGACGACGCAGCCGATCTCGACGTCGGCCATCGTCGGCGCTTCGCCGAAAGGCGCCGCCGCCACCGACACGCAGGCCGACTCGAGACCGGCCAGCGCCGGGCGCGTGCCGTCGATCGGATCGACGACGAGCACCCAGCGCGGCTCGCCGCCGGGATTGACCATGCCCCTGTCCTCGGAGTAGAAGGCGACGTCGGGCGCGTGCTCGGCCAGGTACTGCTCCATCCTCGCCTCGGCCCGCTCGTCGATCGCGAAGGTCACGTCGCCGCCGGCGCCGTCGCCGGAGTGCTCGCGGCCCTCCTTCCGCCCGAGCTCCGGGAGCACCACCTCGCGCAGGTCGGCCGCGAGCTCGGCAACCAGGCTCCGGATCGGGTGGTCGGCGCCGGTCAGCGGATCAGGTCCCGGGCCGGGCCCCGAGGGTCACGTCGACGTCCATCTCCTTGCCGTCGCGGATGATGGTCAGGGAGACCTCGTCGCCCGGGTTGTAGGTCGCGATCAGGCGCGACAGGTCGTTCTCGGCCTGAAGCCGCTCGCCGTCGACGGCGACGATCGTGTCCCCTCCGACGGCGACCTTGCGGCCCTGGAACTCGATCTTCGAGTCCTGGCCGTCGCCGCTGCCCTGCAGGTCCGCCTCGTCGGCGGGGCCGCCGGGGACGACGCTCGAGATCAGCGAGCCGGTCGGGGCGTCGATGCCGAGCTTCTCGGCGAGCTGCGGGTAGAGCGGCTGGCTCTTGACGCCGATGTAGGCGTACTCGACCTTGCCGTTGTCGCGGAGCTGGTCGATCGAGCGCTTGACCAGGTTGATCGGAACCGCGAAGCCGACGCCCTCGTTGCCGCCGGAGGTGGTGTTGATCTGCTGATCGATGCCGATGACCCGGCCGTCGGCGCCGATCAGCGGCCCGCCGGAGTTGCCGGGGTTGATCGAGGTGTCGGTCTGGATCGCGCCGTCGATCTTGAACTCGGTGAGCGAGTCGATCGAGCGGTCGGTGGCCGAGACGATGCCGACCGAGAGCGACTGCTCCTGGCCGAACGGGCTGCCGATCGCCGCGACCGGCGAGCCGACCTGGACGCTCTCGGAGTCGCCGAGCTCGATCGGCTCGAGGTCGAGCCCGTCGGGGTCGACCTTGATCAGGGCGACGTCGGCGTTCAGGTCGGTGCCGATGATCTCGGCCGGGACCTGGTTGCGGTCTCCGAACTCGACGTAGACCTCGTCGGCCTCGTTGATCGGCGTCCCGCCGCCCGCCTCGGTGGCGTCGGTGACGACGTGGGCGTTGGTGACGATCTCGCCGTCGTCGCTGATCACGAAGCCGGAGCCCTGTCCGGCCGACGTCGGGTTGGCCGAATCGCCGACCAGCGAGATGATCGTGACCACGCTCGGCGCCGCCTCGGAGTAGATGGCCTGTGGGTCGAAGCCGGAGGTCGTGGCCGCCACCGCCTTGCCGGTGCCCGTGTCGGCCTCCGTGGTCGTGGTCGTGGTGGTCGTCGCCGCGCCGCCGGTCGAGTCGTCGCCGCCGCACGCGGCGAGCGCGAGCGCGAGCAGCAGCGCCGTCAGCCCGGCGACGACGGCCGGGCGGATCATCCGCTCTCGGCGACTCACGCGGGTGCTCCCAGCGGGCCGCTGAGCTCGGTGCCGGCGGCCGCGCCGGCCGGCGGAAGGATCAGGCTGAACGTCGCGCCCCGACCCCGGCGCGGCGCGAGGACGACATCGCCGTTCATCGCCCGGGCGAGCTCGCGGGCGATCGCGAGACCGAGCCCGGAGCCGCTGACGGAGTCGGCGGTGTAGAAGCGGTCGAAGATGCGGTCGCGCGAGCGCGGGTCGATTCCGGGCCCGTCGTCGGAGACGGTCAGGCAGGCTTCGGTGGGGGTGCTGGCGGTGGCTATCTCGATCTCCGTTCCCGGCGCCGTGTGCTTCAGCGCGTTGTCGATGAGGATACGCAAGATCTGCGCCGTCCTCGCACGATCCGCTTGAGCAAGCGGTTCCTGGGCACCGGGCCTGACCTCCACCCTGGAATCGTGATGTTCGGCGGCGGCCGCGAACTCGGCCGCCACCTCGGTGGCGAGACCCCCGAGCTCGATCGGCTCGCTCTGCAGGCTGAGCGCGTCGGCGTCGAGCCGGGAGAGATCCAGGAGGTCGGTCGAGAGCTTCGTCAGCCGCTCGATCTGCCCGCGCATCGTCCGGACGAACTCGCGCCTGGTCTCCGCGTCGGGCTCGGGCTCGTCGTCGAGGAGCTCGATGAATCCGCCGAGCGAGGCGATCGGCGTTCGCAGCTCGTGCGAGGCGTTGGCGATGAAGTCCCGGCGGGCCGTCTCGAGCCCGCGCAGGCGCCGGCGCATCTGGTCCAGGGTCTCGGCGAGCTGGCCGAGCTCGTCGCTCGATCCGACCGGGATCGGCACCGAGAAGTCACCCTGCGCGACCCGCTCGGCCGCGGCCTCGAGCCGGCGGATCCGGCGGGCGTGGTAGCCGGCGGCGATGAACGCAGCGAGCAGGGAGGCCGCCAGCGCGATCCCCCCGGCGATCAGCGTCTGGCGGCGGATCAGGGCGACGTTCGCCTCGACGTCGTCGAGCGGCGTCGAGAGGACGATCACCCAGCCCGGCGTGCCCGGCTCCGCCGCCCCCCGCGCCCCTGCTCCCGGCACCTCGCCGGTGACCGGGAAGGCGGCCTCGCCGATCCGGCTGTCACCGACGTTCTCGATCGCCGAGCGGACGTCGTTGCTCGCCGCCGCCCCCGTCGCCGCCGGGTAGTCGGGATCGAGCGCGTCGCTCTCGAGCTCCGAGTCGGCGATCACGAACGCGGGCTCGCCCTCGCGCAGGCCGAGGAGCGTGATCCGCGAGTCGACGTCGGCCGCGGTCCGCCGGACCAGCGAGGCGAGCTCGCGCTGCTCGAGCCCGCGCTCCGCCGCCGTGCGCAGCCGGTCGAGCTCCTCGGTGCCCTGCTGCTCGAGCCGCTCGAGCCGCTCCGCCTCGAGCCGCGAGCTGAGCTGCGGGACGACGTAGAGGTAGACGAAGCCGATCGCCATCGCCGTGATCGCGAAGAACAGGAGGACCAGGCGCGTGCGGACGCTGTCGAGCCGTGAGACCGGCCTGCGCGGGTCCACTCAGCTCACGTCCTCGTCGCGGAAGCGGTAGCCGACGCCGCGAACGGTCAGCAGGTACTCGGGCTCCTTCGGCTCGTCCTCGATCTTCTCCCGGAGGTGGCGGATGTGGACATCGATCGTGCGTGGATCGCGGTAGGTGCTGTCGCCCCAGATCCGCTCGAGCAGCGCCCGGCGGTCGAAGACGTGCCCCGGGCTCCGGGCCAGCGCGGCGAGCAGCTCGAACTCGACGTAGGTGAGCTGGACCCGCTCGCCGCGAACCGTCACCTGCCGCCGCGCCGGGTCGACGCTGAGGTCGCCGGCGTTGAGCGGCCCCTCCGGCTCCTCGCCGGACATCCGGTTGCGACGCAGAGCCGCCTTCACGCGGCTGCGGAACTCACGGACGCTGAACGGCTTGGTGATGTAGTCGTCCGCCCCGATCTCGAGGCCGAGGACCTTGTCGACCTCGTCGTCGCGCGCGGTCAGCATGATGATCGGGACCTGGCTGCGCGCCCGCAGCCGCCGGCAGACCTCGATCCCGTCGACCCGGGGCATCATCACGTCGAGGACGACGAGGTCGAACCGCCCGGCGGCGAACTCGTCGAGCCCTTCGCGGCCGTCCCGCGCGACCACGACTTCGTAGCCGTCCTTGCGCAGCGGATACGCCAGCAACGTCTGAATCGACTCCTCGTCGTCGACCAGGAGGATGCGAGCCGATGCCTCTCCCATTGCCGAGAGGTTAATTTCACCGCCGCAACGATGTTCGACCCAAGGATCTACCGCGCCGCCCTGATTCCGGCCGTCGCCGCCCTGGCGGTGCTGATGTTCTCGTTCGCGCCGATCCCGAATCCGCTGCCGGAACCGGTCGCGACCCCCACCTTCGACGGCACCGAAGCGGCTCGAACCGCGCGTTCGATCGTCGCGCTGGCGCCGGACCGGACCCCGGGCTCGGCGGGCGATGCCGCGGTCGCCGACCTCGTCGAGGAGAGGTTCTCGCAGATCGAGGGCGGCCAGGTGACGGCCCAGACGTTCGACTCGACCTTCGGCGACGAGGACGTGAAACCCGAGAACGTGATCCTGACCCTGCCCGGGATCTCGGAGCGGACGATCCTCGTCCTCGCGGCCCGCGACTCGGCGGAGGGCCCCGGGGCGGCGACCAGCGCCTCGGCCACCGCGACCCTGCTCGGCCTCGCCGACGACCTCGGGCGCTCGCGCCGCAACAAGACGCTCGTCTTCGCCTCGGTTGCCGGCGGGACCGAGGGCGTCGAGCAGCTCGTCGATGCGCTGCCCGACCCGGGCGCCGTCGAAGCCGCGTTCGCCGTCACCCAGCCCGGGGTCGAGCGGCCGCAGGCGCCGTTCGTGATCGGCGCGGGCTCCGGGCCGGAGAGCCCCTCGGCCCAGCTGACCCAGACCGCGCGCAGCATCGCGGCGGCGAAGTTCGCCATGCGCGACCCGGCACCCGGCCCCTGGGTCGGTCTCTCCCGGCTCGCGTACCCGGCCGGCCTCGGCGAGCAGGTCCCGCTTCGCCGGGCCGGCATCGAGGCGCTCGCGATCAGCGCCCACGGGGAGCGGGCCGTCCCCGCCCGCGATGCCGAGACGATCTCCTCGGAGACCCTCGACGCCTCCGGAGCGACGATGCTCGAGCTCGTCCTGACGCTCGACGAGGCCGATCAGCCGATCGAGCAGGGCCCGGACGAGTACATCCGGGTCGGCGACAACCTCGTCCCCGGCTGGACGCTCTCGCTGCTCGCCGTCGCGCTGCTGCTGGCGCCGCTGCTGACCGCGGGCGACACGTGGCTGCGCGAGCACCGCAACGACTGGCGGACCCGCAAGACCCTGTTCTGGGCCGGCGAACGGATCCTGATCCCGCTCGCGGCGCTGCTGCTCGCCTACCTCCTCGGGCTCATCGGCCTGATCCCCGATCCGGCGTTCCCCTACGACCCCGCGTCGGAGCCGCCGGGCGCGAAGGGGCCGGTCCTGTTCGCGGCGCTGGCCGGCGCCGTCGCGGTCGCCGTGCTCCTGGTCCGGCCGACGCGCACCCCGCTCGACGCCGAGCCGC
>JAGQUO010000120.1 GCA_020438445.1 Solirubrobacterales bacterium
TGCCGTTCGGTCCCTCCTCCGTGCCCGGCGGCAGATCGACGGTCCAGGGATGGTTCCGGAAGATCGAGAAGGTGCTGCGCGCGAGCTGCGCCGTCGCCTCCCGCCAGTCCTCGGAGAGCTCGCCGTCGGGGATCAGGACCTCCCCCATGATCGCGTCGCTGACCAGCTCGAAGAGCTCGTCCTTGTTCTTGACGTAGTGGTAGAGCGTCATCGTGCCGGCGCCGAGCTCAGCAGCGACACGCCTCATCGAGACGGCGTCGAAGCCCTCCGCGTCCGCGAGCGCGATCGCGGCCGCCGCGATCTCCTCCCGCGTGTGGGAGGCGCCGCGCGACCCCGGCTCGGGCCGCGTCCAGATGGATCCGGGTACGTCGCTGGACATGTCGTACAGCGTACTGCTAAGGTGCTCGTACGATGTACGAACTTCACCGGACCACCAATGTCAGGGCCTCGGGGCTCGGGAAGCGGTACGGCGACCTCTGGGCGCTCCGCGATCTCGACCTCGAAGCCGAATCGGGCAGCGTGCTCGGCCTCCTCGGCCACAACGGAGCGGGCAAGACCACGACCATCCGCCTGCTCACCACGCTTGCCGTCCCAACCACCGGCACCGCGCAGGTCGCCGGCCACGACGTCGTCGCCGAACCGGGCAAGGTTCGCTCCCAGATCGGCGTCGCCAGCCAGGCGGCCACCGTCGACGGCCTGATGAGCGGCCGCTCCAACCTCGAGATGGTCGGCCGCCTCTACCACCTGCCCCCCGAGATGGCGCGAGAGCGCGCCGACGAGCTGCTCGTCCGTCTCGGCCTCGAGCACGCCGGCGACAACCTCGTCAAGACCTACTCGGGCGGGATGCGGCGGCGGCTCGACCTCGCCGCGGCGATCGTCGCCTCCCCGCCCGTCCTCTTCCTCGACGAGCCGACCACCGGGCTCGACCCGGCCGCGCGCCGTGACCTCTGGGAGCTGATGCGCGAGCTCGTCGGCAACGGCGCCACGCTCGTGCTCACCACCCAGTACCTGGAGGAGGCGGACGCCCTCGCCGACCACGTGATCGTCCTCGACCACGGCCAGGTAGCCGCGGCGGGCTCACCGCCC
The DNA here is from genome assembly GCA_020438445.1 of Solirubrobacterales bacterium. Classification (GTDB taxonomy): domain Bacteria; phylum Actinomycetota; class Thermoleophilia; order Solirubrobacterales; family 70-9; genus RHKX01. Next base: position 1,087 of record JAGQUO010000120.1, read on the forward strand.
GAGCTGAAGCGCCGCATCGGGGGCGAGCGTCTCGACGTCGTCGTCACCGACGGCGGCGACGTCATCCGCGCCCGTGAGGCGCTCGTGCGCTTCGCGGACGGGCCCATCGACGTCGAGGCCGGCGCCGGGCGGCTGACGATGCCGCTCGTCGAGGGCGTCGCGCTGATGGAGGTGATGCGCGCTCTCGACGCGGTCGGTGTCGACGCGCACGACCTCAGCCGTCGCGAGGCGACGCTCGACGACGTCTTCCTCACCCTCACCGAGCAGCCCCGCCAGGAGGTGGCCGCATGAGCACCGATTCCCTCAGGCTCGACCCCGGAACGACCCGCAGGGTGCGCTGGCTTTTCGCCGACAGCACCGTCATCGCCCGGCGCAGCCTCGCCCACATCCGCCAGGTGCCGGAGAAGCTGATCGACGTCACGGTGCAGCCGCTGATGTTCGTGCTGCTCTTCGCGTTCGTCTTCGGCGGCGTGATCGCGGTGCCCGGCGGCAGCTACCACGAGTACCTGATCGGCGGGATCCTGGTCCAGACGATCGCCTTCGGCATGATGGGCCCGGCCTCCTCGATGGCGACCGACATGCTCGAGGGGATCGTCGACCGCTTCCGGACGCTGCCGATGTCGCGCTCGGCCTTCCTCGTCGGGCACATCTTCGCCGAGCTCGCGGGGATGCTGCTCGCGATCACGATCCTCAGCCTCAGCGGCCTCGCCGTCGGCTGGACGATCAGCTCCTCGTTCGGCGATGCCGTCGCCGGCTACGCGCTCCTGGTCGTGTTCGCGTTCACGATGATCTGGATCGGAACCCTGCTCGGGGTGCTCGTGCGCTCACCTGACGCGGTGATGGGGGTCGGCTTCATCGTCGTCTTCCCGCTCACGTTCGTGGCGAGCACGTTCGTCCCGATCGACGGCCTTCCGGACGGCCTGCGCCAGCTCGCCGAGTGGAACCCGATCAGCGCCCTCGCGGCCGCAACCCGGACGCTCTTCGGGAACCCGACCGCGATTCCCGCTGACGCCGCCTGGCCTCTGCAGCACCCGGTTCTCGCCTCGGTGCTGTGGTGCGCGGTGCTGCTGGCGATCGTGATCCCGGTGACGATCCGGGCCTTCCGGCGCCGGACCACGGGCTAGCCGCCCGGGCGTCGATCAGGCGCCTGCTCCCTCGAGCATCCGCTCGGGGGAGCCCGCCGTCGCCGGCTGCTCCCGCGGGCGCAGCCGGCCGGCAGCGGCGACGCTCCAGAGCATCGCGACCCAGGTGAAGGTGGCGACCGCGATGTGAACCCAGACGATGCCGGCGGGAAGCTCCAGGGCCCACTGGATTCCACCGATCGCGCCCTGCAGCCCGAGCAGGCCGATGACGACGAGCAATGGCCTGACGGCGCGCCGGTCCCCGCCGTCGCGGCGCAGCAGCAGCACCGTCGCGATCGTGGCGAGCCCGAAGACGACCGCGATCGCCGCGTGCCGTTCGACCGCCCACTGCAGCGTGTCGGCGCCCTTGAAGTCGAATCGCTGCACGATCTCCCCCTCGTGGTCGCCGGGGTGCGGGCCGGAGGCGGTGCTGATGGTGCCGGCGAGGATCGTGAGTTGGCCGATGGGGATCAGGCAGCGGACCGCCCAGACGCCGAGGCGGTCGTCGGAGAACCGCCGCTCACCGGGTTCGAAGCGAGAGCACCACGCGAGCGCGAAGGCGGCGTCGAGCAGGATCATCGAGAGGATGAAATGCATCATCACGAGCCCCGGCTTGAGGTCGTACTCGACGACGAGCGCGCCGAGCACGGCCTGGCAGATGACGCCGAGCGGGAGCAGCGCGGCGAAGATCGCGAGGTGCCAGCGGAACGGCCTGCGGAAGAAGACGAGGACGCTCGCCGCGATCACGGCGAGCCCGACGAACCCGGTGAACATGCGGTTGCCGAACTCGATCAGGGCGTTGATGTCCGCCGCCGCGTAGACCTGGTTGTCGTAGCACTTGGGCCACGCCGGGCAGCCGAGCCCGGAGGCGGTGAGCCGGACCGCGGCTCCGGTGAGCACGATCATCACCAGGGAGCCGAGCGCGACCGCGGCGATGACGAAGTATGTCTGGCGCGAGAGCGTCAGACCGCGCCGGCTGCGAATCCGATCAGCGAGTGACAAGGGCCCGAACGGTAGCGGGGGTCAGGTGGCGACTGGATGCGTGGTCACCCCGGATCGTCGTAGTGGAAAGCCGGTGCCGCTGCGCAAGACCGCGGCACCGGCCTCCCCGGATCAGGCGGTCAGCCCGCGCACTCGTCGAGGCCGAGCGCCGCTGCCTCCTGGTTGGTCTCCTTGAAGGAGTTGTTGCTCAGAGAGGAGGGATCCTGCTCGAGGGTGTCGAGGTCGTCCTCGGCGCCGTCGAGGAACTCGGTGATCTGATCCTCCATCCCCTCCGGGGCCCCGAGCGCGCGGATCGCGTCGATCTGGCTCTGGATGCCGGGGATGAACGTGTCCGTCACGAACGCCTCGATGTCGTTGCCATCCGGAGCGGCCTGCTCGATCTCCTTGTTGCCGTCGGCGCAGATCTGGTTCGCTTGCGCCACCCAATCGTCCTGGCTGATCGCCGCCGTCGTCGTATCGGTGGCGGACGTGTCGTCACCGTCGTCGCTGCCACACGCTGCGAGAGCAACCGCGATCGCCGCGGCGGCGCCCAGCGCGAGAACCTTGTTCTTCATCGTTTCCTCCTTGGGACCCATCAACCCGGGATCGGGCGGGCTCAACCTACTCCTCCGGCTTGCGCGGGTTCGGCTCAACATGAGGTCCATGTGTCCTCTCGCGCGAGCTGGGTAGAACTCCCCCATGCTCATCGTCATCGCCGGAGGCCACGGGAAGATCGCTCTGCTTCTGACCGAGCTCCTGGATGAGCGCGGAGATCACGTCCGGTCCCTGATCCGCAACCCCGAGCACCGCGACGACGTCGTCGCGGCGGGCGCCGAACCGGTGCTCTGCGACCTCGAGGAGGAAGGCGTGGACCGTGTCGCCGCGGCGATCGAGGGCGCCGAGGCCGTCGTCTTCGCCGCCGGCGCGGGACCGGGGAGCGGCGCCGAGCGCAAGGACTCGATGGACTACGCGGGCGCTGTGAAGTTGATGCGGGCCGCCGCCGAGCTCGAGATCGACCGCTTCGTCATGGTGAGCGCGATCAGCGCCGACTCCGACCACGAGGGCGAGGAGGTCTACGACGTCTACGTAAGGGCGAAGGGGCGCGCGGACGACGAGCTCGCCGCCAGCGGCCTCGCCCACACGATCGTCCGCCCGGGACGGCTCAACGACGAGCCGGGCACGGGCCGCGTGAGCGTGACGCCGCCGGGCGAGGGCGAGTACGGGGAGATCCCGCGCGCCGACGTCGCCGCGGTGCTCGCGGCGGTCCTCGGTGGCAGCTCGACCGTGGGGAAGACCTTCGACGTCGTCTCCGGAGCGACCCCGATCGAGCGCGCCGTCAGCTCGATATGAGCGATTTGCAGCGATTCCCAGCGCTCTGTTAGCAACAACTCATCCAGGTAGGACTTCGTGTAGTCTGCGCGAACCCTGCAACTGGTAAAGCCGAGTCTCACCAAGAAGGTGAGAACGGGGGAACCGAGAGTTGGGGCGAATCCTCCAGTCGAGGAGGCGCGACTCCTTTAGCGCCAGCCCGTCAGCTAACCCCGTAGGCCTACGAAGGAGTCACCTACGTGCGTTTTTTCAAGTCGAACCGAGCGGCGGGTTCCGTAGCGACCCTGGCCGTGGCGGCTCTCGCCATCCTGCCGGCCACCGCGCAGGCCGGCAGCGGCGGAATGGGCCCGGGATCGACCGACACCGCCCCCACCGTCCCCGGCGCCAAGGCCAAGCTCGTCTCGGGCGTCGCCTACGCCCCCGCATCCGCCCCGCAGGCGGTCAAGGACATCATCGCGGCGGCCAACAAGATCCGTAACAAGCCCTACATCTACGGCGGCGGCCACGGCAGCTTCAAGGACAAGGGCTACGACTGCTCCGGATCCGTCTCCTTCGCCCTCCACGGTGCCGACCTGCTCGACACGCCGCTCGATTCGAGCGGCCTCGCCAAGTGGGGTGAGCGGGGCGCCGGCCAGTGGGTCAGCGTCTACGGCGCTCCGAGCCACGCCTACATGGTCGTCGCCGGGCTTCGCTTCGACACCTCGATGACGCCGGGCAACGGTCCCGGGTGGAGCAAGACGATGCGCTCGACCCCCGAGAACTACAAGGTCCGCCACCCCGAGGGTCTCTGACCGAGGGTCTTCGACCCCGACTCAGCTTCGAACGGCCGCCCCCGGGCGGCCGTTCTGCTTTCGGGGGGCGTGCGCCCCGTCACGGGCTCGAGCGAGCGGTCCGTCAGACTTGATGCAGATGAGCGAACCATGCGTCCACATCACCGAGTACACGGATCCCTCCTGCCCCTGGGCCTACAGCGCCGAGCCCTTCCGGCACCGGATCAGCTGGCTCTACGAGGGCCACGTGACCTGGCAGCCGCGGATGGTGCTGCTGGCCCGGACGGCCGCTGACCAGGTCGAGAAGGGACGCGACCCGGAGTGGCTCGCGAAGGCCCACGCCCGGATCGCCCATGAGCACCGGATGCCGATCGACACCCGCGAGCGCTCGCGGGTGCCCGGAAGCGGCGACGCCTGCCGGGCGGTCGTCGCGGCGCGCGTCCACGCCGATCACCCGACGATGCGCCACGTTCTCCGGCAGCTTCGCGTGCGCTTCTTCTCCGGCGAGCTCCTCGACGACCCGGGGATGATCCGCGCCGTCGCCGACGACGCCGGGATCGGAGCCGAGATCGAGAAGTGGATGGCCGATCCCGAGGTCGAGCGGGAGCTCGAGGCCGATCGCACCAGCGCGCGCGAGCCGATCCCCGCGGCGCGGATCCTCGACCACAAGCTCGCCAACTGGTCCGGCGGACGCCGCTACTCGTGCCCGAGCTACGAGATCACGCGCCTCTCCGACGGCGTGACGATCGCCGTCCCGGGTTTTCAGCCGTTCGCCGTCTACGACACGATCCTCGCCAACCTCTGCCCCGGCCTCGAACGCCGTGAGCCGCCCAAGTCCGTCCTCGAGGTGCTCGAGTGGCGCGGCTTCCCGCTGGCTACGCAGGAGGTGGCGACGGTCTGCGACATCGACTTCGAGGAGGCCCGCGAGGAGCTCGGCCGGGTCGCTGAGCAGCGCTACGTCGGCGCCGACGGGTTCTGGGAGCCCAGACGATCCTGATGCCGCGCGGGGTGCTCAAGCCGGCGCTGATCGCGGCGGCGCTGGCCGGTCTGCTCGCGCTCGCCTACAGGCGGCTCGTCCGCACGACCGTCAGCACCGAACGCGGGCGGGTCGAGATCCTCGAGCCCGACGACACCGTCCGGGTGGAGAGCAGCGGCGCCGTCGGCTCCGTCCAGGAGGCCGAGATCATCGTCGGGCGCGACGTGCTCGAGCGGATCTGGACCGCCGACAGCCTCGAGCTGCTCGCCCGCGGCTACTGGGCGTTCCTGCGCCGCTTCACGCTCGGCATCATCCGCGTCGTCTACGCCCACGAGCACCGGACGGTGACGGCGTTCGGGCGGATCCCCCTGCTTCGTTTCGGCGCCCCCCGCTACGAGACCGGGGATGGCTCCGGCCAGGTCACCTGGCCGATCGACGAAGGCCTGCTGGTCGCCCGTGAGGGCCGCGGGCAGGGTCATCTGCGGGTGTCGGTTCAGCGCTGCGACCGCGACGGCGTCGACGACGAGGAGGACGCGAAGCTCGATGACGTCCGGCTGATCGCCCGCGTCGAGGTCCAGAACTTCTACCCGGGCCTGCGCGGACGCGGCGCGTTCGCGCGCTTCGGAGCGTGGTTCTACGCGCAAACGCAGCTACGGATCCACGTGATCGTCTGCAACGCCTACCTGCTGTCGCTGCCGACCCTCGATTTCCCGGACCTGGACACGACCTCGATGCCGAGCGAGCGCGCGACGGCCTCGCCGGTCGCGCGGCTGTCGCCGGTCACCATGACCACGGAGAGGCCGAGCCTCCGGAGCGACGCGACGGCCTCGCGGCTCTCGGGCTTGATGGGATCGGAGACGCC
>JAGQUO010000121.1 GCA_020438445.1 Solirubrobacterales bacterium
CCGACGGCGATCCCCTCCTCCGCCAGCTCGAAGCTGACGGCGCTGATCAGCGCACCGGCCCCGAATGCCAGGACGGCCCCGACCTGTCGCCCCGGCCATTTCCGCAGCAGCCCGAGAGCGCCGCCGAGAACGAGCGAGGACGCGGCCAGTGCACCCCAGCCGATCGCCGCCGTCACCGGACACCCTCGCTCATCCCGGGCAACCTACCCGGCGCCGCTAGTCTGAGCCGGTGGGCACCGAGATCGAGCGCAAGTTCATCCTCCGCGCCGTCCCGGAGTGGGTGTCCGAAACGGAGGGGTCAGCGATCCGCCAGGGCTACCTCGCGGCCGGCGCGGGTGCCGAGGTGCGGGTTCGGCTGCGGGACGGCAGTCCTCGCCTGACGGTGAAGCGCGGCGAGGGCCTCGCTCGCGACGAGACCGAGATCGACCTCGCCGATGCCCAGTTCGCGGCCCTCTGGCCTCTGACCGAGGGGCAGCGAATCGAGAAGACGCGATACCGGCACCCGCTCGGCGACCTGACGCTCGAGGTCGACGTCTACGAAGGGCCCCATGCGGGCCTCGTCGTCGCCGAGATCGAGTTCGCTTCCATCGCCGAGAGCAGGTCCTTCGAGCCCCCGGATTGGCTCGGGCGCGAGGTGACCGGCGACGAGCGCTGGGCGAACCGCAGCCTCGCGCTGGCCGCCGAGATGCCCGCGATCGCGGAATGACCCACGGGCATCCGTCAGCATTCGGGTCGTGAAGGGCTACCGCGCGCACCTGCAGTCCGCCGTCGCAGCCAGCGCCGCCCCCTACGGCTACACGTTGACGATCTGGACCTCGGGCGCGGTCGCCACGCACGCCCGTGGCATCCCGACCGCATGGGAGGCGCTCCTGTTCCTGCTCGGAGCGGTCCTCGGATTCGGGGTCACGGCAGCGGTCGCCTATGGACGACCGACCGAGATCTTCGCTTCCCGCCAGCACGGCTTCGTGCGGCTCTGGGGCGCGTTTCACCTCCTCTCGGTCGGCCTCGCGATCGCCGGCGTCGCGCTGGTGGTCGAGATCTTCGACAGCTCGATCGTCTGGCTGCTCGTCGGGCTGATCGCCACGACGACCTACCTGATGACGATCGCGGCGCAGTTCACGCTCGCCGACACGGCCGGCCGCTGACCGATCGCTCCGGCTCAGCCGCCGCGATCGATGATCCCGAGCCGCTCGAGGACCTCGCCCGGCGTGAAGTAGTGGGAGGCCTGGACGATCAGCCCGCGGTCCAGGGTGTAGACGCCGCTGAACGGCGCGATGCCTCCGACGGCCGCGAGGCTCACCGACCCGCCGACCAGGAGCCTGCCGTCATCCATGGCGCTGAAGTCGTCGGCGTCGATCCGGTGGACGTGACCGGAACCGGTGACGTCGGCGAACCAGGCCCGGATCCCTTCGTGCCCGTCGTAGGACTGCTCGACGCCGGGGAAGCGCAGCGGCCGGAACTCGACGGCGGGATCGAATCGCGCGAGCATGCCGTCGAGATCGCGGCGGTTGAATGCATCGAACCATCCGCGGATGACCGACTCGTTCGAAACGCTGTCCGCGCGGCCGGAAACGTCGACCACGTCTCCCCCTTTCCTGGTCCTCTGCGGGAACTCTAACGGCGGCGGACCGGCAAGCAAGCGCCGTTCGCGGGCGAGCGGTGGCCGCCCCGCCCTCGCGCCCGCCCCGGCCGTCAGCGGTAGAGAAGCCTGGCCTTCAGCGACTTCTTCGACTTCGACTTCGCGATCTTCGCCCAGATCGCGATGTCGCACTTCGGCCCGCGCTTGGGCGGCATCCCGATCCGGAAGCTGACCGGCGTCTTCGAGTGGTTTCCGGTCGAGCGCCAGACATCCGGTGAGGAATAGTCGCGGGAGCAGGTGTTCGTGTAGGCCCATTCGACCGGCTGATGCCCGTTGCCGGACGTGATGATGCCGCGAACCTCGCGGGGATGGTGAAGCGTTCCGAGCGCGACGACGATCGGCTTGTCGCGCCGGGACGAGTCCTTGTCGAGGAGCTGCAGCGGCCCCTTGCCGTCGGCGTCCCGGACGGCCTGGAAGCCGGCGATCTTCGAGTACTTGTCGGGGAACGGGTAGCCGTCGGAGGTCGTGTAGGGCGCCGAGCCGGAGTGACCTCCCGGCTTGCCACCGCCCTTGTCCCGTCCGAGCCGGAGCCCGTGCGTCGCACGCTCGGGCACCTGCCGGTCGCGTTCGCAGGAGTTGAGCTTCTCGGCCTTCCGGGCCCAGTTGCAGACGTCGAAGCCGGCGTCGCCCCAGAACTTGTCGCCCCCCTCGCCGCCGGTGAGCTCGTCGTCGCCGTCGCCTCCGTGCATGGAGTCGCGATTGTTCTCGCCCCAGATCGTGTCGCCCCCGGGCCCGCCGTCGAGGAAGTCGTTGGAGCCGCCCCCCGGAGCTGATCGTTGCCGCCGCGGCCGTAGATCTTGTCGTCGCCGATGTTCCCCTGGATGTGGTCGTCGAGCGCGGAGCCCTCGATCCGGTCGTCGTCGTAGCCCCCGTTCATGTAGGCGGCGCTCTGGTTCTCGCCCGGCGTCAGCCGCACCGAAAGCTTGTCGTTGAGGGTCCCGCCGAAGATCTGATCGCCGCCCCCGCCGATGACCACGTCCTTACCGTAGTCGCCGTCGGCGAAGTCGAGCCCGTCGCCCCAGGTCGTGACCCGGTCGTTCTCGGCGCCGCCGAGCACGTAGTCGTCGCCGGGGCCTCCGTCGACCTGGTCGCGGCCCTCCTCGCCGTAGACCGCGTCGTTGCCGTTGCCGCCGAAGACCTTGTCGCGGCCGGTGCCGCCGCAGACGATGTCGTCGCCTCCCATCCCGTAGACGCGGTCGTTGCCGTTGCCACCCTGGATGATGTCGTCGTTGGGCGTGCCGTAGATCGTGTCGTTGCCGTCGCTGGCGCTGTACTTGACGCCCTTGCCGTGAAGGTGGATCTTGCGGCCCTTCTTGTCTCCCTCGCGGTCGAACTTGCGGCAGATCAGCATGTCCGCGCCCTGCGAGGCCGGCGGGATCAGCAGCGCGGCGACGATCGAAGCGACCGCGATCGAGAGGAGGAGCGGCAGCCGGAGGAAGGGTTCGCTGGCGTTCGGGGTCGGTTGCATTGCGTCTTCATCGGCGGCATCCGGACTGTCCTTGAACCGCGACGAACGGCGAGAGTAGGGAACCCGGCGGCGCCGGTCGCCGGCTCGGTCCGCGAGCGGGCTCGATCAGCGGCCGGTCGGCTCTCCCTCAGCCGCTCTCGGCAGCACGGCGTCGGCGGCCTCCGCGGCCGTCAGATCCGGGTAGAGCGAGCGGATCACGATCCAGGCGAGCACGCCCCCGGCGAGCTGCGCGACGATGAATGCCGGCACCGATGCCGGCGCGATCCCGGCGAAGGTGTCGCTGAACATCCGCCCGATGTCGATTGCCGGGTTGGCGAAGCTGGTCGAGCTCGTGAAGAAATAGGCGGCGCCGATGTAGGCGCCGACCGCCGCCGGCGCGAGGTTCCCCCGCCCGGTCCGGGCGAGCGAGAAGATCACCAGCACCAGCCCCAGGGTCGCGATCACCTCGGAGAAGACGTGGGCGCCGGTGGCGCGGTGGGTCTCGGAGATGCTGATCGCGGTCAGGTCGAACATCAGGTTGGCGACGACGGCGCCTGCGATGCAGCCGATGACCTGGACCGGCACGTAGGCGGCGGCCGCCCGCCAGGGCAGGCCGCCGAAGCTCGCATCGACGAGGGACACGACGGGGTTGAAGTGCCCGCCGGAGACGGGCCCGAACATGAGGATGATCGTGAACAGGGCCGCCGCGGTGGCGAGAGCGTTCTCGAGCAGCTGCAGGCCGGTGTCGCCGGGCGAGAGGGCCGCCGCGGCGATTCCGGAGCCGACCACCGCGGCGGTGAGAAAGGCGGAGCCGAGCAGCTCCGCCAGCAGCCGGCGCTTCAGCGGCGGGTTCATCCCGCTTCGATCCCGAGCGAGGCGAGCAGCCCCTCCACCCGGGCCCGGATGTCGTCGCGGATCGCGCGGACGGCCCCGAGCTCCTTGCCGGCGGGGTCCTCGAGCTCCCAGTCCTCGTACCGCTTGCCGGGGAAGACGGGACAGGCGTCACCGCAGCCCATCGTCACGACCACGTCGGCAGCTTCGACCGCATCGCGTTCGAGCAGCTTCGGCGCCGCGTCGTGGATGTCGATGCCCAGCTCGGCCATCGCCTCGACCGCGGCGGGGTTGACGACCTCGGCGGGATCGGAGCCGGCCGATCGGACGACGACCCGTTCGCCGGCGAGCCGGCGCGTCAGGCCGGCCGCCATCTGGCTCCGGCCGGCGTTGTGAACACAGACGAAGAGGATCGTCGGAGGCCCGTCGCTCATCCGGCCACCGCGAGCGCGTCGCACCGCTCCCGTCGCAGGCAGTCGCGGGTCTCCCGATGCGCGAGGCTGAGAACGTGGCTTCTGATCGCCGCGTCGTCGTAGCGGGCGAGCACGGCATCGGCGCAGGCGCGGATCTCACCGGCGGATCTCGTCGCCTCGAACTCGTCGGCGAGCGCCGGCAGCATGCGCTCGAGCCGGAGCCTGTGAGCCGTCGGGTCGGACCGGATCGCATCGAGATCTTCCGCGATCAGCTTCTGCACCTGCGCTTCGATCGAGTCGCGGATGGCGCGGACCTCCTCCAGCGGCCGGCCGGCCGGATCGGGGATGTCCCAGGCCTCGACGGTCGTCGGGACATACGGGCACGCGTCACCGCACCCCATCGTCACCGCCCAGTCCGCGTGGAGCTGCATCTCGCGCTCCAGCCGCCGTGGCCGGCGGCCGCCGAGGTCGATCCCGACCTCTCTCATCGCCTCGAGCACCTCGGGCCAGATCCTCGCGGCCGGCTCGGAGCCGGCGGACTCGGCGCGGATGTCGTCGGGCGCGTGGCGGTCGAAGAAGGCTTGCGCCATCTGCGAGCGGCCGGCGTTGTGGTTGCAGACGAAGAGCACGTATCTCATGGCGACTCCCTCGAAGGTCCTGTCTGATGCGGGACAAACCTACTCCATTGACAACTGTCATTTCAATCGATATATGTAGATCGATGAGCGTCGATCCCGCCGAGGACCGCCGATGACCGATCTGCGACTCGCGCCGAAGACCAAGCGTCCCGCCGGCGAGCCCTGCTGCGAGCCGGTCGTCTACCCGGACATCGAGCGCGCTCAGGCCGAGCGCATGGCCGAGGTTGCGAAGGCGCTCGGCGACCCCGTGCGGATGCAGCTCGTCGACGTCCTGCGCAAGCACGCCGGCGAGGTCTGCGTCTGCGAGCTCGTCCCCCTCTTCGAACTCTCCCAGCCCACCGTCTCCCACCACCTGAAGAAGCTGCGCGATGCCGGCATCGTCGGCTCCGAGCGCCGGGGGCTCTGGGCCTACTACTACGTCGAACCGGAAGCCCTGGAGGAACTGGCCGCATGGCTGGGCTAGAGACCGCGAGAGCCACCATTTCGCGCATCGGGTCCTCGACCGGGCGGGCTCGGCGACCATCCGTGCCTGCCTTGCGGTCTGATCGATGACCGAGATCCAGCTCAACGATCCGCAGACCCTCTACCGGCGCTGGGAGGACTCGCAATGGAACCCATTCGAGATCGAACTCTCGCGCGACCGTGAGCAATGGGAGGCGATGGACGCGGCCGACCGGGCGCTCGTCTATTGGGCACTGTCTTCGCTGATGGTCGCCGAGGAGCGGATCACGACCAAATTCTCGGGGTTGGTCGGCGCTCATGGCAGCGAGGAGGAGGCGACGTTCCTCTCGACCCAGCAGGTCGACGAGGCCCGGCACATGCAGTTCTACGCCCGCTTCCGCGACGAAGTGATCGCTGAGCCGGAGCTGATCGGTGCGCACGTCGCCAAGGCGCGCCGGCAGGTCTCACCAGCCTTCCGCCATATCTTCGACGAGGTGCTGGTCGATGCCCACGAGAAGCTCGTGGCCGCGCCCGAGGATCTCGCCGCCAAGGTTCGCTTCGTGACCATCTACCACTTGATCCTCGAGAGCACTCTGGGTCTGACCACCTTCCGCTTCATCACCGGCTATCTCGATGGGCATGGGCTGCTGCCCGGCTTCGTCGATGGCTACTCGAAGATCCATCACGACGAGACCCGGCACATCGGCTACGGCGTCTGGTTCCTGCGCGAGACGGTGCGCGAGCATCTCGAGCAGGCGGACACGATCCGACAGACACTCCGGGATCTGCTTCCCTCGGTCGCTGATGCGCTGGGCGGTAGCGGCGAGGATGGACCGGACATCGAGCGCCTCGGCGTCAGCACCGACGCGGTTCGGCAGTTCGCGCTCGATGGGTTGACCAGACGACTCGACATCATCGGCGTGCCGCTGACCAGCGTCTACTGACTGAGCGCGTGGGTGGGGGCCGTGGACGCCTACGTGCAGGTCTTCCGGACCTTCTTCTTCGCCCGCTTCACCTGCTTCTTGGCCTTCTTCAGCCGTTTCTTGGCCTTCGCCTTCGCCTTTCCGCCGGCGGCCTTCCGGACCTTCTTCTTCGCCCTTCTGACCTTCTTCTTCGCCTTCTCGAGCTTCTTCTTCGCCTTCCGGCAAGCGGCGTCGTCGCCGCCCGTGCCGCCTCCCGAATTCAGCGAGTCGACCGCGAGGCCGGAAGTCAGCGGGAAATCCCCCCCGTCGCCGCCGATGAACTTCACGTCGAGACCGTTCCCGTTCAGTCCGGTGCGGCTGATCCCGGCGCCGTCGAGGAAGCCGTTGACCGGCGTCGACGCGTAGACGTAGGACCCGTCGACGGCGAGCGCCTGGGGCGAGAAGGAAATCGGCGGTTGCTGGTCCGCGCCGCCTCCGACGAGGTGAGCTCGCGCGAGATCGGAAGCGCCGTGGCGGGAGAGCGCGGAGATCGAGCCGATCGACGTAGCCTTAAAGAAGTGGCCGGCGTC
>JAGQUO010000122.1 GCA_020438445.1 Solirubrobacterales bacterium
GCGGCGTCAGCTTCGCCGTGATGCTCTGGATCGGGTCCGCCTGGGCGACGCTCGTCAGGGCCAGGGCCGAGACGATCGCTGCGACGGCGGCAATCAGGTACTTGCGCATGCTTTCTCTTTTCCTCCTGAGGATTCTTGCGTGGGCATCTGTTGCGGCAACTGCGGGAACCGCATCGTGCCTCGTTCGGGGAGCGCTCGGGTGCCGGGCGATCCGGTTTCCCGGATCCGGCTTGCGGCCAGGAGCGGGCGAACTGTGATGAAGAACACCGTCGGGCGGAAGAAGTTGCGCACCCCCGGTGCGATCCCGTGGGAACTACCGAGGGCGGCTAACCGCCCTCGTTCACGTGCGGGTAATAGGTCTTCTCGTCCGGCGGGCCGCCGATCGAGTTGATCTTGCCCTGCTGGCGGCACGGCGGCGTCGGCACGTCGTCGGTGCTGGTGACCCCCGCGCCGCCCATCGCGTAGAGCTGCGTGCGGTTGTAGAGGTCGTTGTCGAAGTCGCCCTGCTGGAGCTCGGCGGTCAGGCCCGAGGTGCAATGGGCGGTGTAGAAGCTGTCCAGCCCCTCGGAGAGCTTCGTGTAGCCGCCCGGCTTCACGTAGGCGTTCAGACGCGAGATCTTGTACGGGCTCGGGGGCGAGCCGAGCACGGCCGGGCCGAGCGGGCCCGTCGCCCGGATGAACTTGACCGGGGTCTGCGTGCCTCCGGGGACGCTCTCGCCGTTCAGCGCGGAGGAGACGTTTCCGAGGAAGGCCGTGACCTCCCTGTCGTACTTGTCGACCGTGTCGACGATCGGGATCAGCTGATCGAAGTAGGGGTCGAGGCGGCCGAGGAACGGCGGCAGCTGGTCGTCGAGGACGACGCGGAGCGAGCTGAACCCGGGCTCGGCGCGTTCGATCACCGGGCGCAGCCCGGTGAAGAAGCGCTTCGCCTCCGGCGCGAGCCGCTTCAGCGCGACGAACGTCCCACTGAGCTGGCGCGCGACCGGACGCAGCTGCGTGACCAGCGGGTCGGTGTCGCCGGAGAAGCGGTCGAGTCGCTCGAGCGTCAGCTTCGACTCGTCGAGGAACGTCGGGAGGATCTGGAAGATCTGGCGGATCTCCGCGTTCCGCGCGGCCGTCGTCGAGAACACCGACTCGGTGTTCCGGATCAGCGAGCGCAGCTCGCCGGGCTGCTTGCTGATCGCGTCGAAGGTCGCGCCGCCGTCGGCGAGCAGTTGCTTGACCGCGAGCCGCTGGGAGTCGAGCACCCGCAACAGGTCGTCGGCGCGCTCGGCGAAGGGGTCGAGGTTGCCGAGGGCCGCGTTGAGGTCGACCCCGCGTCCGCGGAACGCGACCGCGGCATCGGCCATCCAGGTCTGGAAGGCGGCTCGCGTCGGCTCGTCGAACGCGCGGAAGATCTCATCGAGCTGGACGGCATCGGAGACCTGAGCCTCCGGCAGGGTCCCGCCCTCGGGGAGCGGCGGCGAGTCGGCGTTGCCGGGGGTCAGCTCGACGTACGTCTCCCCGAGCAGCGTCTTCTGCCGCAGCATCGCCCGGGTGTCGGAGGGGATCGGCGCGTACTGTGGGTCGATCTCGAGCGTCGCGTCCGCGAGTCCGTTGTCGCCGAGCTCGATCGCCTTGACCTTGCCGACGGAGACGCCGGAGATCCTGACATCGGACTCCACGGCGACCTGGCTCGCCTCGTCGAAGCTGACGTCCACCCGGTAGCTCTTCGCCTTCAGCGGAACCGGCCCACCGAAGGCGAGCCAGAGGAAGAGGAGCAACCCGAAGCAGGAGAGCGCGAAGCCCGCCGCGATCGCGATCCTTCCCAGTGTCGGTGGCCGTGTTTCCATGGTTTCCCGCTAGGGGGCGTCCTCCGTCGTCGTGTCGGTCGCCGAGCTCGGGGTGCCCGTGGACAGGTCCCCGGTCGAGTCGGTCGTCGTCGAGGACGAATCGGTCGTCGTGCTCGACGTCTCAGTGGACGTAGTTGCGGAGGAGGTGGACTCCCCGCTGGCATCGCCGGGCGTTTCGGTCCCCAAACCGGACTCGTCCGCCTTCTCCTTGAAAAAGCTCGCGCAGATCTCACTCGTCGTCGGAAGCCGGACGAGCTCGCGTGCCGTCTGGATCGACGGCAACCGGACCCCTACGTTATCGGCGAGAATTGACGTCGTACAGGTGTAGGTGAACGCACCGCGCAGAGCCGGGCCGAGGCCGTCCTGAGTAAGCAGGCCAGCGTTGATGTTGTGGTTCAGCCAGCTCAAATAGAACAGGTAGCTCTCGCCACTGCCCGAGGGGTTGTAGGCGAGGGCGTTGACGAGCTGGTTGAGCTCGGTGAAGCCACCCTTGAGCTCGTTCGACGACTGCTTGAGCGGGTCGGCGGCGCGGCGGAGGTCGCCGATCATCGTGTCGACCTTCTGCGTGAAGGGCCGGAGCTGCGTGCGGACCGTCGGCTCGGTCTTGCGGAAGAACGGCCGCAGCGCCCGCAGTGCCGGCCCGAGGGCCCGGGCCTGAGGCGTGAGGTCGGTCAGCGCAGGCTTGAGCTGGGTCGCCAGGGTCGAGCCGGCGCCGAGTGCCTCGCGGGTCGACCGCAGCGCGCCCGGCAGGTCGCGGAGGGTCTGGCGCAGGTTGGCCTCCGACTGTGCGAAGGCGCCGAAGACCGCGTTCTGGGAGCGGACGAAGCCGGTCAGGTTGGTGTCGGACTTGGCGAGCTCCTCGGCGATCAGCTTGAAGTTCGTGACCACGCGACGGAGGTTGCTCCGGCGCTTCGCGATCTCGGTGTTGATCTTGGCGATGTCGCGCACGGTCGGATCGAGGCGACGCAGGACCTGGGCGAAGTTCTGGCTCTTCTTCCGGGTCCCGAATGCCTCGGCGCCGCCGGCGAGGAGCAGCCGTAGGTAGGCGCGGGTGTCGCCGTCGAGCGAGGCGAGGATCTGGTCGGGATTGACGTTCGGTGCCGAGTTGGCGAGCGGAATCGTGTAGCCCTCGGGGATCTCGCCGGTCTCGGTGCCCGCGTCTAGCTCGATCGTCATGTCCTGCAGGCCGGTCCGCGGGCGCAGCAACGCCGAGGCGTCGGGATGAATGAGCTCGGCGAACTCGGGATCGACCTGCATGGTGACGACGGCGACCCCGTCCTCGAGCTGGACGTCGCTGACGTCCCCGATCTCGACGCCCGACAGGTTGACCGTCTGGCCCTGGCCGGGAGTCACGGCCTGCGCGGTCTGGAACTCCGTCTTCAGCTCGAACCGGTCCTCCCCGAGGAACGGGAACCAGGACGGGAGCGCGGTGCTCTGCTGCGAGAGGATGATGAACAGCGCCGCAAGGCCGATCGCGCCGAGGGCGAGAATCGCGATGAAGTCGCGCGTGTATGTCCGCAGCGCCTTCTTCACGGTCCCGGGAACGGCGTCAGAGGGTCAGCGGGGGCGCCGACGGCGGCCTGCGGGCCGTTGAGATTCGGCGGGTCGCTCTTGAAGCACTGGACGTCGGTGCGGACGGGCGGCGCCTTCGACGGCTTCAGCGGCTGGGTGCCGATCGGTGCGGCGATCGCCCGGCCCCAGTTGATGGTGTCGTTCGGCGGCAGGCCGTCGGGGATGTCGGCGGCCACCTCGTAGGGGCCGCCACCCGGCTGGACGCGGAGGAACTGTCCGTTGCCGTCGAAGGTGGCGCCCTGGCCCGACTGCGCCGCCGTCCCGTACAGGAACTCGCGGAAGCTCGACTGACCGGTCGCGAACTGGTCGTTGATGACCTGGTTCCCGGTCGGCGTCAGGACCTGGCTCTGGCAGCGGCTGAAGCGCCCGAGCTGGAGGAGCAGCCCGTTGAGGTTCGCGGTCCCCTGAGAGAGCAGCGGCGTCGCGGCGTGGAGGTCGTCGACGATCCCGCCGAGCTCGTTCTTCTGGACGAGCTGGTCGGTCTGCCGCAGCCATGGCAGGCCGGCGCGGATCGTCCCCGGGAGCTCCTTCACGCTCGGGGTGAGCTCGCGCGCGAAAGTCCGGAGCGGCGGGAAGGAGGCGTTGATCACCGGCAGGTCGCGCTGGGCCTGCTCGACCGTCGGCGCGAGCTCGGCGAGCGTGTCCTGGAGGCTCTGCGACTCCGAGGCCAGCGCACCGGTGGTGATCGAGAAGTTGGTGATCAGGTCGCTGAGCTCGCTGTCGACGCTGGCGAGCTGCTGGAAGACGCTGGCGCTGGACTTGATCAGGCCGCGCAGGTCCCCCGCCTGCTCGCCGAGGAGAGCCTGACTGACCTGGGACGAGCTGCGACCGGCGTCCCCTCCGTAGTCGAAGCTCTGGTTGATCGCCTCGGCGCCGGACAGGCCCTTGACCTCCGGGTCCATTCCCACGTCCATCTCGGGCGTCGGCTCGTCGTCCAGCGCACCGCCGAACCCGGCGAGAAGGTCCCCGAGATTGCGGCGGTCGGGCTTCTGCAACGCGGTCAGGACCTGGTCGAGCTGGACCGCGGTCGCGGTCTGGGTGACGGGTATCGAGCCGCCGTCGGCCAGGTCGGGCGCGCTCGGGCTGCCGGGGCGGAGGTCGAGGAAGTAGTTGCCCTCGAGGAACAGGCGCGGGCGGATCGTGATCCGGGCGTCGTCATGGATCGGCAGCCCTTCCGGGTCGACCGAGAAGGTGACCTTCGCGGCGCCCTCGCCGTCGGCCTCGACGCTGGTCACCTCGCCGACGTTGACGCCGGCGATCCGGACCGGAGCGCTCTGGCGCAGCGTCGAGGCGTCGACGAAGGTCGCCGTGGCTGTGTAGCCCGGGCTGCTCCACGGCAGTTGCTTCGCGAAGGCGAAGTAGACGAGGACGAGCAGCACGATCAGGACCACGACGCCGGTCTTGAAGAAGCTGAGCCCGAGGGGTGGACGGTGATAGATGCCCTCGTTGAAGTCCTGCTTTTCGCCGGGCTTCGAGCGACGCGAGCGGGCCATCACTTCTCACCCCCCTTCCGCAGCTGGAAGTTGATCTGATCCTCGGTCCGGACGCCCTGGTTGCCGGGGACGTTGCCGATCGACTGCTTGCCGATCGCGTACGGCTCGTTGCCGGCCTCGCACTCGGTCGGGCTCTGGCCCGCCGATGCGGTGTTCGGGTACGGGTTGACGTGCAGGTAGTTCTTGTTCTGCGGATCCTCCGACCCGCCGCCGCCGTTCGCCGGCGCTGAGGAGGGTCCGCCCTCGTTGTTCGGTCCCGACGGGCTGTTGAGCGCGCTCGCGCGCTGCCAGTTGCCCTCCGCGTTGCCCTTGCTGGTCGCATCGGAGGCGTTGCGGACCAGGAGCGTCGCGTAGTTGCAGACCGACTGAGCCGGAGCGATGAACCTGAGCGGCGGGCCGAGCGACTCCGAGAGGTCGATCAGCCGGCCGATCCCCTGCCGGACGTCGCCGTCGTCGTTGAAGCGCCGCAGAGCCGCGGCGGTCGGCGGGAGTTGGTCGTTGAGCTGCGGAGCGGCCCGCAGGACCGGGACGCCGACGCGAAGCGCGGAGGCGATCGTGTCGGCGGAGACGGCGGCGGCGGCGGTCCCGGGCTGGAGGTCGACGAAGAGCTTGCGCGAGTTGACGAGGAAGGGCCGGATCCGCGGCAGCGTGTCGCTGGCGGTCCGCAGGGTCACTGGCGTCTTCGAGATCGTCTCCTGCAGGTAGGGGCGGGCGACGTCCGCGAACGCGGCGAGGGTCGTGTCGAGGTCGACGAACATCTGCGCCTGCGTCTGCGCGACCGGGGCGACCTCGGAAGCTGACTGCGACAGCGCGGTGAAGAACGGCCCGATTCCGGTTCTGGGGTCGGAGATGTCGCGCATGACGCGCTCGAGGCGGGGCATCAGGGGCTTCAGGGCGCCGATGGCGGCGTTGATGTTCGGGCCGCGGCCGGCGAGGGCGTTGCCGAACTCGGTCAGGTTCTCCTGGATGTTCCTCTGGGTCGGCTCGTCGAAGGTCGAGAGGAACTGGTCGAACTCCACCGGCTCGGGTCGCGCCGCTGTCAGCGGCATCACCGAGCCCGCCGGATAGCCCTGATCGGAGGTGCCACGGGTTATCTGCAGGTACTTGAGCCCGAGCGCGGAGCGCGAGCGGATGATCACCGTCGAGTCCTCGGGCAGCGGCTCGACCGACTTGTCCAGCTTCAGGGCGAGATCGGCGGTGTAGGTCCCGTCCTCCTGTGCGACCGGGGTGATCGACTCGACGACGCCGACGCGGACGCCGCCGATCCTGACCTCGTTGTTCGGCACCAGGGCCGCAGCGTTGGGCACCTGCGCGGTCAGCCGGTAGGACTCGACGAACGGAAGGCCGTTGTTGGCGTTGTAGGCCAGGAACACCGCGAGAATCGTGATCAGCACCGCGAGCGCGCCGATCACCGTCGGGTTCCGGAAGGCCGCGTTCAGCGGTGACTGCCCGCGGCGCATCAGCCGCCGCTCCCGATCAGGAAGTTGAGGAGGTCCTTGGTCCCCTTGCCCGACTGTGCCGTCGTCGCGTCGCCGCCCGACTCGCCGCCGGCATCGGTCCCGTTCGCCGAGGACGAGTCGCCGGGCGCGAGCGGCGCCGACGGCTCGGAGGGATCCGGAAGGTCGAGGCCGAGCGCCGGATCGACCGGATCCGCCTCCGGCGCCTTCGTCGGCGCGGCCTGGGTGGTCCTGTCGTCGAACCAGCGGGTGTCGCAGCCGGTGACCGGTGCGGTGACGTACTCGACGCAGTTGTTGATCTGGAGCTGCGCGAGCAGGAAATGGCCGAATTGGTCGAAGCCGTTGAGCGAGTTCGAGGCGTTGAGGATGAACTTGGTCAGGTAGTCGATGC
>JAGQUO010000123.1 GCA_020438445.1 Solirubrobacterales bacterium
ATCGGCGTGACCGCTGCGCTCGCCGGAATCGTCCTGATCGCCATCTGAACGACTAAGGTCGCACTCGCGAATGGCCGCGAAGAACAGGGCATCCAGACACCAGGCGCCCAAGGGCACCTTCGACGTCCTCCCGGGCGACGGAGCGGCGCGTGCGGCCGTCGCCGCCGCGGCCGAGCGCCGACTGGGTGCCGCCGGCTACGGCCGGATCGAGACGCCGGCCTTCGAGGACACGGGGCTGTTCGCGCGCGGGGTGGGGGAGTCCACCGACATCGTCCGCAAGGAGATGTTCACCTTCGACGATCAGGGCGGGCGCTCGATCACGCTGCGGCCGGAGGGCACGGCGCCGATCTGCCGCGCCTACATCGAACACGGGATGCACCGGCTCCCGCAGCCGGTGAAGCTCTGGTACCGGGGGCCGTTCTTCCGCTACGAGCGTCCGCAGGAGGGGCGCTTCCGCGAGTTCAACCAGGTCGGGGCCGAGGCGATCGGCTCCGACTCTCCGATGGTCGACGCGGAGCTGATCATCCTCCTCGACGGGATCCTCACCGACCTCGGAATCGGCGATGCGCGTCTGCTCCTCTCCTCGCTCGGCTCGCCCGGGGCACGGGCCGAATACCGCGACGAGCTCCGCGAGTACCTGCGCGATCACGAGGGCGAGCTCTCCGACGAGGTCCGTGACCGGATCGACTCCAACCCGATGCGCGCATTCGACTCCGACCACCCGGGCACGAGGGCGGTGATGGACGGCGCTCCGCGGATGCTCGACCGGCTCGCCGGCGAGGACGACGAGCATTTCGCCGAGGTCCGCGCGCTCCTCGACGCGGCCGGCGTCTCCTACGCCCTCGACGGCTCGCTGGTCCGCGGCCTCGATTACTACAACCGCACGGTCTTCGAGTTCGCCTGCGACCGCCTCGGCGCCCAGTCGGGGATCGGCGGTGGCGGCCGCTATGACGGGCTGGTCGAGCTGCTCGGCGGCCCGGCGACTCCGGCGGTCGGCTGGGCCGCGGGGATCGAGCGGATCCTGCTCGCGATGGAGTCGCCGCCCGAGCCCGAGGCGATCGACGTCTTCGTCGTCTCGGCGAAGGAGCGCGAGCGGGCGTTCGCCCTCGTCGCCGAGCTTCGCGATCGCGGCCTCGCCGCCGACCTCGACCTCGCGGACCGGAGCTTCAAGGGCCAGATGAAGCAGGCCGATCGCTCACGGGCCCGGTACGCGGTCATCCTCGAGCCCGACGGGACCGCCAAGCTCCGCGACATGGAGAGCGGCGAGCAGCGGGACGTCGACCGCGCCTCGATCGCATCCGAGCTCGGCGCGGGCGACTAGCGCCGCCGGGAGGCTGCAAGACTGCGCGACCGTGACCGATCGCTCCGACATGCCCGCGAAGGCCCCCGATTTCCCCGCTCAGCGCGGCAACTCCTACCGCGACACCTGGTGCGGGGAGATCCGCGCCGACCGGGTCGGAGGCGAGGCCCGCATCGCCGGCTGGGTGAACCGCCGGCGCGACCACGGCGGCCTCGTCTTCATCGATCTGCGCGACCGGACCGGGCTCGTGCAGCTCGTCTTCGACCCCGACGACAGCGGCACCGCCTTCGAGCTCGGGCATCGCCTCCGCCCCGAGGACGTGATCAGCGTCCGCGGACCCGTCGTCGAGCGCTCGGCCGAGACCGTCAACCCGGAGATCCCGACCGGCGCCTACGAGCTGCGAGTGGCCGAGGCGAAGCTGCTGTCGGACGCGCGGACGCCGCCCTTCGAGATCGAGGGTCGCGGCGCGAGCGAGGCGGGGGAGGAGACGCGCCTGCGCTACCGCTACCTCGACCTCCGCCGCGAGCACATGCGCGAGGCGCTCCTGCTCCGCGCGCGGATCGTCGCCGCGATGCGCGAGCAGCTCGACGGCGACGGATTCATCGAGATCGAGACGCCGGTGCTGACCCGCTCGACCCCGGAGGGCGCCCGCGACTTCCTCGTCCCGAGCCGCCTCCAGCAGGGCTCCTTCTACGCGCTGCCCCAATCACCGCAGCTCTTCAAGCAGCTGCTGATGGTCGGAGGGTTCGAGCGCTACTACCAGATCGCGCGCTGCTTCCGGGACGAGGACCTGCGAGCCGACCGCCAGCCCGACTTCACCCAGCTCGACATCGAGATGTCGTTCGTGGAGCCCGAGGACGTGATCGAGGTGAACGAGCGGCTGATGCAGCGCGTGCTCGCCGTCGCCGGGATCGACGTCGAGCTGCCGATCCGGCGCCTCTCCCACGACGACGCGATCGCCCGCTTCGGCACCGATCGGCCGGATCTCCGCTTCGGCATGGAATTGACCGACCTGACCGATCAGCTGCGTGAGACCGAGTTCCGTGTCTTCCGCGGGACGATCGACGGCGGCGGGATCGTCAAGGGCATGAACGCGGGCAGGCGCGAGCTGGCCCGCTCCGAGCTCGACGGGCTGATCGCCGACGCGCAGGAGCTCGGGGCGAAGGGCCTCGTCTGGGCCTTCCGCGAGGGCGACGGCTGGCGCTCGCCGACGGCGAAGTTCCTCACCGAAGCCGAGCTCGCCGCCCTGAACTCCGCGCTCGGCGCCGAGGAGGGCGATCTGCTGCTGATCGTCGCCGATCAGCCGAAGGTCGCCAACCAGGTGCTTGGGACGATGCGGACGCGCCTCGCCGATCGCTGGGGGGACATCCCCGCCGGTGCGAACGCGTTCTGCTGGATCGTCGACTGGCCGCTTCTGGAGTGGGACGAGGACGAGGGCCGGTGGACGGCGATCCATCATCCGTTCACCTCGTTCGAGGGCGATATCGACGAGGCCGACCCGGCGTCGATCCGCGCCCGGGCCTACGACCTCGTCTGGAACGGCTCGGAGATCGGCGGCGGCTCGATCCGCATCAGCGACCCGGGCCGGCAGGAGCAGGTGTTCCGGCTGCTCGGGATCGATGCCGAGGAGGCCGAGGCCCGGTTCGGCTTCCTGCTCGAGGCGCTCCGCTACGGCGCGCCTCCCCACGGCGGGATCGCCTACGGCATCGATCGCATCTGCGCCCTGGCTGCCGGAACCGATTCGATCCGCGACGTCATCGCCTTCCCGAAGACCGCCTCCGGCGGCGACCCGCTCACCGGCGCCCCCGCGCCCGTCGACGAGCGCCAGCTCCGCGAGCTCGGCGTGACGGTCCGAAGCCCCGCTCCGCAGTGAGCGGCGAGCGGGCGGAGCTGGCCGCGCGCGCACTCGCCGCGATCGACTCCCAGGACCCGGAGCTGATCGAGGCGGCGTTCGACCCCGCCGCCGAGATCCGGACCGGGCGCAGCGTCCACCGGGGGCTGGACGCGGTGATCCGCTGGGCGCAGAAGCGCTACGACCACCTCGACAAGCGCTATGCGATCGCCGCCACCCACACCCGCGGCGATCGGGTCCTCGTTCTCGGCTCGGTCGAATACGTGTGGCGGGAGGAGGGGGAGGTGGGCGACAGCTCGCCGATCGCGCTCGAGCTGGACTTCGACGGCGACCGCGTCAGGGCCCTGACGATCGCCGACGACCCCGCCCGGGCGCTGGACGCGTTCGAAAGCTGAGTTGCGGAATCGGGCCTTCGTGTCCGGGCCGCTCAAGGTTTTCGTCCCGCCCGCCGAACTGCCTTGGTAGTTTCCTCATGGGCCCGAGCTCGTACGACAGTCGCTCCAATTGTGAACCAACACGAATGGCTCGGGAGCCGTCGTCCGTTGCGCCCCTGGGTGTAGTGGCAGGTTCCCCCCTGTATTACAGGGTTCAGAAGCCGGGCGGCACCGGCGAGTTGGAGCCCATGATTTCGGCGATGCGCTGGGCCGCCCGCACGGTCCGGCCGCTCGCCCGTTCGGGAGGCGCACGATGAGAAAGGCGCTGAACGAGGATCCGAAGGTGCAGATGATCGTCCTCGCGGTCTGTGCGATCGCCTTCGCGGTCATCCTCTTCACCCAGGTCCTCAGCAAGGGCGGCGGCTCCGACGCCACCGACTCCGCGACGACCACGGCACCCGCGATCGAAGGCACCGCCTCGGCGCCGCCGGTGACCGATTCGGCCGCCCCGGCCACCAGTGCCACCGCGACGCCGCCGGCATCGAGCTCGGCCACGGCCACTCCCTCGGCTCCGCCGACCACCGCGCCCCCGTCGGGCGGCTCGGTCGGCGACGGCCTGCTCCCGTCCAAGGGCCTTCCTCAGGACGTCCTCGTCGCCTTCGCCAAGAACAAGACGATCGCGCTCCTCGTCGTCGATCCGAAGGCCTTCGCCGACAAGCGGGTCAAGACCACGACCGAGACCCTCCGCAGGCGCGGCGACGTCGAGGTCTTCGTCGTCAACGTCAAGGACATCGCCAAGTACGCCCGCATCACCGCCGGGGTCAACGTCAGCCGCACCCCGGCGCTCGTGGTCATCCGCCCCCGCAAGCTCACCGGCTCGGTCCCGACCGCCACCGTCTCCTACGGCTTCCGCGGCGCCCAGAGCGTCAACCAGGCGATCGACGACGCCCTCTACAAGGGCAAGCAGGTCCCGGCCTACCCGTAGCGGCCCCGGGGGCCCGGCCGCCTCAGGCACCTCAGCCCGCCGGCCGGAAGCCCGCGGCCTCGGCGCGAATCGCACCGCCCGCCACCGGCAGCTTCGCAACGCCGTGGTCGTTGGTCGTCGCCGAGTGACCGCCGGCCGTCACCGCGGCTCCGATGACCGGGCGGAGCCTCCGATCGCCGGTGATCCGCGAGCGGACGCGGATGCGCATCCGCTCGCCATGCCGCCCGGCCCGCGAGACCCGGAGCCTCGGGACCCGCAGCGGCCGGCACCGGGGCGGTGGCAGCGAGGTCCGCTCGCGACCGTCGAGCCGGGAGAGGATCGTGCCGGTGGCGAGGCCGCCGGTGACGAACTCGAGGTCGCTCTTCAGCACGCCGCGGTGGGCGCCGCTCACGCGCAGGTCGGCGTTCCACTGCAGACTGCCGAGGATCGACGGCTCGTCGACCGACTCGGTGCCGTCGAGGAAGGTGCGCCCGTCGTCGGAGTAATCCTCGTAGGTGACGGACTCGGTGCCGGCGAAGAACGAGCCGGCGATCGTCACGGTCGCGGTCCCCGAGTCGGCGCCCTGGACGACGAAGGTCCCGGTGTTCGAGTGGTAGCCGGCGTAGTCGTCCCGCCTGGGGGCCCACTTCGGGGCCGGCGTCGGGGCCGCGGTGTGCTCGGCGGGGGAGCGGGCCGGGAAGCGCGCGATCGTGATCCGCCCGACCGGGTCCTCCTCGCCGGTCGCGTCCGAGCGCGCCTCCCAGAACAGCAGCCGGGTCCCGTCCGGACTCCACGACCCCAGCGTCCGGCTGTCCCAGCCCGGGTCCAGATCGGGGTTCACCGGCTGTCCGAAGAAGCCCCTGCGCGGACCCGTGGCCGGCATCACCCAGGGCTCGAGCAGGCACTTGCGATTCACCTGGTTGAGCATGAAGCGCCCGGTCCAGGTGAAGAGCATCGCGTCGACGAACGGCGGCCGCGGCACCTGGGCGAGGGCGACCATCCGGCCGAATCCCCGCGAGGTGTACTGCGAGAGCGTGCCGCCCGACGGCGAGTCGGAGATGTCCTCGTCCCACTCGGTCTGTCGCGTCACCCGCTCACGCTCTCCGGTGCGGAGATCGACCTCGAAGGTGTCGAAGTTCTCGGCGTCGTACATCGACGAATAGAAGGCGTGGCGCCCGTCGACCGAGAAGTTCTTGAACTCGAACGACGGGGAGACGGCGCGCCAGTTCTCCGAGTCGCCGTTCAGCGGCGCGTCCGGGTTCAGGATGCGGACGCCGGCGAGCGTGTAGTCGCCGGCATTGCGCTGCAGGCGCCCGACCGACATCCGCGGGCCCGCGGCGCTGAGCTCGGTCCACGCGACCCAGCGCCCGTCGGGCGACAGCCGCGCTTCGCGATTCTGGACGCCCTGGGCGATGCCGCCGCCGGGGAGGTTCAGCGGGACGAGGTCGCGTTGCTCGCAGTCGGCGACGCTCGGTGCGCATTCGAGGATCGCGTAGACGAAGTTCTGGGTCACGGCCCCGGGCTGGCCCGGCTGGATCCCGAGCCGCATCAGCAGCCGCTTGCCGTCGGAGAAGGCGAACGGCTTTCCGAACCCGATCGGGCGGTCATCCGGCGGCGGACCGGTGATCGTCGTCGGATCGAGCCCGCAGGTCAGGCAGCGAAGGCCCGAACCGTTCCGCCGCATCACCCCGATCTGATCGCCCCCGTCGGCGGCGGGGCGGAGCACCACGACCATCCTCCGGCCGTCCGGCAGCCAATCGGGCTCGCTCATCGCCGAGTAGCCGTCCGCGACCGGAAGGTGCTTGATCGCGATCGGCTCCAGCGGGTGCGTCGACGCGGCAGCCGCGCTCGCGGCGACCAGCGTCGATGCGAGCCCTGCAACCACGACCAGACCGGCCCTGACCCTCACGCTCCTCACCTCTCCTTCCCCGTGGACGGCTACCAGCCTTTCACGAATCGGCGATCGGCAGGACCGGACCTGCCCGCTCTACCCTTCGGACGGTGGATTCCGTCGCATTCGAGGCCTATCTGGAAGACGGCTCGCGCGTCGGCGAGCCGGAGCCGGGCTCCGCTCGCGGAGCTGCGGGCGGAGCGGCCTGCGGCGATCTGATCGCAATC
>JAGQUO010000124.1 GCA_020438445.1 Solirubrobacterales bacterium
GCCGCCGGCGGGCCGCCCGCCAGCGCCTGCTCGAGACGCTCGATCCGCTGGTTGAGCGCCGCCCGCGAGGGATCGATCTCGGGTTTGGCGGAGCGCAGGAGCGCGAGCTCGACGGTCATCCGCGCCTCGTCGCCCTCGCGGATGGCGGTCAGCGCAGCCGACAGCTCGTCGATTGCACGGACGAGAGCGACCTCTCCGAGGCGGGAAGCCTGGTCGGAGATCCGGGCCTCCTGCCCGTCCACGACGAGGAAGTGGTCGGGAATCTCGCCGAGCGTCGCCACGACGAGGAGCTGGCGGAGGTGAGCGATCAGATCGGCGGCGAAACGGGCCGGGTCGTGCCCGGACCGGGAGATGGCGGCGCTGACCCGCAGCGCCTCGGCTCCGTCGCCGGCGGCGATCGCCTCCGACGCCCGGTAGAGCAGCTCGGAGTCGGCGACGCCGAGGACGGCGAGGACGTCCGCGGTGGCGATCTCGCTGCCGCTGTAGGCGACGAGCTGATCGAGGGTCCCGAGGGCATCGCGGAAGCTCCCGTTGGCGGCGCGGGCGATCGCCGCGACCGCCCCGTCCTCGATCGCGATCGATTCCGCCTCCGAGGCGCGCCGAAGGACGATCGCGATCTCCTCCGGCGACGGGCGGGCGAAGTCGAAACGCTGGCAGCGATCGACGATCGTCGGCATCACCTTGTGCGCCTCGGTCGTCGCGAGGACGAAGACGGTGTTCGGCGGCGGCTCCTCGAGCGTCTTCAGGAACGCGTTCCAGGCCTCCCGGGTCAGCATGTGCGCCTCGTCGAGGATGTAGACCTTCCAGGTGCCCTCCGGCGGGGCGTAGCTGACGCGCTCGCGCAGCTCGCGGATGTCGTCGACCGACCGGTTCGAGGCCGCATCCATCTCGATCACGTCCATCGAGCTGCCGGCGGCGATCGCGACGCACGAGTCGCAGACCCCGCATGGCTCCAGCGTCGGCCCCTGGGCGCAGTTCAGCGAGCGGGCGAGGATCTTCGCCATCGAGGTCTTGCCCGTTCCACGCGAGCCGACGAAGAGGTAGGCGTGGTGGACGCGGTCGCGCTCGATCGCGTTGCTCAGGGTCCGCACCACGTGCTCCTGTCCGACCACCTCGGCGAACGACTGCGGGCGATGACGGCGATAGAGGGACTGCTCGGCCACTTCGGGGCAGTCTAGACGCGGCGTCCCCGCCGGCCTCGCCGCTCGCCGCAGCGACTAGGATCGCCGGCGATGCTGGTCAACGGGACGGAGCTCGAACGGCCGGCCCCGCCACTGGGGGAGCTGCTCGCGCGCGGGCTCGAGACGGATCCGGGCGCGATCGCCGTGGTGTCGGCGGAGGACGAGCTGAGCTGGGAGGAGCTCGACGCCCGTGCCGCCACGCTCGCCGCCGCCTACCTCGAGCTCGGGCTCCAGCCGGGCGATCGGATCGCGTCGCTGATGCCCAACCGGACCGCGCTGCTCGTTCACTACCTGGCGTGCTTCCGGACCGGCCTGGTTGCGACGCCCCTGAACTACAGGTACACGGCCCGGGAGATCGACCATGCGCTGTCGGTGAGCGGCGCGGCGGCGATCGTCGCCCATGCCGAACGCGACGCCGACCTCGCCGGGAGCGAGCTGGCCGGCGGGCTCCGCCTCGGAACCGTCCGCTACGGGGCCCCCGAGGGCGGCGCGGTGCGGCTCGAGGAGCTGATGTCGGGCGAGCGGCCCGAGGCGGCGCCGTCGGCGCCGGCGCCGGGCGATCCGGCGGCGATCTTCTTCACGTCGGGCAGCACCGGCCCGGCGAAGGGAGTCACCCACACCCACGAGACGCTGCGCTGGATGATGGCCAGCGCGATCGACGCGTTCGGGCTCACCGCCGAAGACGTCTTCCTGCCGGGCTCGTCGATGTCCCACATCGGCTCGTTCCTGTGGTCGCTGACGACGCTCTCGGTCGGCGGCAGGGTCGTGATCGCGAGGACGTTCGACAGCCACGAGATCCTGCCCCTGCTGCGCGCCCACCGGCCCACGGTCCTGGCGATGATCCCGGCGGCGCTCGCGGCCCTGATCCGCGATCACGACCTCGATCCGGGCGACTTCGAGAGCCTGCGGATCTGCCGCGCCGGCGCCGACAAGGTCTCGACCGAGCTGCTCCGCGAGTTCGCCGAGGCGGCCGGGTTCCCGATCGACGAGGGCTACGGGATGACGGAGGTCGGGCTGGCGACCCTGAACCCGCCGTCGGGCGTGATCAAGCAGGGGAGCATCGGGCCGCCGATCGCCGGCTTCAGCATCGAGATCCGCGACGAGGCCGGCGGGACCTGCGGAGCCGGGACGGTCGGTCGCGTCTGGATCCGCAGCCGGAGCCGGATGCAGGGCTACTGGCAGGCGCCGGAGGCGACCGCCGAGGTGGTCGCCGAGAGCTGGCTGGACTCCGGCGACCTCGCCCGCTGCGACGAGGACGGCTACCTCTGGTTCTTCGGGCGCAAGAAGCAGGTGATCGTCCACGACGGGTCCAACATCAGCCCGCTCGAGGTCGAGTCGGCGCTGATGGAGCACGCCGCGGTCGACCTCGCCGGGGTCGTCGGCATCCACGACAACGTCCACGGCGAGAACGTGCGTGCGTACGTGACCCTGCGCGAGGGCGTGCCGGTCCCCTCCAGCGCCGATCTGATCGTCCACTGCCGCGATCGGATCGGCTACAAGGCGCCGGAGGAGGTCGTGGTGATCGACGAGATGCCGCTCAACCCGACCGGCAAGATCGACCGGCCGGCGCTGAAGCGGATGGCCGAGGACCATCTCCATCCCCACGGATGACCGCGGCCGCTACCATGGCCCGCGGACCGTGCTGAGCGGGGACCTAGCGGAGCCCTGTACCCGCAATCCGCTCCAGCGGGGCTGAACGCCCGCCCGAGGATCCGGCCTTCGGGGCCAGTACGTCGCGGGCAGCGTTGACGGCCAGGTCCCGCGCGATGTGAGCCCGCGAATCAGGTCAGGTCCGGAAGGAAGCAGCCTTAAGCGTCAGCCCGCAAGCGCCGCGGATCAGCCTGGCCAGAGCAAGCCACGACGGGCACGCCCGGAGGTCCGCCTTTCGAAGGCGGGCCGCACGGTCCTGCGCCGATCCGGCCTGGTCAACTCGGCGTCATCGGGCGGCTTACGGCCGGAGGCCGCTGCGCCACCCTCTTGCTTGACCTGACCGCCCTGATCGACGCAGGGCGCTGGGCTCCCGCCCTGAACGATCGTGTTCAAAACCTGCCGCGATTCAAGGATCCGATCGTGCTTCCGAACCTAGTGGAGGATGCAACTTCGCCGCGCACAGGTCCTCCTCGCGTCACTGCTCGTCCTTCTCGCCGTCGGCGCACTCGCTGCGAGCGCGCCGGGCAAGATGCGCACGAAGAAGCTCGGCGCCGGTCTCTGCCGCACGACCGGGGGCGGCAAGTTCGTCCCGATCCCCGGCTTCCCGGGGGAGCGGATCGACCGCCGGCTGCTCCCGGACATCAAGTACCTGGTCCGCAGGTACAAGATCTTCATCACCGACGGCTACTCGAACGACCCCGTGCATGCCGCCAACGGCGAGCATCCGATCGGCCTGGCCCTCGACATCGTCCCCGACAAGGCGAACGGCGGCAGCTGGAAGCTGGTCTCGCGTCTCGCCAAGCGAGCCGAGCCGGTGCAGAACCAGCCCGTCGCTCCCTGGCGCTGGGTCGGCTACAACGGCGACGCGGGCCACGGGCGCGGCCATCACCTGCATCTCTCCTGGAACCACTCCGACGCCCGCCCGGGACATCCGGCGAAGACCGTCTACACGATGCGCTGCCCCGGCAGCGCGGCCGGTGCCGGCGGTGCCGGGAAGGACGGTGGCAGCGGCGGTGGTGGCAAGGGCGGCGGCAACGCCGGTCCCGGCGGCGGCCTCCAGCCCGGCAAGGGCGGTGGCGGTGGCGGCATCCGGCCCCGGGCGGCGTCGGGCTTCGAGCGCGACGCGGCCGATCCGGTCGCCGAGACCGGTGGCGTCGGCCTCTAGGCGCCTCGCGACCACCGCTGCTCACCGAGACTGCAGAAACGTCTCGTGGTGTGGCGTTTCTGCAGGTTGGCGTGGCGGGCCGGCTCAGAGCTCACGGATGACGCGGCACGGGTTGCCGGCGGCCATCACCCGCTCGGGCACGTCCCGGACGACGACGCTGCCGGCACCGACGATCGAATGCTCGCCGATCGTCACGCCCGGGCAGATGATCGCGCCGGCGCCGATCCAGGTCCTGGCGCCGATCGTGACCGGTGCGGCCAGCTCGAAGTCGGCGACCCGCTGCTCCGGCTCGCGCGGATGGTCGGCCGCCAGGACCTGTACCCCGGGGCCGATCCGGGCATGGTCCCCGACCCGGATCTCGGCGCAGTCGAGGAACACCGAGTTCGTGTTGACGAAGGAGTCGTAGCCGAGGTGGAGGTGGGTCCCGTAGTCGCAGAAGAACGGCGGCACGATCAGAGAGAGATCGCCGAAGGAGCCGAGCAGCCCACGAAGCACCTGCAGCCGTCGCACCTCGTCCGGCTCGGCGTTGAAGGCGATCACCGCGCCCTGGGCCCGCCGGCGCTCCTCAACCAGTTCGGGGTCCCGGGGATCGTAGGGCTCGCCGGCCAGCATCTTCTCGCGCTCGGTCACCCGCCCGATCCTGCCACGCCTCCCTCGTGCGGGCGCCGCGGCCTAGAATCCGGCGCCCGAGGGCGCGTAGCTCAGTGGGAGAGCGTCCGCCTCACACGCGGAAGGTCGCTGGTTCGAAACCAGCCGCGCCCACTCCCTCGTCCGCCGGCGGCCGCAGCCGCCTCGGAGCCGGGCGTGCGGTAGAAACCCCCGATGCTCGTCCCGCTCGCAGACCTCCAGGCTTCGGTCGACTCGGACCTCGTCGACTCCGGCGAGCTGCCGGCCCTGCTGCTGTTGATCGCCTTCGGCGCGACGTTCGGGATCACCCGCTTCATCACCCACTCGATCCGGGCCGAGCGCTTCTCGTGGCTCGGCGACATCGAAGCCGGCGACACCCACATCCACCATCTCGTCTGGGGCATCTGCCTGCTGTTGGCGGCCGGGCTGCTGGCGGTGGCGGTGCAGGCCCCGCTCGAGGTGACGGCGATCGTGTTCGGGGTCGGCGCCGCCCTGACGCTCGACGAGTTCGCGCTCTGGCTCCACCTCGACGACGTCTACTGGTCCGAGCAGGGACGGCAGTCGATCGACGCGGTGATCGTCTTCGCGATCGTCTCCGGGTTCATGGTGCTCGGGGCCTACCCGATCGATCTCAGCAGCGGCGGCGGCGGGTTCGAGGGAATCCTGCTCCTGGTCGTCTCGATCGCGATCAACTGGTCCCTGGTCGGCATCTGCTTCCTCAAGGGCAAGCTGATCTGGGGCGTGCTCGGGCTCTACCTGCCGCCGATCGCGATCGTGACCGCCTGCCGCCTCGCCCGGCCGACCTCGTGGTGGGCGCGCAACAGGTACGAGGACCAGCCGGACAAGCTCGAGCGTTCGAAGCGGCGCTACAAGGGCGAGGAGAAGGTCGTCAAGCCCGAGACGCTGACGCCCGGCTGAGGCTCCGTTGGACATCGTCCTCGCACTCGTGGCCGCGTTGCTGTTCGCGCTCGGAACCGTGCTCCAGCAGAAGGCCGGCCTCGAGGGCGGCGATGCGATGGAGGGATCGAGCTCGGGGCTGCTCCTGCGGATGGCCCGCAAGCCGGTCTGGCTCGCCGGCATCGCCGCCGACGCCCTCGGCTTCGTCGGGCAGGCGGTCGCGCTGACGATCGGCCGGCTCGCCGTGGTCCAGCCGCTGCTCGCGACCTCGATGGTCTTCGCCCTGCCGCTCGGCCACCGCCTCACCGCCCAGCGGATCACCCGCTCCGACATCGCCGCCGCGATCCTCGTGACCGCCTCGCTGATCGCGTTCCTGACGATCGCGAACCCGACCGGCGGCCGCGACGACGCTCCGGTCGGCCAGTGGCTCCTGCTCGGCGCGATCCTCGCCGGCGTCTGCGTTCCGCTGACGCTCGCATCGCTGAAGGCGCGGCCGGCGATCAAGGCGACGCTGCTCGGCATCGTCACCGGCATCCTCTTCGGGCTGAGCGCGGCGCTGACGAAGTCCGTCGGCGACGAGGTCAGCGATCACCTCTTCGGGGTCTTCACCGACTGGCACCTCTATGCGCTGATCGCGATCGGGTACGTCTCGATGACCTTCAACCAGCTGGCGCTGACCACCGGCGTCCTCGCCCCGGCGCTCGCCGCGATGATGGCGCTCGACCCGATCACGAGCGTGGTCATCGGGACGACCCTGATGGAGGAGTCGCTGCACGAGACCCCGGCCGGGGTCGCCGCGACGCTCGGAGCCCTCGCCGCCACCATCGTCGGCATGGGGATCCTCGCCCGGACCAGCCAGGGCCAGGCGGCGACCAAACCCGGATCGGGCACGGCCGTCGGGGGGGCCCGCCGCAGCGAGGCCGCCGAAGCCGCCGGCAGCGCCTAGCCGGCCGGCGCGGGATCGGCGGCCTCGGTCTCGGCCAGCCGG